>JAIKWU010000070.1 GCA_024684455.1 Bacteroidaceae bacterium | reverse complement strand
ATGCCGCCACGGTTGCAGACGGCAATCTTGCCTTCGAGAACATCCTTGACTTTCTCGAAGTCCTCTACATCACCATAGTTGTCGATGTAGATGAACTTATGGTCGCCCACGATAGTGCTGATGGGCTTGTTGCCGTAGCCGAAGGCTTCAGAATATTCGAGTTCCTTTCCTGCCACATAGAGTGGGTACCAGTCCATCAGGTTGTCCGACTCCCACGTGGGTGACTTCAACGCCAGTATCAGTTGGTCGTCGGGGTCGGCCACATTGATGAGATGGGTGTTGGTCACCGATACTGTCGCATAGTTATAATCCGACTCCGGCAGTCCGCTGAGCAATGCGCTCTTGGTGCCCACGACGTCTCCCTCGGTGTTGCCGTAGGTGAGTTCGCTGTCGGCCCAGGGTGTGAAGACGATGTCCAAAGAAGGTGTCCAAACCCACAGCATCGTCTTTTCTGTCGTAAGGGGGTATTCAAAATAGGAATCTGTCTCGGCATCATATGCATAGTACGTGACCTCGTAAGTGAGGTATGCTACGTAGGGTTCTTCAGGATGTGCATACTTCGTGTCGGAAATAACGGCCCGTACATCAAATTCATCAGAATAAGGCTCATAGCCATATCCGTAGTAGTAGGTGATATCCATATTGCCTCCAAAGTCCAAGTAGAGTGGGCTTTCACCGGAGTACCAATAGTTTTCTAAGTCGGTGGACGTCACCTTGACGGTTACATAGTCACGGCTGTCCGGATTCAGTCCGCTGACCAGCGTGTTGGGGCTGCCGATGAGGTCGCCTTCTGTGCTGCCGTAGGTGAGTTCGACTTCGTCCCAGGGGGTAATGACAAGGCCAGGACTATTAAGCACTCGGAGCGTCAGCGTGGTCGGAGCCATCTCGGCTTCTTTCTCTTCCCAAGTGTCGAGTTCCTCGTTATATTTCCGGTAGGTGACTGCGTAGTTGATGGTAGCCTGATAGGTGGCACCGGGTGTAGCATTCGTCCAGTCCTGCACAACGGCTTTCACTTCCCCTTCGTTATCTTCTTCGTTATTTCCATAAGTATAAACAAAACTACTGTGATAGAGTTTCTCTTCATCTGTGACGGTCAGCGAGCCTTGATAGTAGGATACTTCGCCGTCAACATAGGTGGCGCTCTCCTTCAGCAGTACCCCGTCGGCCTTCGTGATGATCGCGACGGGCTTGTCGTATTTGTAGCCTGACAGGTTTATGTTGGTGGTACCCTCCTGGCTGTTCACGACGATCAGGCCGATAGCCCCGTTCGCTACGGCAGCATTGGCCTTGATATAGTACGAGACGCCGCCACCACGGTAGCATACGGCAATCTTGCCGGCGAGGACGTCTTTGACTGCCTCAAAATCCTCGTCCGAACCATAGCCGTCGATTAAGATGAATTCGTGTTCGCCAACAAGGGTGCTGAACGGCTTGTTGTCGGCGTAAAGTCCGTTATTGCACAGGATTTCGTCTTCGCCCACCAGAATAGGAGTTAAATAACTCAAGTTGTTGTTCACCGACAGGGGCAGTTGGTCGTCAGGGTCTTCCACATTGACCAGGTCGGTCGTCGTGATTTCTAATCCCACCCAGTCATCGCCGTTAGACGCCACACCTGTGACCAGGGTGCTGAAGTCGCCCACCACGTCACCATCGCCGAGGAAGGTGAGGGTCTTGTCGTCCCAGGGCGTGAGGGCGAAATCAGGAAAACCAGGAGTCAGCGTCATGCCTGGATAGATTTTACTTTGAACAATGTAGCCCGCATGATCGCCTTCGGCTATAACCATGCAGAGGTATAGGTCGGATGGGAAGGTGATCGTTCCGTCTTCCTCAACGGTGGCGTAAATGGTGCCTGTAGAGGAGCCTCCTGCCACAGCAAGAATACACCAGCCGTAAGAGTAATGGTAGTAAACCTGCTGGCCAAGTTCGATGGCCAGCCTGGAATTTTCGGAATCGACCGTAGCCTTGATGTCATTGAACCACCAGATTCCGGACAGGAGCACCTCGCCTTCGACCTCGCTGGCTTTCAGAGTCACTTTGTACGTGTAAGGGGCGTCGTCGATATATACATTGGCTGTGTACACGCCCACGAGGTCATCCACCGTGACGTTGGCCTTGCGTGGCGCTTGGGCCTTCTTGACTGGCATCGGCTTCGCTGCCAGTTCCTTGTTCATTTGCTCAGGCGTTAGCACACGCAGTTCGGGGCTGCGCTTCACGGGCTGTGCAACACTTGCTACGGCAGTGAATGCCGTGAGCAACATCAGAAGTAATGCTTTTTTCATTGTTTTGTAAATTAAAGGGTTATGGAATCAGTGAATTAAAAAGTATCTGACAAAAAGAATCAACCTCTCCACAATCATCGTCCAAAGACTTTCTAATGTTAACATCTGAAATTTCTGCAAAAATACAAATAATCAGTTTAAAAATATATTTCACCCCGTTAAAATAAGTTAAAACTTGCGCGTTTTTTGCTTTTGAACGACGAGTTGGGGGCCTGTAGGGGCAGGTTTCCATGCCTGCCCGAAGGATTTTTCCGAAACTCGATGTGAGGAAAATCCTAATTGGTCATGGACGCCCCACGGGTCGTCCCTACAAGTGGTTGTTGAATATGCGCCCTGTAGGGACGACCCGTGGGGCGTCCATGATGATGGCATTATTCTTACCCACAAGCGCGTACGATTGGACAATGTCACGTTTCCCTGTAGGGGCGTAGCTTGTCTACGCCCTTCAACGATTTGGGCATAGACGAGCTATGCCCCTACACGCAATCAAGGGCTTGTAAATGTTTTTGACAATTTGTTACTTGCTCCAAGTACTTGGAAAAATGGCGCCAAGTGCTTAGAGTTTTCACGCCAAGCGCTTAGCGTCATCACGCCAAGTGCTTAGCGTTTTTATGCCAAGCGATGGGAAATATGGGGTTTCTGGCATTCTTTTATGCCTGAAAGTGGTTTTTTTACAGGAAACGCTGTGTATGTGGGTAAGATTTACTATATTTGCAAAGATTTTTGGGTTTTTGCGAACAAAATGTCAAACAAACACAATATTATTATGGCAAAAAGATTTCTGAATGTGAAATTGTTTTTGGCCGCCTCGCTGGTGTTGCTCGGCAGCACTGCGGCTGTGGGGGCCTCACTCCAACTCCCCCCAGACGGGGAAGTGCCCCAAGACGAAGAGGGTAAAATGAATACTGTTAGTTCTGAAGCCCTCCCCCTGTCGGGGGGAGATGAAGGGGGGCTGCTGGGCGAACTGGTCGACCGCATCCAGGTGCACGGCTACATGCAGGGTGGTTTCAACTATAACCACGCGAACGGTACGGACCAGAGCACTTTCGAACTGAAGCGTTCGATTTTCTGGATCAATGCTCAGGTGACCGACCGTTGGTCGTTCCAGTTTATGCATGATTTCTCGAGCGCGGTGCTGGAGTATTTTACAGACTATCGCCTGACTTCCAACAAGGCGCTGACGGTCAGAATCGGACAGTTCAAGAATGGATTGACATTGGAAAATCCGTTGTCGCCGACTGCGATGGAGGCCATCGATGTGTATGCGGAAGGTGTGACCTACCTGGCTGGTTGCGGCAGCGATCCACTGCTTGGTGTGACAACCGGGCGTGACTTGGGTCTTTCACTCTTCGGCGAGACCAACAACGGTAAGTTGCGTTACGAATTGCAGGTGTTGAACGGACAGGGCATCAACAAGAAGGATGGCAATGCGGAGAAGGACTTTATCGGACGTTTGGAGTTCCGCCCGATGAAGGGCCTCAACCTCGTGGCAACGGGACAGATTGGTCGAGGACATAATATTCTTACAGACGGTAAGGTCTCTGTTTATAATCCGACCATTCAAAACGGACAAGATTACAAGCGCAACCGCTTGACGGCTGGTTTTGACTACAAATCGCGTCACCTGAACCTGCATGGTGAATGGCTAGAAGGTTGGGACGGCTCGGCTCGCAGTCGTGGCGGCTACCTCACGGGAGCAGTTCCGTTGGGAAAGTCGAAGGTCGATTTGGTAGGTTCATACGACTTTTTCAACTTCAACACCGACCTACACATGCACCAGCACAAGGCCATCGCCGGCTTGCAGTACTGGTTCTATGGCAAATGCCGTGTGCAGTTACAGTATGTCTATAAAAACGCATCGATCGCAGGCGGACAGTTCCATCATTGTGCCAATCATGCCGTGATGTGCCAGATGCAGATTAGGTTTAACTAATAAAAGACCCTCCCCCGACCCCTCCCAAGGGAGGGGAGTGGTTACAATTACATAATTATAATATAATAATAAAATAATAATGAAGTAGAATACTCCCCACGAAAACATTCTACGCCCTCCCCTTGGGGAGGGATGGGGAGGGGTCTGTATGTTCATCAAAATTCTTCTCACAGTGATATTCCTTGTCGCCACCGTCGGTGTCGGCATTTGGTCAAGGAAACAGGCACGGAGCGTCGATGGCTTTGTGCTGGGCGGACGCAGCGTAGGGCCGTGGCTCACGGCGTTTGCCTTCGGAACGAGTTATTTTTCGGCCGTCGTCTTTGTCGGCTATGCGGGCCAGTTCGGCTGGAAATACGGTCTGTCGAGTGCGTGGATTGGCATCGGCAACGCCATCATCGGTTCGCTGCTGGCATGGCTCTTGCTGGGACGCAGAACGAAGTTGATGACGCAACACATCGAGAGCCGCACGATGCCTGACTTCTTCGGCACGCGCTTCTCGAGCCAGGGGCTGCGCGTGGTGGCTTCGGTTATCGCGTTTGTGTTCCTTATTCCCTATACAGCCGGTGTGTATAAAGGCATATCAACGCTGTTTGAAATGGGATTTGGCATTCCGTATGAGTATTGTGTCATCATCATGGCCGTGTTGACGGCGGTCTATGTCATCCTCGGCGGCTATAAGGCAACGGCGATGAACGACTTCATACAGGGCATCATCATGCTCTTCGGCATCGTCACCGTCATTGCGGCGGTGCTGGCCTCGCAGGGCGGACTGGTGTCGGCGGTGGAGAAGATGGCAGCCCTGCCTGCGGACGATGCGCCTGACGTCAATGGTGGCTTCGCCTCGCTCTGGGGACCCGACCCGTGGGGACTGCTCGGTGTGGTAGTGCTGACGTCGCTCGGCACCATGGGACTGCCGCAGATGGTGGGCAAGTTCTACAGCATCACCGACGAAAGCGCCATCCGTCGCGGTACGATCATCTCGACGGTATTCGCCTTCATCGTCGCCGGTGGCTGCTACTTCCTCGGCGGATTCGGACGGCTTTTTGGCACACCACCCATGCTTCCCAACGGACGTCTGGACTTCGACTCCATCATCCCCTCCATGTTGGCTTCGCTGCCCGACATCCTTATCGCGCTCGTTGTGCTGCTCGTGCTCTCGGCCTCCATGTCAACACTGGCTTCGCTCGTGCTGACTTCGTCATCGACTATGACACTCGACCTCATCTACCGTGACAAGAAAGCATTGCCTGGTGAGGTGGAGGACGGCAGCATCGACGACATTGTGTCGGAGAAAGTGGAACGTCGTAAGGTGGTTGTCATGCGCGTGCTCATCGTCTTCTTCATCGTCATTTCGCTGATGATTGCGCTCAATCCACCGACCTTCATTGCCCAACTCATGGGTATTTCGTGGGGTGCGCTGGCGGGTGCTTTCCTTGCCCCGTTCATGCTGGGCCTGTATTGGCGCGGAACGACCACGGCTTCGGTGTGGGCTTGCTTCGTCTGGGGCGTTGGTCTGACAGTGGTAAACATGATTTTGGGCAATCCTATCAACCCGATTAACTGCGGTGCCATCGCCATGGTAGGCGGCTTCCCTGTGGTGTTCCTTGTGAGTCTGTTCACGCCGAAACTGCCCCAGAAGCGTGTCAACCGTATCTTCGAATGCTATCAAACTAAATAACACTTTATCATGATGAACAAACGTATCTTTCTTGCAGCGTTCATGCTGGCTGCGACAGTTGGACTTCACGCCCAGAAGGACATGAAAGCACCCGCGGGTGGAAAACCCATCAGTGACGAATTGATTGGCATCTTCTTTGAGGACATCTCGATGGCGGCCGACGGCGGACTTTATGCCGAACTGCTGCAGAACGGCGGTTTTGAGTACAGTCCGACGGAGCGCGACGGATGGGGTGCCGGTACGGCGTGGCGTCTGGTACGCCCAGGTCATTCGCTCGGTCACTTGGAGGTGCGTATGGACAACCCCGTCCATGCGAACAATCCGACCTACATGCGCCTGCACACCGAGCGTGTGAAAGAGTATTACGACTACAACGGATGGAAAGGTTTCGGACTGCAGAACGACGGCTTCGACGGCATCAACGTGAAGGCAGGGCAGAAATACAACTTCTCCGCCTTCTTCCGCAATGTCGATGGCGGCACTAAGCAGGTGCGTGTGGTTCTGCATGTTCCCGGCGTTCATTGGGGTGAACCTCCTGTGTCGCTGGCCGACACCACGTTTGAAGTGAAGGCACAGACTTGGCAGAAATACACAGCCGTGCTCACACCGACACAGGACCGTATGAACGCCAATCTACAGATCCTCGTCCTGAATCAGGGTGCGCTGGATGTCGATGTCGTCTCCCTCATGCCCGAAGATACATACAAAGGTCACGGACTGCGCAAGGATCTCGCTGAGGCACTCGCTGACCTGCATCCCCGTTTCATGCGTTTTCCCGGCGGATGTGTGGTCCATGGCGGAGGCGACGGCTTCTGGGATACCTATCGCTGGAAGACCACTGTCGGCCCAAAGGAGCAACGCAAAGGCCTGAAGAACACTTGGGGCTACCACCAGTCGATGGGTCTCGGTTACTTTGAATACTTCCAGTTCTGCGAAGACCTCGGTATGGAACCGCTGCCCATTCTGCCTTGCGGCGTCAGTTGTCAGGGAACGAACGGCGGCTGGGGTATGCGTGGACAGGCACAGGACGTAGTACCCATGTCCGAGATGGACGAATGGGTGCAGGATGCGCTCGACCTCATTGAATGGGCCAACGGCGACCCTGCCACATCGAAATGGGCACGTCTGCGTGCCGAAGCAGGTCATCCTGCGCCCTTCAACCTCAAGTACCTCGGACTGGGCAACGAAGAGAAGATTTCGCCCGAATTCTGCGAACGCTTTAAGTATATGTACACGCGCATACGCGAAGCCCATCCCGAGATTGTCATTGTCGGCACCGCAGGTCCTGGCTCACATCCAGGCAATGGCGACTTTGAGGCAGGCTGGAAACTTGCCGAGGAGTTGGGCGTACCTATCCTCGACGAACACTATTACGAACCGCGCGAATACTTCCTCCACAACCGTCAGTACGACAACTATCCTCGTGACCGCAAGACCAAGGTCTATCTTGGTGAATATGCGGCCAAGGACAAGAAACTGATTGATGCGCTGGCCGAAGGTCTCTATCTCCTTCACGTCGAGCGCAATGGCGATGTCGTCGCCATGACCTCCTACGCACCGCTCTTCGCGCGAAAGGGCACCAACAACTGGAACCCCAACCTCATCTACTTTGACAACCATCGTCCGTTCCTCACCTGCAGTTACTATGTGCAGCAGATGTTCGGTCAGTCGGCTGGTCAGTACTACTATGGCGACTGTGTCACCATCGCCGATGCCACCGACCTGCAGGGTGCTTCCGTCGTTCTCAACACGAAGACGCACCAACTCTTCGTCAAACTCTGTAATGCCAGTGCCGACGCGAAGAAAGCCACGCTCGACCTCAGCCGCTTCCGTTCGATGAAGAAAGAGGCACAGAAGACTACCCTTTGCGGCAATCCTGACGACGAGAACAACTTCGATGCCCAGCCTATCGCGCCGAAGACCGAGACCGTGAAGGTTGCGAAGCAGATGACCCTCGATCTCGCACCGTATTCATTTACGATGTTCCAGATCGCTCTCTGAGACACAATTTTTTTGTTCTTCTCTTGCACGTTTGCCACATTCTCCGTAACTTTGTCATCTAGAACAATTGTCTCAACAGATAACTCCGAAGGACATGGCTAAAACTTACGAAGATACAACAGGGCGTGTGGATGCCTCCGATATTGCCGCCGAACCATTGGCAGTGAATTATGTAGCATCTAAGGCTCTGCATAGCCGACAGAGTAAAAATCGTGAGCAAAATGCACGTGCATTTGCCGAATCCTTTTTTTCAGCAGAGGATGTTGAAGAATTGGCTGCATCCGACTTCTTTGTTTCATCCCCTCCTCAGGAAACTCCGATGCCTGAAACGGCTGCGGAATGGGAAACGCTGATTCAGGAATGTGATAAAGATTGCGCGGCTCCCTCCCATATCGCCAAAGCCTTTTGGAACAAATTGTCTGGCTTGTGGACTGAAAAAGAAAAGGCATACGTATGAAGTTAATCTGGAACAGTATACCACTGAGACAGATTCGCAACCAAGTTGTGTGGTATCATCTGCATTGTGGCAGAGACTTCGCAGCCACCTTTGCACAAAACATTTACCATACAGCAGAGCAGTTACGGCAGATGCCCACCATCGGTACGATAGTGAGAGAGGATGTCCACCGTACTATTCGCCGATTTGTTGCACATCCAGGCTGTATCATCCTCTACGCCCACAACAAAACATCTGTCCACATCCTTCGTTTGTTTTTTACCAAGATGGCTCCAATGTTGTAGGTGTTGTCCTCATGCCGTCATCATATTTTCAAATTAGAAGTGCAAGAAAAGTCTTGCACTTTTTTCGTCATTTCTTTGCACGTTTGACACATTCTCCGTATCTTTGCACTTGACTTCTGTTAGCCTTACAGGGCAATGGGGTCGAATCTTATTGAAAAAGGACGTTTACACGACGTTATCTTCGGCTTCACGAATCTCGCAAATTCTAAGTCTAGAAGATGCGCACCAGTAACGTCTGCGCAGGGTGCATTATACCCTGTCCATTCCTTATATACATTATTATATAAGTATGGACTGTGACTGTATAACCATCCCCGGCGTGGGCTAACTGAGTTGCTTATCCTGGACGAAGGCAATGCGAGAGCCCGTGAAGTGGGATAGGCGGACAAGTACCAGACACCCACGTCTTTTTTATACCCTAATCTCAAGTATTCACCAGCCGAATCAGAGGTGTTTATAGGCGCAAAACTCATTTATGTTTATGGAACGAGAATGTTTTTTCCAATTGGCTCGCGAAGTCATTAAAAAATACGAGTATCCTTCATTCAACTCGCATGAATTTTTAGATGCTTTCCGAAAGCAATATCCGTGGGAATACATATCTATGCTCAACGAGCGTGAAAAAGATGACGAGTCCCCATTCAGGACAACTCATGCAATAATAGGAAACTGGTTGCTTGATGGTGCTCGAACTGGTGAATTAGAGATAGAAAAAACAGAAGATAATGTAATTTGCAAAAGTGTGTTAGGCAATGAGGTTCCCGTTCCAATATGGAAACGAACAAAAATTTCAAATCCATTCTCAAAAGAGATGATGGCAAAACTGCTTATCCTCATTATGTTCTTTGCCTGTGTGTCAATAAATGCTTTGGCACAAGACATAGAAATAGATTCATTGGATATGGCAGACTTCAGACAACAAAGGTACGCTCAAGGCTGGGAATGGATTATGAAAGAAAATGATCAAAAGGTAAAAAAGACGGAATCATACCCTTATTCTATCAGTTATTATTTATTTCCATCACATCCTCAATATCGATTATGTTACGCCAAAAATTATTTGGCATCTTTTATTTATGATGATAATGGCACCTTATTGAGAGTACATATGCTGTTGCGTTGTTCGAATAACGAGAATTTTAGACTGTTAGATAATTTGATGGTTGAGGAGAAAACAAGTTTGAGACAGTATATAATGAACCAAATTCTCATTCACGATTATAAAAACAATAAATACAACATTCAGAAAGAATCAGCGAATGTGCAGCATGACATAAAGGTGGAACTGGGACTTGAAAAGTCGCAAAATGAGGATGAGGTTAAGGATTATATACAGGGAGTAATCCTAAAAGAATTATGTAAATCGTTAAATATAACGTATGTTCCAGGAATGAGCCAGATGGAAATCATGTGTATATATATTGGGGGAACTTACGAAAAAGGTCTGACAGAAGACGAGCAGGCAGCAAGAATTCGGAAAAAAATGTTTGCAAAATATGGAGAAACAAGAGCCACTCAGATTTTGACACAAAGAGCGACAACGTTTGCAACTAAAGTTAAGGAAATCCAAGCTAAAGTAGTCCGTGAGTTATATTCTGGAGGAGGAAATATAATGACACAAGCGATGACGTATGGTGCAGCATACGCGGCAACACATGAGAAAAGTACTGTAGCCACTAATTATCTCAAACAATTAAGGTCAGACCATGAAGATGTAGTAGATAACATCTCAAGAATAGTTCGTTTAAGTGAAACATCCTTCAAATTGGTGTTCAATGATGATCCTGACTGCAAGTTTAACGTGGTAATTACATTTAAGAATAAAAAGCCGTATGAATACGCATGCGATTTTGAGTTTCAAGTAGTCAATGAATAAGGTCGTATTAAATCAAAATTCGTGTGGTGGCATGGACAAAATAATTCCAAAGAAGTTTTTTGACAAAATAGTAAATTTTTCGTGAAAAAGTTTTGCAGAATGAAAGAAAGTGCTTACCTTTGCAGCGAAATCAAAAACAAAAACGTAGAAAATCGATGAAAATGACAGCAAACTTCTGGTGGTGGCAGTGCTCAGGATTCAAAAAGTCGTGAGAAGATTGCTGCGTATCAGAAAGTCATGCTGAACAGAGATACAAAGAGGCCAGTCGTTCTTGCGACCGGCCTCTTTTCATTTTAACACAACACACAATTATTAACTCTTAAACATTTACTCATTATGAAAGAAAGACAGAAAAGGTTTTTCCTCCCGGAGAGTGAAATCCCAACCGCTTGGTACAACATCCAGGCCGACATGGTCAACAAACCCATGCCACCGCTGAATCCTCAGACGAAGGAACCGCTGAAGGCCGAAGACCTCTTCCCCATCTTCGCCGAAGAACTGGCCCGGCAGGAGATGAACCAGACGGACGCCTGGATTCCCATTCCCGAACCTGTCCGCGAGATGTACAAGTACTACCGTTCTACGCCGCTGGTACGTGCTTACGGACTGGAGGAAGCACTGGGCACGCCGGCTCACATCTACTTTAAGAACGAGAGTGTGTCGCCCGTGGGTAGCCACAAACTGAACTCGGCATTGGCACAGGCCTACTACAACAAGGTACAAGGTGTGACGAACATCACCACCGAAACGGGTGCCGGCCAGTGGGGTGCTGCCCTGTCGTATGCTGCCAAGGTGTTCGGGCTGGAATGCGCTGTCTATCAGGTGAAGATTTCTTATAACCAGAAGCCATATCGTCGTAGCATCATGCAGACCTTCGGCGCGACCGTCGAGGCATCGCCGTCGATGTCAACCCGCGCTGGTAAGGACATTATCACACGCGACCCGATGAACCAAGGTTCGCTCGGCACGGCTATTTCCGAGGCTATCGAACTGGCCATCTCGACACCTAACTGCAAATACACGCTGGGTTCAGTGCTGAATCACGTGGCGCTGCATCAGAGTGTCATCGGTCTTGAAGCCGAGAAGCAGATGGAGATGGCTGGCGAATATCCCGACATGGTCATCGCCTGCTTCGGTGGCGGTTCGAACTTCGGCGGTGTCGCCTTCCCGTTCATGCGCCACAACATCCTGGATGGCAAGAAAACGCAGTTTATCGCAGCCGAACCTTCGTCATGCCCGAAACTCACACGTGGCGTCTTCCAGTATGACTTTGGCGACGAAGCCGGTTACACACCGCTGCTGCCGATGTACACCCTCGGTCACAACTTCATGCCCGCCAACATCCACGCCGGTGGTCTGCGTTACCACGGTGCAGGCGTCATTGTCAGCCAGTTGCTGAAGGACGGCATGATGTCGGCTGTGGACATTCCACAACTCGAGACCTTCGAGGCCGGTACGCTGTTCGCACGCACCGAAGGTATCATTCCGGCACCGGAGTCGAGCCACGCCATTGCCGCCACGATTCGTGAGGCACTG
>JAIKWU010000095.1 GCA_024684455.1 Bacteroidaceae bacterium | reverse complement strand
TACGAGTTGGATGCCGTCCCAGAACGAACCGAACGTGAGCCAGGGACGTCCTTTCTGATCGACGACCAGGTTGGGGTCGATGGCGTTGAAGTCATCTTTTCCGCGCTCTGAGCGGACGACCATGCCCTGGTCTTTCCATTCAAAGTCGGGCGATGTGGGGTCGAGTGTCTTGTTGGTGGCAAGGCCGATGGCGCTGCCGTTCTTTCCGAAGGTCGAGCAACTGTAGTACAGGTACCACTGGCCGTTGTGATGGCTGATGTCGGGGGCCCAGGTGTGTCCGCGATAGCCACGTACGGCATCCATAGCCCATTGTGGCGTCTGTCGCAGCACGCCAGGTTCTGCGCGCCACTCTTTCAGGTCGGCACTGGAGATGACGCCGACACCAAATCCAGTCATGAAGAGGTAGTAGCGACCGTCCTCGCCTTTGGCCATGACGGGGTCGTGAACGTCGGGATGAAGTGAGTCGATGCGAAAACCGCGTCGGGGTTGTGCGCTTACAGACATCGTGGACAGGTTAAAGACGAAAAGGAGTGCGAGCAGTGTAAATCGTGGCATTTTTGTGTAGGTGTTAAGGGTAAAACAATATATATAAGCGTTGTCAAAGTTAGTGAATTCGTAAGAAATTCCGAAATATATTAACATTTATTTGTGCAAAATCTGATTAAATCGTAAATTTGCACATGTTTCATCAAGTGAATTATCATCTTACAACACAAATGTTTATGAAAAGAATTTTAGGACTGGCCGTTCTGTTGCTCATGTGCAGCGTCGTTAAGGCGCAGTTGCCGGAGAAGTTTGCCATCATCGCCGGCGGCGGTGTGAGTTTCCCGTATGTGAAACAGTACGACTACGACTTCTATTGGAAGTACGGCGACCGTGTCGGTTACAACCTGCTGGCCGAAGCCCGCTATTACTTCACGGGCGAGGACGAGTTGGCACTGGGCATCGGTCTGGGCTTCGACTACATCAGCCACACTTCGCACGGCGACAAGCAGTTGACCTACTTCGGACGTCCTGAATTCATTCTCCGCTTCGCACTCGATGACGACAATAAGAGCGCGCTGTTCTGCAACCTCGGCGCCGGACTCATGCACTATGAGGAAGACATGGACCCCATCATCGAGGCCGCCAACAAGTACGAGAGAACCTACGGACACGAATTGCACCGCAACTACTTCGGTGTGGGCGTGGGCATAGGCTACGAGTTTGCCATCGCCAAAGGCTTCGGCGCGATGGTTCGCTTCGACTACTCGTGTGCAGGCATCTTCTGGAACAACAAGGCTCGCCTCATCGACATCTACGGCAACCCCTACGACGATCCGGAGCACAAATGGCTGAAGTCGCGCCTACAGTTCTTCAACCTCTCGTTCGCACTCCAATTCGGACAATAGTCTGAATTCACAGACTCTCGAAGCCTGTCTTTTTACCCCTCCAAGTGCTTAGCGTGACAACGCCAAGTGCTTAGCGTTCGAACGCCAAGCACTTGGCGTCATTTTTCCAAGTACTTGGCACCAACAATTTGGCGGAGACAAAATCGTCTTTGTCTCCGCCAAATCATATACGTTTTCGCTGTCGGGCGACGCTCAGGCTTCGCCAGGGTTCATGTTGAACGGTGCGATGGTGGCACCAGGACGCTGTTGCTGACGCTGCTGCAGACGGATTTCGCCGAACTGCTGTTCGTACTTCTGCAGATTGTCCTGCAGGGCGAAGAGGAGTCGCTTGGCGTGCTCGGGCGCCATGACCACACGGCTGCGCACTTCGGCTTTCTGCATTCCTGGCATCATGCCGACAAAGTCAAGGATAAACTCGGAAGACGAATGGGTGAGGATGGCGAGGTTGCTGTAAACGCCCTGCGCCACTTCGGGCTTCAGTTCAATCTGAAGTTGCTGGTTTTGCTGTTCGTTTGCCATAAAGGGATTGTTTATAACGTGAAAAATGTTTTGGTGATGCAAAGATACGGATATTTGCTGGATTATTCGTAACTTTGCAGAACAAAATAATGGAAAAGAAGGGAAAGACACTCTCACGTACCGACTTGCTGCTCGAACGGGTGCGCTCGGGCGGGAGCAACATGACGACGCGCGAACAGGTGGAACTGGCGGCTCGTCTGGCTCTTCCTGCCATCCTGGCCCAGATTTCGAGCATCGTCATGGAGTATATCGATGCGTCGATGGTCGGTCAGCTGGGTGCCATCAGTTCGGCAAGCATCGGCCTCATCGCCACGACCACATGGCTGTTCTGGGGGCTGGGCAGCGCGGCTGCCACAGGTTTCTCGGTGCAGGTGGCTCATAAAATCGGTGCGAGCGACGCGCCAGGCGCACGTCGCATCCTGCGGCAGTCGCTGGTGGTGTGTCTCAGCCTCGGCCTGCTGCTCATGCTCATCGGCATCAGCATCAGCGGCCGTCTGCCCTACTGGCTGGGCGGCAACGAGGAAATCGCCATCGGCGCGACGGAGTACTTCCTGATTTTCGCCTTCACGATGCCGGTGTTCCTGATGACCTTCCTGATGAGCAGTATGCTGCGATGCAGCGGCAACGTGAAGGTGCCGAGTCTGCTGAATGTCAGCATGTGCGTGCTCGACGTGCTGTTCAACTTCCTGCTCATCTTTCCGACACGCGATATCCACCTCTTCGGCACCACCGTCACCATGCCAGGTGCCGGACTGGGCATCATGGGAGCCGCGCTGGGTACGCTCTTCGCTGAAATCATCACGGCTTCGCTGCTCTTCTACTTCCTTTGTTTTCGCTCAATCCACCTGCGCATCTTCGGACGCAGGATTTGGGAACAAACCACATGGCTGCATTTCCGGCCGACGATGATGGTGCTGCGCAAAGCCGTGAAAATCGGTATGCCCATCGGATGTGAACGTGTCATCATGTGCGGTGCACAAATCACGACCACCATGATCGTTGCACCGCTGGGCATGTTTGCCATCGCCGCCAACTCCTTCGGTGTGAACGCCGAAAGCCTCTGCTACATGCCAGGCTACGGCATTGCCGACGCTGCGACCACGCTTGTGGGACAGAGCGTCGGGGCGAAACGCGAAGAACTGGCTCGCCGCTTTGCCAGCATAACGGTCATCATGGGCATCAGCGTCATGGCCCTCATGGGACTGGTGATGTACATTGCCGCCCCAGCCATGATGAGCTTTATGTCGCCCGTTCCCGAAATCGTCGGACTGGGTGTCGAAGCCCTGCGCATCGAAGCCTTTGCCGAACCGATGTTTGCCGCCAGCATCGTCTGCTACGGCGTTTTCGTCGGTGCGGGCGACACACTGATTCCAAGCAGCATGAACCTCGGTGCCATCTGGGCTGTACGCATCACGCTCGCCTTCATCCTCGCCCCCGTCATGGGACTGAACGGTGTGTGGCTGGCCATGTGCATCGAACTGAACCTGCGCGGTGTGATGTTCCTGCTACGCCTGCACAGCCGACTGTGGATTCCGAAAGACCTCCGACCCAAAACCATCACACAATGAATACAATCAGAAACCAACACTTTGAGGGCGAACGCCCCCTGTTCGAGTCGCACAACCTACGGCTCGAACATGTCACCATCGGTGAGGGCGAAAGCGCCATCAAGCATTGCAGCAACATTGAAGCACGGGATTGCTACTTCGAGGGCAAGTATCCCTTCTGGCACGTCAACGGCTTCACTATCGACCATTGCCACTTCGCCGTCGGCGCACGCTCGGCACTCTGGTACAGTAACCACCTCGTGATGCGCGACACGGTGATTGACGGCCCGAAGATGTTCCGCGAAATGCATGACATCCGTCTGGAGAACGTCGTCATCAACGATGCCGACGAAATCTTCTGGCGCTGCAGCGACATCGTCGCCACAAACCTCGAAATCCACGACGGGACCTACCCTTTCATGTTCTGCGAAAACGTACGCATCGACAACCTGAGAAGCGACTCGAAGTATGTGTTCCAGTATTGCAAGAACGTCGAACTGCACAATGCCCACATCGTCACCAAAGACTCATTCTGGGAGTGCGACAACGTGACCATCTACGACTCGCACCTCGACGGTGAATATCTTGCGTGGCACTCGAAAAACGTGCGACTCGTGCGTTGTCACCTGCTGGGCGAGCAACTGCTCTGCTATGCCGACCGACTCGTGCTGGAGGACTGCACCTTCGACGCAGCATGCGACCGCGTCTTCGAGTACAGCCAAGTCGAGGCCGACATACGAGGACATATCGAGAACATCAAAAACCCCACCTCGGGCCACATCACTGCAGACAGCATCGGTTCCGTTACCATCGACGAGAACATCCAACCGCCTGCCGATTGTATCATCAACATACGTAACCATGAAAAATAACTTTGACGAAATCATTCCGCGCCGCGGCTCCGATTGCTACAAGTGGGACTGTGCCGATGCCGACGATGTGCTGCCCCTATGGGTGGCCGACATGGACTTCAAGGCAGCACCGTGCATCCAACGTGCGCTCGAAGAACGAGTCCGGCACGGCATTTTCGGATACGAGAAAGTGCCCGAACGCTACTACGACTCCGTCGTTGCCTGGTTTCGGCAGCGACACGGCTGGGCCATCCGTCGCGATGCGATGCTCTACACCACCGGAGTCGTGCCAGCCCTTTCGAGCATTCTCCGCGCCGTCGTCATGACGGGCGACAAGGTGCTGCTTACCACTCCTGTCTATAACTGCTTCTTCTCATGCGTCCGCAACAACGGAGCCGAGGTTGTCGAAAGTCCGCTCACAGTGGGCGACGACGGCAAGTATCATTTCGACTGGACTGATTTTGAGCAGAAGTGCAGCGACGACAAAGTGGTCGCCTACATCCTCTGCAACCCGCAGAACCCTGGCGGACGTGTCTGGACGAAAGACGAACTGGCCTGTATCGGCGACATCTGCCGACGTCACGATGTGCTCGTCGTGAGCGATGAAATCCACAACGAACTCGTCATGCCAGGCTACACCTACACCCCCTTCGCTGCTGTGTCGAAAGAGAACGAAGCCCACAGCGTGACGTGCATCTCAGCCTCGAAGTCGTTCAACATCGCTGGACTGCAGATGGCCAACATCGTCTGCACCGACCCAGCCCTGCGCCGGCGCATCGACCGCGCCATCAACATCCACGAGACCTGCGATGTCAACCCTTTCGCACCCGTAGCAACGATAGCAGCCTACAGCGACGAGGGAGCCACGTGGCTCGACGAACTGAACCGTTACATCAAGGGCAATTTTGAGTACCTAACCCAGCAGTTTGAGGCAATAAATGGCCTATCCGTAAATTGTAAATTCAATGTTATGCCGCTCGAAGGCACGTACCTTGCCTGGGTAGATTGCAAGGACCTTTGTGCCCTGCATCACACCGACAGCAAGGGCCTTGAGGAACTGATTGTCCAGAAGGCCCGCGTGTGGTTCAACGAAGGCTCGATGTATGGACAAGCCGGCGAAGGCTACCTGCGCATCAACCTCGCCTGTCCGCGCAGCACACTCATCGAAGCCCTCCGACGCCTTGCCCACTTTGTGAAAGAATAAGGCTGTTTGCATTCGCCAGTTAATAAAAATCCAGGCACTTGAAGCGTGTTCCAAGTGCCTGGATTTGTACTTAGTACTTTGTACTTTTACTTCACCTGTACTTTGTGTCCACCGACAATGTAGATGCCACGCGGCAGACCTTCGAGAGAGTCGCCGACAGGACGTCCCTGCAAGTCATAAACCGTACCTTGTAGTTCGTCTTTATTTGTACTTGGTACTTGGTAATTTGTACTTGTATCTATGCCAGTGACGACATCGGGCGAGGCACTTCCGTAGAAGTGGAGGCGGAAGTTGTCGAAGATGGTCCAGTAGCCATCACCCGACACGCTGCCACGCAGACCAATCTTCATCGACGTATCGTTGCGTGAGGTTGTGGCAAGGACCTCATTGTCGTAAAGACCCTTCTTGAAGTAGGCAGCAGCCGAGTACATATTGTCGGGGATGTAAAGCGACTGACCACCAGCCTGCACGTCGCCGTCGGCAAGACTCGTTGCAGAGGCACCGTCGCCGATGTGACAGATGCCCGTCGATTTCGTACCCATATAAAGTTGCGCAGTCACGTTGTTGATACCACGCTCGTAGTCAGACATCGCCGTCGCGTAGGCACCTGGACGCTGGAAAGCCTGGGCGAAGAGTTTGTAAGTACCCTTGGGGAGGTGGGTAAGCGTCTGGTTGAAGTCAAACGTACGCTGGTAGTATTCGCAGCAGGAATAGTCGAAGGTCGGCATTTCGCTCCATCCGAGGTTGTTGTCGATGGCTGCGTTGTCAATCATGAAGGTAAGGTCGAAGGGCTTCGTCAGGTCGGTCGGTGTGACACTGCTGAGGAACGTGGCTGCAGCGATGCGTGCATTGGTGACTAGCGGACGGACGTCGGCAGCAGAGGTGGCAGCCCGCGACTGTGACTCGATGTTCTGAAGGGCCGATTCGAGCGTATTGTCAGCATCGGCGACATCCTGTGTATGCCCCACACGCTTCAACTTGCGAATCTGAGCGATGAGCGAGCGGAGGTCGGCTTGGAAGGCAGCCTTGACGCCCTGCTCAAAGGTGGCAATCTGGTCGGCCTCGAGGAGAATCCATCGCTGGGTTTCTCCCGAATCATAGAGGTTGACCGTGACTGCCGACAGGGAGCCGTCGGCATTGGCGGTAAGGGCATGAGGCGCGTTGGAATTCTCGGGATGGATGAACCAGAAACTGCGCACAGAGGCATTGCCTATCTTTATCTCGTTGCGTCCACGGATGACGTGGAAGTTCTCGTTAGCAGTGACAGCCGAACGGTTAAGAGCCTTGAAACCTCCTGTACCATCGCCGACATACGACACATAATGACCTGTCTCGGCATTGCGAATCTGGTAGTATTGATTGCTACCCGTAAAGGAGACGTACCATGCTGCCGACTCGGTCGCAGCCAAGTCGCCCTGGTCAATGGCCTTCCATGCGAGGCGTCCGTCAGCCTCCTCAACGAGATAGGAGTCGTAGAGCCCACGGTCCGCATTCTCGTTCTTGATATAGTACTTCTGGCCATCTTCCTGAACCAGCACATAGGCAGGCAGACAGAAGCCGCCACCCCAGTAGTTGACAGGAACCAGACCGTCCTCCATCATGCCCTGCACAATGGTCGAACTGCCGATATAGACGGCCTGAATGTCGTTCCATGTCTTCGGACCGGCCCAGGCACCTGCGTCGAGGTGGGCGCCGTTGAAGGCATACTTATTCTCCCAGACGGCCGTGCTGCCACCACCCTCTTCATAGACGCCGTTGAACGGACGGAAACCCCAGTGGGCATTGTCGTAGGCACCGGTGACCACAAGATCGTCGCGGTTTTCCCAGAAACGCAGGGCAGCGTTGGCACGCTCACCAGCCCAGTCGCCGTTCATGCTCGTACGCAGCCAGGAGTTTTCCCAACCGCCCCAGATGCCCAGCGTACCGCAACCGACACCGTGCTGCATCTCGTGAATACAAGTACCTGAGCGCTGGCCCATGTTTGTTCCCATGCGCATGTTGCCACCGTAGCCACAGTCGGCTGTCGGTGTGCCAGGACTGTAGTTGCAGGTGACGTGGAAGCCGCGGATGCTGGTGTAATTGGTCCACCAGCGGCAAGCATCTTCCAAGGCTGTAGTGATACGCTCGTTCTGGTCGGCGGGTGCACCGTTGGAGATGTAGGTATAGGTCACGTCGCCTTGCGGCAGTGTTGACATCTTGATAACATCGCCGTAGCCGACGGCATAGTTTTTCGTCATGGCATAAGCGCGGATATAATACACGGTGGCTGGCTTCATCGGCATACGATAGATGCGACCGTTATAGTCCAGATAGTCGGTGCCGCACTGGTCGAGCACGGTCGGATCGGGATTGGTCTCGCTATAGCAGAAGCCTTGTTCGAGGATGTTGCTGGTGTTGCCTGTAACGGTCATGCGTCCGAATGCCTCGCTGCAACCACGTGCATAGCGTGGGTCGGTCTTGACCACTGGAGCCGTACCGCTGCCATTCGTCACCCTATACAGACGGTAGGCACGTTCCAGATTCTCAATCTCTGCCGCCATCTGCTGTTGCGTGCTGTTGAGATTGTCGTTCACCGCTTTGGCCTGGTTGATGGCAGCGAGGAACTTGTCGGCGCCAGTGAGGGAACCTGTTCCGTAGCGTTCCTCTGCCTGGTCGATGGCGGCCTGCAAACGTGCAAAGGCGGCATTGCTTACCTCTGCATCCTGCTTCAGGGTGCGCAGCGGTGTGGAGACTGCCGTATAGCCGTCGGCATTGGTCTTCGCCAGTTCGGCACGTGCCTGCGACAGTGTTGACTCCAGGGCAGAGCGGATGGATGCTTCCATTTTCAGAGAGAGAACTGATTCAGCCATTTCGATGTAGCGTTGCAGTTCAGCCTTATAATCAGCAAAGGTGCCGCCAGCCCAGTAGAGTTCGAAGTTATCGACGGCGAGCCAGTTGCCAGTGGCTCCAACGGCACGGAAACCGATGACGCCGTCTTTCTCGATGTTGGTAAAGATGAGAGTATAGGTGTCATCCTTGCTGACAGCAGTCTGACCCAGTCCGCCCACAATCCAGGCTCCCGACTGCGTGGCAGCGGTATTTCCTTCCTGAATGTTATGGGCTGAGGCCTTGAGAATGAAGACGCCCAGTCCAAGGTTTTTCACGGTCTGGAGCACAGAAGCATCGCCGACGGGGTTACCTGCTTCAATCCACTTCTCTACATACGTGTTGCCAGCCTTCAGTGCGAACGCCGTGTTGCTCTGCGCCTTCATACCTTCCTGCTCCCAACCCGTGAACGCTTGCTCAAAACTGCGGTTGGTCAGACGGTCGCTCCAGTCAATCGGATGCTCCACCGAAACGGATTCGAGGCGATAGGCCTCCATGGCAGCCTTCAGCGCCTCGTTAGCAGCCATCAGTTGTTCAGCCGTTGTTGCATTGTCCAGCACCGACTGTGCCGTGGCGATGGCTGTGCGGAGGTTGGCTTCACCGGCACCACCTTCGTTGGCCAGGGCCGTTGCCTCGGCGATAGTCTGTGTGAGATCGTCGCGCAACGACTGTAGGCCGTTACCTTTATAGATAAGCGTCATGTTCTGCCAGTTGAGCCACTGCTCAGAGGAAGCCATACGCAGGGTGATCTTCAGCGTGTTTTCGCCGACGATAACGTTCTGGGCCAATGCCTCGGCATCAGGGTGGCAGATGGCCTGAGCCGCCGACTGCATATTGTCGGGACGAAGCCATTCTTCACCACTTGTCCAGCCGTTGGTGTTGGCATTGCCGACCAGATAGTTCAGTTTGGTCATCAGTGGCACATTCGCCGTAACGGTATTGTCGCCCTTGGCAGTGAGCACAGGAGCCGATCCGTTGCCGTCCTCGCGGTAAAGGCTGCGGAAACTGACGTCATAGACACCCACAGGCACCGTCTGTGACTGCGTGAGTGTGAGCGCAGCATGGAATTTCTCAAATTCGCCCCAGGCAAATGTCTGTGCGCCACTCACCCAGCGGGTGTTCACACCCACGCCCGCCATATCGAAGTTGGTAAAGAGGAACGACACGTCGAGCGGTCCGGCGATGTCGGCTGCAGCCGCTGTAAAGAGCGTTTTGCACGCCGTCTGGAGTTGTGACGACGTCGCACTGGCGTTGTCATACACCTCCTTCGCTGCCGTCAAGGCATCGGCATACGCCGCCGTCTTGTCCGCAGCGGCGATGGCCTCATAAATGCTGTACAGACGCTTCTGCCACTTATAGCGGGCATACGCACCATTGGTCACAGTCGTCTCGGCGATGAACGCCCAATGGGTCTGTCCCGCGCCGCCGACCAGCGTCAGGTGACCGCCACGCTGCCACACTACATCCAGTGCTTTGCTATGCGCCACGTTGGTCAGCGTATATACATTGCTTCCACTCTCTGTCTCGGCAAAGCGAAAACTGTAGTTAGACGTTTGGTCAACGTAAATGTCGTAAGCATTTGCGCTTGGACACGAAATGTACTTCTCGGCAAATGATTGTAGACGCACACTCACCGTTCGACCCGAAACGAAGGCATAGGCACGGTGCGGCTCCGACACCTTTGTGTCGCTGTTGTTAAGGCGTGTGGCACACGCATTCGTGTTCCAGTCCATGCCGTTCGTCACAAACGCATCGGCCTCGACATTGTAAAGATAGACCGTAGTCGTCGATTTCAGGGACGAAAGGTCTTCACCTGGCACCTGCGGTGCCTTCCATTCCTGGGCCTGTACCGTCAGCGACAGGGCAAAAGCCACAAAAAGAGAAGCGTAAGTTTTCTTTTTCATTGAGATGGTTAGTATGGTTGTAATGATAATTTTCCGTCTGCAAAGTTACGGTTTTTATCATTAATATAAGGTACAAAATTATTGCAAATATACCCATTTTTCTCTCAATGACGCCCTTTTTTCGCTTAATTCCGACAACCACTCGATGACAACGCTAAGCACTTGGCGTGAAATTTCCAAGCACTTAGCAACGATGATTATTGACACCAAAAAACGACCTCAAAAACAGACGATAATCTTAAAATGTGTTAATTATTAGAAAATAAACAGTACTTTGTATTGCAAGGTACTACGATTTTACATAACTTTGCCAGCGAAACAAAGGAAACGTCACCAAAGACCAGCCCCATTTAAACTTCTAACTCATAACTTTTAACTCACATATTATATGGATGTAAACAATGCTAAATCACAGATGCGGAAGGGGATGCTCGAATACTGCATCCTGCTGCTGTTGAACCGGCAGCCAGCCTATGCCAGTGACATTATCACACGTCTGAAGGAGGCTGAGTTGCTCGTGGTCGAGGGTACACTCTACCCGCTGCTTACACGGCTCAAGAACGACGGACTGCTCGCCTACCAATGGCAGGAATCGACGCAGGGCCCGCCACGAAAGTATTACGAACTGACGACGCAGGGACAGATCTTCCTGCTCGAACTCGACAAGGCGTGGGGTGAAATCACCAACACAGTCAACTATCTTAAAGACAATCACTTGATAACCCATCAGACATTATGAAAAAGAATATCACCATCAACCTTCGTGGACGTCTGTACCAGATCGACGAAGACGCCTACGAACTGCTGCAAAACTACATCAACAGCCTGCGCAACTATTTTCGCCGCACCGAAGGCGGCAGTGAGATTGTCGATGACATCGAGGCCCGCGTTGCCGAACTCTTCGACGAACTCCGCAACGACGGCATCGAAGCCATCACTATCGAACACGTCCAGAGCATCATAACAAGAATAGGGAACCCTGAAGAGATGGAGGGAGAGGCCTCCCCCGACCCCTCCCAAGGAGGGGAGACCGAAGCGGAAGAGGTCACTGACAAGGACTTTGAAGACGGTCAGGAAGAGAAGAAAAGTACGTTCAGCGACAACCTGAAGGGCATGTTCAGCGGGAAGAAAAGACTGTACCGCGATGCGAAGGACAAGATTGTCAGCGGTTTGCTGTCGGGACTGTCGCACCACTTCGGCGGCGACGTCATCTGGTGGCGCCTCGGCTATGTGCTGCTCTCACTGGCATCGTTCAAAATCCACTTCGACATATGGCATTGGGAGGTGAACATCGGCTTGTCACTCATCATCGCCTACATCCTGCTCTCCTTCCTCGTTCCACTGGCACAAAGTCCCGAGGACCGCCTGCGTATGAAAGGCAAGGAGGTGAACCCGCAAAACCTGGCCGACGAACTAAACGAGGAGGCCACGGCTGCTGCAACCCCGAAGCCTCAGCAGAGCAATGCCGAAGGCTGCATGAACGGCTGTCTGAGCGTATTCGGCGTGCTGCTGAAGATTCTGCTCATCCTCGGTGCCGTCGCCCTGGCTCTGCCGCTGATCTGCTTCATCGTGATCTGCCTGGCCATTCTGTTCAGCCCCGTCAACTTTGCAGAGAACACCGACTGGTTCAACAATTCGTTCTGGGAGATTTATCAAGCCCATCCGATGCCGGTGTGGGTGTTTGCCATCTGCATCATCGCCGCAGCCGGCATTCCGCTCTACTGCGCCGTCCACCTGTTCATGACGTGGTTCGACAAGACGAAGTCCATGAGCATGAGTCAACGCTTCGCCTGGCTCGTCGTCTGGCTGATTGCCATCGCCGGACTCATCTCTTCGTCGCTGTGGATTGAGAAATACCACGCAGAAATCCGACAGGAGCAGCGCCAGGTCAACGACTGGAATAAGCATGAGTACGAGGAACCCATCGACACACCGACCGATTCAGCCCAAATCGACAGCCTCACTGCCGACACCGTCCCAGCGGAGAATTAATATAAAAAACAACAACGGAAAAACTCGGAAATTAAACAGAAAGCACGGAATTTATTTTATGTGTGTTTCAGTTATTTTTCGAGTTTTTCTGTGTTTGCTGTCTTTTGTCCTTCAGACCTTGATTTTGTCAAATCCTTCGCCGAAGACTCCTGCCGCCTTGGTCTGAGTGATAAACGCCTTGGGGTCGATGCTCTTGACCATGCGGAATATCTCGACCGACTGTCGGCGACGTGCGACGACCATGAGGATTTCGACGTCATCGCCGCTGTAGGCCCCTTCGGCATGGATGAGCGTGACACCACGGTGCAGGTCGCACAGCAGCGCCTGCTTGATGAGTTCGTGCCGGCGTGAAATGATGAAGAACTGCACCGACTGATGGGCGAGGTTCAGGACGTAATCGACTAAATACGACAGCACAAACATGGTTGTAAAGCCGAACACCACGCGACGCCAGTCGTGGAAGATGAAATAGAGCGACGATACGATGATGAGGTCGCAGAGCAGGATCACACGCCCCATCGACACGTTCTTGTACTTGTTGACGATGGCTGCGATGATGTCGGTGCCGCCCGTCGAGCCCGAATGTTGAAAGACGAGGCCGAGTCCGACACCACAAAGTCCTGCACCGATGATGCACGCCATGAAGTCCTGACCAGGACCTAGCACTTGCGGAAGGTGTCCTTCGGCGTCGTGAAACAGAGCCTGTAACAAGGTGAGCATGACAGAGAGCATCGTAAAACCGTAGATGGTCTTGATGCAGAACTTCCAGCCCAAAACCTTGATGGCGGCGATAATGAGCAGTACGTTGATACCAAAATACGTATATTGCATCTCCACTCCCGTGAGGTAATAGACGATGGCTGAAATACCTGTCAGTCCGCCCGAAGCGATCTCGTAAGGCAGCAGAAAGGCTGTCCATCCGAGGGCGTAGAGCGAGAGACCAAAGGTGATGACGGCATAGTCCTCGATTTCGTGCCAGACGGTGGTGGCTCGCCAACTATTCACGGTTTCAGGTGTGAGACGGGCGCGGAGGTTACTGATTTTTCCCATGGTGATATGCGTTCAATCCTGCGGTCAGGAAGTTGAGATAGCCCTGCACATCCTCGTCGTAGGCACGTGACGCCGTGAGCGGATGACCGCTGGGGTCGAGCAGAACGTAGAAGGGTTGTGCGTTGGCACCGAATTTATGGCTTTGCAGATAACTCCACTTGTCGCCGACGGTGCGGAGTTTGCGTTCAGTGCCGTCGGATTCGGTGATGAGGTAGGGCTCGGGCAGCGATGTCTTGTCATCGATGTAGAGCTGGATGAGCACATAGTCGGTCTGCATCGTGCGGGCGACACGTTCATCGGTCCACACGGCGGCCTCCATCTTGCGGCAGTTGACACAACCGTAGCCCGTAAAGTCAATCATCACAGGCTTGCCGACTTTGCGGGCATAGGTCATACCCTCTTCGTAGTCGGTGAAGGCAGGGCGCACCTCGGCATCGGGCATGAGGTTGAAGTCCTGTGTCTTCATCGGAGGAGCAAAGGCGCTGATGGCCTTGAGCGGTGCTCCCCAAAGTCCAGGCAGCATATAGACGGCAAATGCCAGAGATATCATCGCGAGGAAGAACCGCACCACGCCGACACGACCACCGTCTTCTTCTGGGTCGTCATGCGGGAAGTGGAATACGCGCAACAGGTAGAGTCCCAGCAGCAGGGCGAGGACAATCCACAGCGACAGGAAGACCTCGCGGTCGAGGATGTGCCAGCCGTAGGCAAGGTCGGCGACGCTGAGGAACTTCAGCGCAAAGGCGAGTTCGACGAATCCCAGCACGACCTTCACCGTGTTCATCCATCCGCCCGAACGCGGCATCTGCTTCAGCCAACTGGGGAACATCGCAAAGAGCGTAAACGGCAGAGCGAGTGCTATGGCGAACCCGAGCATACCGATGGTCGGTGCCAGAATGCTGCCTCCGTCGGTGGCTACTTCGACGAGCAGAAAACCGATGATGGGACCGGTGCATGAGAAGGAGACGAGCGTGAGGGTAAACGCCATGAGGAAGATGCCAAGCAGTCCGCCGGTCTTCTCTGCCTTCGAATCGACGGCATTGCTCCATCGCGAGGGCAGCGTCAGTTCGAACGCACCGAAGAATGATGCCGCAAAGACAACCAAGAGCAGGAAGAAGAAGATGTTGAACACGGCGTTCGTTGCCAACGAATTGAGGGCACTGGCACCGAAGATGGCGGTGACGAGCAGACCGAGTGTCACGTAGATGACGACGATGCTCAGTCCGTAGATCCATGCATCGCGTATTCCCTTTTTCTTGTCGCCGCTCCGTTTAAGGAAGAACGACACTGTCATCGGGATGATGGGCCAGACACAAGGCGTTACCAATGCAATCAGTCCACCCAAAAAGCCCAAGAGAAAGAGCCTCATCCACCAATTTCCCTCTCCCAATGACGAGGAGGCTGCTGAAGCCTGGCCCTCGAAAGCGCGCAGTTCTTCGACCACGGGTTGCCAAAGGTCGGCTGACGCAAAATCTGCAGATTGTGCCTCGTTTTGGGCGACAGAATCACTGGCAGCAACGGCATCTTCGCCGTTTTCTTCATTCACCTCTGCCTTCTCCTCTTCCTTCACCCCCTCTTTTTCGGATTGGGGGGCTGAGGCTTCGCCCGTCATCTTCACCTCGACACTGGTCGGCGGCGTGCACATCTGGTCGTTGCAAGCACCATACTGCAGGAAGCCCTCCAGCGTGTAGGGGCCGCCGTCGAAAAGCACTTTCTGCTCGAACACGGCACTCTTCTCGAAGTAATAGACCTCGGCGCCGAACAAGTCCTCGAACTTCTTCACGGGCTGTCCAACGGCCCCCAGCGGACCGTCCAGACGACATCCCTTCAGAGTTTCGGCTGTGAACGTACAGGGAGTAGGACCGTACTCGACGACCTGCGTCGAGTACATGTGCCAACCAGCATCAATCGTCGCACGAAACTGAAGCGTGGCACCTTTTTCAGTCACGCTGGTCAGTTCGTACTTCACCTTTACGGGACTGGCTGGCTGCGCCTGCATCGTCAGCACGGCAAAGACTGTCAGCAGCACTGTCAAAAAAATTGTTTTCTGTCGTTTCATTTTGCAAAAAACATGGATTTCTCTGCAAAGTTAGTGAATTTTCGGCGTAAACATATCGTTTCTTAACTTTTTTATGCGTAACTTCGCAGTGTGGAGGGGATTCGGACACAGACGAAAGCCTTCTTCGTACTCTTGGGAAACTACGTCCAAGCACTTGGCGTAACGACGCTAAGCACTTGGTGTGACAACGCTAAGCACTTGGCGTATATTTTCCAAGTACTCAGAACCATCAAAAAAACACACCTCATATGAATGCAGAAATCACCCAGCGCGTAGAACGTCTGCGCCAGTGGATGCGCCAACAAGGCATTCACGCTTTCATCACTCCATCGACCGACCCGCACTCGGGCGAATACGTTCCGAACCATTGGCACAGCCGAGAATGGATCAGCGGCTTCAACGGCTCGGCTGGCACGGCTGTCGTCACTCTCGACGACGCAGCGCTCTGGACCGACAACCGTTATTTCCTGGCGGCTGCGGAACAACTCGACGGTACTCCGTTCACCCTGCAGAAACTCGGACTCGAAGGCACGCCGTCGATTGCGCAATGGCTCAGCCAGAAGTACAATGTACAAAGTACAAAGTACAAAGAAGGTGCAGAAAAATGGAAGGTGGGCATCGACGGAACTTGCTTCACGGTCGCCGAAGCAGAGCAGTTGGAAAGGGAATTAGGTACTTCTTACTTTGCACTTTGTACATGTCCCGATCCTTACGACGACATCTGGACCGACCGCCCCGCCATTCCGCAGAATCTGGTCGAACTGCATTCGGTGGATTATGCCGGCGAGGACGTCGCATCGAAACTCGGTCGCATCCGCGAGGAGGTGAAGAAGCAAGGGGCTGCGGCAGTGGTCATCAGTATGCTCGACGAAGTGGCATGGGCCCTCAATCTGCGAGGCACAGATGTCGATTACAACCCCGTCTTCGTCAGTTATCTGGTGGTGGAGACCTCGCGTGCGCGCGTTTATATCAATAAGGAGAAGTTGACCACCGAAGTGGCTGACTACCTGCGTCGGAACGACATCGAGACAGCACCTTATGAACAGATATTCAGCGACTTGCAATCGCTGGACGTGCCTGCGCTGATTCAGCCCGACAAGACGAACGTGCAGGTGAAGCAGAGTCTGAAGCAGGCTGTGATGGGCACTTGCCCCGTCACGGTCATGAAGATTATGAAGAACGAGACCGAACGTCGCGGCTATCATTCGGCGATGCTCAAGGACGGCATTGCGATGGTGAAGTGGACAAAGTGGGCGCTGGAAGCCATCCCGCAAGGAGGACAGACCGAACTGTCGCTGTCGGCAAAGTTGGAGAGTTTCCGTGCCGAACAGCCGCTGTTCCGTGGTGTCAGTTTCGAGACGATTATGGGCTACGGGCCGCACGCAGCCATCGTCCACTACGAACCCAGCGAAGCGACAGACGTGGCGGTCGAGCCGCACGGACTCTTGCTGTGTGACTCGGGCGGACAGTACCTCGACGGCACGACCGACATTACCCGCACCCTGCCCTGCGGCCCGCTCACATGGGAGGAACGGCGCGACTATACGCTCTGCTTGAGGGGCTGGATACGGCTGGCCAGCGCCGTCTTTCCGCGCGGCACCTACGGCAGCCAACTCGACTGTCTGGCACGTGAACCGATGTGGCGTTATGGCATCAACTACCTGCACGGCACGGGCCACGGCGTCGGCCAGTACCTCTGCGTCCATGAAGGACCTCATCAGTTCCGCATGAACTACATGCCGCAGCCGCTTGTGCCCGACATGACCATCACGTGCGAACCAGGCATCTACATCGCAGGCAGTCATGGCGTGCGACACGAGAACACCATGCTCGTCGTCGATGCGCAACTGCGTGAGTGCGAGGGCAGTGAAGGCCGCACCTTCGGCCCTTATTACCAGTTTGAGCAACTGACCCTCTGCCCCATCCTCACAGAACCCATCGTCCGCGAACTCATGCAACCCGAGGAAATCGCGTGGTTCAACGAGTATCAGCAGACGGTGTATGACAAGTTGGCCCCGCACCTTGACGAGGAGCATCGGCAGTGGCTCTACGACGTGACACGACCCATTTGATTATTTACCGATTTACCAATTTACCATTTACTATTTTCAATTCTCATTTTTCAATTTGACTAACCAGTAATGGCTTTAATAAAGACTGTTTGTGGTTTGACCCCAAAGTGGGGCAAGGACTGCTACTTTTCAGAGAATGCTACGATCGTGGGCGATGTCGTCATGGGCGATCAGTGTACCGTATGGTTTAACGCCGTGGTGCGTGGCGATGTCAACTACATCCGCATCGGAAACCGTGTGAACATTCAGGACGGCTCGTGTCTGCATACGTTATATAAGAAGGCTGCCATCGAGATAGGCGACGACGTGACCATCGGCCACAACGTCACGCTGCATGGATGTACGGTGAAGAACTGCGCACTCATCGGCATGGGTGCGACGGTTCTCGACGATGCTGTCATCGGCGAAGGAGCCATCATCGCCGCTGGTGCCCTCGTTCTGAAAGGTACGCAGGTGGGTGACGGCGAACTTTGGGGCGGTGTTCCTGCAAAGTTCATCAAGAAAGTGGACCCTGACCAAGCCCGAGAGCTTAACCAGGGTATCGCAGCGCACTATATCATGTACGCCGACTGGTACAGAGAAAAAGAGTGAAACCGACGGCTATTTGAGCGAGTTCGTCACACGCTCTGCCTCATGCTCGAGATATTGATTGAGGCAACGCGCAATCTCGGGATAATAGTCACCCAAACTTTTGTATGCGTCACGATGGCTGGCATAGTGGCGTAGGCACGTGACCAGTTCAGGCATCCAGTTGAAGTCCAGGCAGAGTTGGTTCGACATCTCGTTCACCACCTGCTTGTACGGGAAGCTGTAGTCCAGCATGTAGAGAACGACGGCAGCGCGGACAATGCTCTCGTTGATGAGCGTCTGCCAGTCGCCGTAACTTTGTTGCTTCATGCTGATTCCAGAAAGTTTGTAGAGTTTGCGGCCCGCCTGTTCCATGAGAGCGGTATTGGCAGCGTTGTCCAGCAACGGGTTCACAAAAGAATGGTTGAACTCATGGATGAGTGTCTTGGCGAGTTCTTCCGTGCCGCCATAGAGTTGGCCCGTTCTCCTGTCAGTCCAATAGCCAATGATGGAAATGACCTCTTTGGGCAGTCCTGGCAGTTGACGACTAGGACCGTAATTCTGCGCCCCGTTCGTAAAACCAATGATGAAGCGGAATACTTCGACAGGCTCTGTACCGTAGAAACGTGCGTACCAGTCTTGATGAAACGTCGCAAGGACGCTCTCTTCAAAAGCCTTCACACCCTCGGCATAGAACGAACGGTGCAGGTCGAAAAACTGATGGAACTTCGTGTCTTTGTAGAACGCATTGAGACGCTGCACAAAGTCTTCCACATCGACTTCTTGCCAGCGTTGATCGAGGTCAGACTTCGTACCGACAAACTTCACGCGGCCCTTTTCAATCGTCAAGTGAATGGCCAAGACCATCACAGCGTCATGACTGATGCCGTATTTGGCACGCAGTTCTTTGTAATACGGAATGATGGGGTGTTGTTTGTAGGGGGCGAACCACGCTTCTGTGTCCTGCGTGTATTGCCCTGCCATGTTCATGTTGTACTCCTCGAAGCCTGCGGTACGTGAAAGGACACTCATCAGTTCGACTGTCTCCGATACCTCAACCTGTGCTTGTCCTGCCATTGTGCTGAGGACAAGCGAGAGCAGAAGAAACAAATGTCTCATGTGATTGTCGAAAAAGCGTTTAATCTCCGAAAATGTGGTGATAGACGAGGTCGGCAGCACCAGAGTTCGATTTGATATAATTCGCTGCCTTGTCGCCAGCCGTCTTCAGGAAGGCGGAATCGGCGATAAAGCGGTCCATGATTTGCGCAAAACTAAGGGCGTCAACATATTCGAACGAAGCACCTGCCTTAAGTAACTCTTGTGCTTCCATAAATTTCTTGTTGTTCGGACCGAACAGCACTGGGATGCCATAGACGGCAGCCTCAGGCACATTGTGAATGCCAGCACCGAAACCTCCGCCGACCAGAGCAACGGTTGCATAACGATAGATTGACGACAGTTTGCCGAAACAATCGACGATGAGCACGTCTGCTTCGCCACCGAGCGGCAACGACGACGTGTGGCGGTGCTCCAGGTCGGTGTAGCGCACGTAACTGAAGCCGTTGTCGTTGAGTTGCTTCTCAATCTTCTTCAGATGCGACTCACCGATGACGTGTGGCGCAATGATGATCTTCCAGTCGCGATGCTTCGCAAAGTACGGGATGTAGATGTCTTCATCAGGTTCCCAACTGCTGCCTGCGATGAAGGTACGTTTACCATGGCAGAACTGCTTGACCAGCGGCAGTTCCTGACTAGCATTGCGAATGTCGAGCACACGGTCAAAGCGTGTGTCACCCGTCACCGTTGCACACGTAATACCGTTCTTTGCCAACAACTGCTTCGATTGCTCGTTCTGCACGAAGAAATGGTCGAACTGATAGAGTGAGCGCAACTGACGTTTGCCCAGCCATGTAAAGAAATACTGGTTAGGGCGGAAGATGCTCGAAACACTATACAATCTGCAACCGCGCCGACGTGCCATCGACAGATACAGATACCAGAACTCGTACTTGATGAACAGCGCAATTTCAGGATGGGCATACTTCAGGAACAGATGTGCGTTAAGGTCAACATCGAAGGGCAGGTAGCAAATCACGTCGGCACCCTTGTAGTCCTTTCGCACCTCATAGCCGGACGGCGAGAAGAACGATAGCAGAATCTTGTACTCGGGATGATACTTCCGCACACGTTCCATGATGGGACGGCCTTGCTCAAACTCGCCCAACGAAGCAGCATGAAACCAGACAACACGGTCCTCCTTGCTGATGTTCTTTTTCAGGAGAGAAAACGTCTGCCTCTGGCCCACAATCATCTTGCGGACCTTCTTGCTGAACCAGGAGGCTATCCAGGCACCAATGGCGTAGATGCTAATGACAAAACTGTACATACGTTATCCGAGGGCTGCGATGGCGTTTTCCATTCGTTTGATGGTTTCCTGACGTCCGAGGAAGGCAGCCAGTTCATACATGTCAGGGCCCTGACCCGTGCCGACGAGGCAGACACGCCAGGCATTCCATGGACGTGCACCCGTGGCTTCGGCCCAGGCATCCACCAGCGGCTTCATCTCCTCGACGGTGAATTCCTTCTCGTCCAGCGCCGAGAGCACGCCGACGAGTTGGTCCATCTCCTGCGCCGTCGTTTCCTTCCAGTTCTTGCTTACGAACCCATCCTCCTTGTCGTACCTCTCAGGCGCCACGAAGAAGAAACGGCAAAGCGGCCACAGGTCGCTCACAAAACTGATGTTGCGTTTTTTCTTATTGTTTTCGCCATCGACGTATTCGATGACCTTCATCTTCATCATCTCGACCACCTGTGCCTCGCGTTCGGGCGTACTTTCGATGCCGTTCTCGCGGAGAATCTTGTCGAACGCGGGCGTCCATGCCTCGGCAGGTTGTTGCATGAGGTACTGATGGTTGAACCACATACCCTTCACATAGTCAAAACGTGCACCACTCTTCGAGCATTTCGAAAGGTCAAACAGGCCGACCATCTCGTCGAGCGACATCATCTCCTCATGCCCTTCGCCAGGGTTCCAGCCCAGCAGCGCAAGGAAGTTAACGACCGCCTCGGGCAGGTAGCCCTGCTCGCGGTAGCCAGACGAGATGGCACCCGTCTGCGGGTCTTTCCATTCGAGCGGGAAGACGGGGAAACCGAGTTTGTCGCCGTCGCGCTTCGACAACTTTCCGTTGCCCACAGGCTTGAGCAACAGAGGCAGGTGGGCAAAGCGCGGCATCGTGTCCTGCCAGCCGAATGCCTCGTACAGCAGCACGTGCAACGGCGCGCTGGGCAGCCATTCCTCACCGCGAATCACGTGGCTGACCTCCATCAGGTGGTCATCGACGATGTTGGCAAGGTGGTAGGTCGGCAGCCCGTCCGCACTCTTGAACAGCACCTTGTCGTCCAGCACGCTCGAGTTGATGCTCACGTCGCCACGAATCAGGTCATCGACGTGTACGTCGCGTCCAGGCTCAATCTTAAAGCGGACGACATACTGTTCTCCCTCGGCGATGAGACGCTCCACCTCCTCCTTCGGCAGACTCAGCGAGTTGCGCATCTGCATACGGGTCTGAGCGTCGTACTGGAAGTTTTCCACCTCCTTGCGCTTCGCATCCAGTTCCTCGGGCGTGTCGAAAGCGATGTAAGCCTTCCCGTTGTCGAGCAGTTGCCGGACATATTTCCTGTAAATGTCGCGACGTTCACTCTGACGATACGGACCATGCTGTCCGCCGAAGGAAACGCCTTCGTCAAACTTGATGCCGAGCCACTGGAACGCCTCAATGATGTAATCCTCGGCACCAGGAACGAAACGGCTCGAGTCCGTGTCCTCAATTCTGAAAATCAGGTCACCGCCGTGCTGGCGGGCAAATAGGTAGTTATACAGTGCTGTGCGCACGCCACCGATATGCAGCGGTCCCGTCGGACTCGGTGCAAAGCGTACGCGAACTCTTCTTTCAGACATTTGTGCGGTCATGTTTGTATTACTGACTGCAAAGATACACAAAATATCCAAGAATACAGCGAGAAATGTTCAAAAAACGAGAACGACGCGTCCGTTTTTCCGCAGATGCCCATTTTTTCAGCAAAATATCACTGAACGACAACACACAAAAAACATACTCATTCTCCAAACACCAGGAATGACTACGAGCCTGTTGATTTATAACTTTTCATTTTGGGTTTTGATGGATTATTCCTAACTTTGTGGTACGATAGCACAAAACAGGGAAACAGAACCATGAGCATCAAGGAAAAATGGCTGAGGTGGCGACACCGGCGCGGATTCGGCATTCACTCTCCGTGGGCGTACGAACTCATCACCGACGCCCTGTTCGCGAAGAGCCAGTTCTACGCATTCAACGAACTCGACGGGACGGAGGACGACCGCCAACTCTTCCGTCTGTTTGTGTGGCTCCGTCCGAAGCACTATGTCTCTGCCGGCGGTACGGCTTCGGCGCTCGCACACATGAAGGCGGCGTTCAACTCATACACCGACAGGGGCGACTCCGAGGTCTATTACTTCGCTTCCGACCGTGCATGGGAGATTGAGAAAGCCTTTCAGGGCGGATGGATTGACCATCACTCCTGCATCATTGTCGAAGGCATCGACGGCGTGAACCGTCCGCTGTGGCAGGCCATCGTTGCTGCACAAAGCGTAACCTCCACCTTCGAGATGAAGCGTCGCGGCATCGCTTTCTACGACACAGCACGCCAGAAACAGAACTATCTTCTATGATTTTAACAATGAACAAGGAACAATTATTTTAACTTTTTACTTAAAAAAACAGGATTATGGGGATTTTAAGGATTAAAGTAAATTGGTAAATCCCTTTAATCCTATTAATCCTGTTTAAACATTTAACAATGAACTATTTCCTGCATTTAAGAAAAAAATCACTTGCTGAGCAATTTTTTTGCAATTTGTTCTTTGTACTTTGTACTTTTATTCGTACCTTTGCACCCGCAACTGCTTCAGTAGCTCAGTTGGTTAGAGCACATGACTGTTAATCATGGGGTCGTTGGTTCAAGCCCATCCTGAAGCGCAGAGGGGAGTCGCTGGTATAGCGATTCCCTTTCTTTTTAAGAATACCTCGCCGAGGTTGACAGCAATGAAACACAACATTCGACGCAATCTTTCCGCATGGGCATTGCTATCGGTATTCGTGCCGATGGTGCTTCTGTCTGCGCTGCACTTGCACAACGACACCCATGCAAAAGGAAACAGTTGCGTGGAGTGTGTGAAACACAGCCACCATCACAGCCACCTTTCACTGGGCGAAGGTGTGTTTCACGACTGCATCCTCTGCCAGTTTCTAACCCTCACATACTTCGCCGCTGCAGCCGTCACTCTGCTGCTTTGGACATCCAGTTACAGTCGGCCTGCCATTCTGCCGACCTCTGCTTTGCCTTCCGCCCCAGTGCGGCAGTGTGCGGCACGTGCACCACCGTTTTTGCTTCTTTGAAAAGAGTTATCCATTTATTTTTTCAAAAAAGCAATAAACAATGAAACATATACTTTTCTTGCTGTCATGGGTGAATTGTATCCAGTTGACAGCGCAAAACCCGTCTGATTCGACCGACATGTTCTACCGTCATCTGGAACTGAACGAGGTGGTGGTGAGCGGTATGACGGGTGAGACAAAGTTGAAAAACTCCAGTGCTCCGATTACGGTGGTGTCGAACCTCGACCTCCGACAGCGTGCAGCGATAAACCTTATCGATGCCATCGCGCTGCAACCCGGTGTGGCTCAGATTACGACGGGCAGTGCGATTTCGAAGCCTGTCATCCGTGGTCTGGGCTACAACCGTCTGTTGCTCATCAGCGACGGCGTCCGACAAGAGGGACAGCAATGGGGCGACGAACATGGCATCGAAGTGGACCAGAATGAGGTGGGCAGTGTGGAAATTCTACGTGGTCCGGCAAGCCTCATGTACGGCAGCGACGCCATGGCGGGCGTGCTGCTGCTCAAGAGCAATCCCGTCGTGCCTGAGGGTGAAATCCATGCCTCTGCCTCGACCGAGTATCAGAGCAACAGCGGGCTGTTTGGCTATTCTGCCCACTTTGCAGGCCACAAGCACGGTTTCGTCTGGAATGCACGGTGGAGCCAGCGTCTGGCTCATGCGTATCAGAACAAATACGACGGTTACGTGCCTGGGTCGCAACTGCAGGAGCACAGCCTGTCAGCCATGCTGGGCATGAACCGACGCTGGGGTTTTTCGCATCTGACGCTGAGCCACTATGAGTTGACGCCTGGGATTGTCGAGGGGGAGCGCGACGCGGTGACGGGCGACTTGCTGCACGATGCCGACCTGAAGACTTATGGTCACACCCTGCCCTACCAGCGTGTGGGACACACGAAGGCGGTGTGGGAAAACCAACTGTACATAGGGGGCGGACGGCTGCGAGCCACGCTGGGGTATCAGAAAAACCGCCGCCGTGAGTATGAGGAGGCACTCAACACGTGTGGCATCCATCTCCTGCTTCACACGATGACCTACGACGCACGCTATATCAGCGGCGAGCACGAGGGATGGCAGTTTACGACAGGCGTGGGCGGCATGTGGCAGCGTTCGCTGAACAAGGGTGAAGAGTTTCTCATCCCCTCCTATCGCCTCTTCGACGTGGGCGTGTTTGCCATGATGCAGAAGGAGGTGAACCGATGGTCGCTCAGCGGCGGCCTGCGCTACGACCACCGCAGTCTGCACAGCGAATTTCTGACGGAGAACGGAGCAGAACGTTTCTCGGATTTTTACAGGCAGTTCTCCGCCGTGACGGGCAGCGTAGGTGCCGTACTCCACATCAACGACAAGATAAACGCCCGCGTGAACCTTGCCCGTGGTTTCCGCGCTCCGAACATGAGCGAACTCGGCAGCAACGGCGTGCATGAAGGGACGATTCGCTACGAAGTGGGCAGCAACCAACTGAAGCCGGAACACAGTTGGCAACTCGACCTGGGGATGGACATGAGCAGCCGCTACGTGTCGCTCCAACTGGCTCTATTTGCCAACCGTATCGACAATTTCATCTTTGCCCATCGCACCGCCGAAGTCATCGACCCCGTCCACCCTACTTTCCGCTACACACAGGGGGATGCCCGTCTGCTCGGCTTTGAAGCAGGCATCGACCTCCACCCCATTCACAGCCTCCACTGGGAGAATACGTTCAGTTATGTCGATGCACGCCAGTTGCATCAGTCGGCAGACAAGAAATACCTGCCCTTCACACCTGCCCCTCGCTGGACGTCCGATGTGAAAGTCGAACTGACGCACGACGGCCGCGTACTGAACAATGCCTTCGTGTCGGCAGGGCTCGAATGCTATCTGCGCCAGGACCACTACTACCGTGCCGACGACACAGAGACAGCGACGCCTGGCTATGCCCTGCTCAACCTCGGTGCAGGCACCGACATCCTGTGTCACGGACGCAAACTCTGCGAGGTCTATCTCTCGGTAAGCAACGTGCTTGACAAGGCTTACCAGAGTCACCTCAGCCGCTTGAAATACGCCGACCGTAATGTCGTGACGGGACGTACGGGGGTCTATAACATGGGGCGCAACGTGACCGTCAAACTGCTGTTCCCGATTCTCTGAGCGAAGCCCTACAAATTGTCATGCCAAGTGCTTGGAATTTTCACGCTAAGCACTTGGCGTGATGACGCTAAGCACTTGGCGTATTTTTTCCAAGCACTTGGCGGAGAATAGACAGTGTGTTGTTTTTGGGCAGAAAACGCAGATGTTTCGTATTTTTTGCGTAACTTCGCAGCCGTAAATCTGTAAATTCTCAATCAGTAAATCAAAAAGTGACGATTTTCGATATTAAGCGGTATGCCGTGAACGACGGCCCAGGCGTCCGGACCACCCTCTTCTTCAAGGGTTGTCCACTGCGATGCGTATGGTGCCACAATCCAGAATCGTGGACTGCAAAACCTCAACGCACCTACAAGCAGTCAAAGTGTATCGGCTGCCGGACTTGTGTCGAGGCCTGTCCGCAGGGGGCTTTGGAACTGACGGCGGAGGGCATCCGACCCGTCGAAGGTGTCCAGTGCCTGCTGTGCAGCCGCTGTGCCGAAGAGTGTCCGACAAAGGCCCTGGAAATGTGCGGAAAGGACTGGACCCTGGATGACCTCATGGCCGAGGTGGAGAAAGAGCGCGACATCATGGAGCAAAGCGGGGGTGGCGTCACGTTGTGCGGCGGCGAACCGCTCATGCAGGCCGAAGCCGCCCTGGATTTGCTCAGAGAACTCGGTCGGCGCGGTTTCCACCGCACGGTCGATACGACGCTGTATGCTGATGCTTCGATAGTGAAGTCCGTGGCAAAGGAATGCGAACTTTTCCTGGTGGACCTGAAGTTGATGGATTCGGAAAAACACCGTTTCTACACAGGCGTAGGCAACGAAAAGATTTTGGAAAACACGCGCCTGTTGTGCGACCTCGGTGCAGCGTTCTGGATTCGTATCCCAATCATCGAAGGCGTGAATGCCGACGAGGAAAACATTGAACAGACGGCACGTTTCCTCTCCACGCTCAACTGGAAAACAAAACAGGTGAACCTCCTTCCTTACCACGACGTGGGCAAGGACAAGCACCGCCGCCTATGGAGCCACTACAATCCGCAGCACCTCACGATGCTTACTCCATCGGACGAGACGCTGGAACGCTGCAAGACTGCCTTCGAAGCCTATGGTCTGAAAACGATTATTGGAGGATGACTACATCTTTACTACGAATTTCACGAATTAAACGAATAATTTTTTGACTAAAGTGAAACATCGGCATTCGTTTAATTCGTGAAATTCGTAGTTTTTATATCCATTCCATGAAACTTATTCGTCGTGCTGATACACCCTCACATAGTCGATTTCGTAGCGCATAGGGAAGTCGGCATCGTCGGGCCAGCCTCCATTCTGCCCGCCGATGGCAAGGTCGAGAAGGATGTAGTGCGGCTGATGGAAGGGGTTGATGTAGTTGCCCTGCGAACCGTTCACCGTCTTCGACAAGTCGATGTCGTTCAGCAGTTCACCGTCGAGGTAGATGCGGATGTAGTCCTCGGTCCAGTCCATCGTCCACACATGGAACTTCTCGCCCCAGTCGGTGTCTTTCTCCAGAAAACGAACGTATGGGATGCGCTTCGTGTTCCATACGGCTGAATTGGGGTAGTCGTTTCCCCAAGCCGCATTGGCTAAGATGATGGGGTGGCCGTTATAGCGATAGTATTCCATCACGTCACATTCGCCACACGACGGCCACGGCAATTTCGTGCCGAGCGTCCAGATGGCGGGCCACGCACCGCAGCGGGCAGGGATGCGGGCACGTACCTCCATGCGACCGTACTGGAACGAATAACTCTTGCGTGTGTTCACACTGCCTGATGAATAGCGGGCATAGGGCCGACGCTGACGCCAGTGACCACCCATCGTGGTGGGCGACACATCGTCATAGTCGGCATCGCCTCCGCGAAAGTGCGGATTCGCGATGCTGTCAAGACGTGCCTCGAGCACAAGCAGACCGTTGTCGCGGAAGGCATTCTCCTGCTGATACCACTGAAACTCTTCGTTGCGCACAAAGCCGCGCTCCGACTGCCACGTCTGTGTGTCGAGCGGACCTGTGCCGTCAAATTCGTCATGCCATACCAGACGCCACGCATTGTCGAGCACTGGCATCTGACCGCCTTTCGCTTGCACTTTGTAGGTCTTTCCCTTCTTCGTCGGGAACACCGTGACATAGTGTTTGCCGTCCTGCCTACTGGTGGCGTTCGTGCCCTCCACCTCGACAGGCACTGAGGTGCGCAGACTGCAGGGTTTTCCAGCGTCCGACGTCAGAGTGGCGTCGGTCAACTGGTTTGCCGACCACGTCATGCTGACGGTGAAGCCTCCACGCGCCTTCAGACCACTGACGCTGCCTTCGCGCCATGCGCCGGGTAGGGCTGGCAACAGGTGTACTTCGCTCAGATGACTTTGCAACAGCATCTCGCACACTCCCGCCGTCGCACCAAAATTGCCGTCGATCTGGAACGGCGGATGTGCGTCGAAGAGGTTGGGAAAGGTGCCTCCACGCCGTGGACGTTTTGGATCGACGAACGAGAGCGCCTGGCGCAGCATCTTGTAAGCATGGTTGCCGTCAAGCAGACGCGCGGCGAAGTTCATCTTCCACGCCATGCTCCAACCCGTTCCGGCGTCGCCTCGCAGTTCGAACGTGCGGTCGGCAGCGCGAGCCAGAAGGGGCGTCGTGATGGGCGAAATCTGGTTGCTCGGATGCAGGGCGAACAGGTGCGAGATGTGGCGATGGTGCGGGTCTTCGTCGTCGAAGTCCTCCATCCACTCCTGCAGGCGTCCAGTGCGCGGACTCACTTTGAACGGCAGCAACCGTGCGCGTTTCTGCTCGACCTGCAGACGAAATTCCTTGTCCGTATTGAGCACCTCCGATGCCGCGATGACGTTGTTGAAGAGGTCGCGGATGATGGCCACGTCCATCGTCGTGCCCTCACTCACCGCATAGGTCTTTCCGTTGTAGCGGAAGCGGTTTTCGGGCGAAGTCGAAGGCGCTGTCATCAGGTATGTCTGCCCATCAGCATCTTGCTTTTCGACGAGCCATTCCATGCAGAACTGCGCAGCCTCGCGCATCGTCGGATAGACCTCCTTGAGGTATTTCTTGTCTTGTGTAAAAGCGTAATGTTCCCACAAGTGCTGGCAGAGCCATGCCGCACCCATGTACCAGTTAGCCCACTGTGGGTCACCATCACCACGGTCGCCCACGGGGCAAGTCATGCCCCAGAGGTCGCTGTTGTGATGAGCCACCCAGCCGTCCATACCATAGAACTCACGGGCGGTGTTGCGGCCGTTGCGCGGCAAGGTCTGAATCCAACTCAACAGAGGTTGGTGCAGTTCGCTTAGGTTGCATGGCTCAGCAAGCCAATAGTTCATCTCGGTGTTGATATTAATCGTATAGTTCGACGACCACGGAGCCCGCAGGTGCGGATTCCAGATGCCCTGCAGATTGGCAGGAACGGCTTGCTGGCGCGAAGACGAAATCAGCAAGTAACGGCCATAGTCGAACAGCAGGGTTTCCAGTCCGGCATCTTCAGCACCTTCGCTGTACTGACGGAGGCGCACATCGGTCGGAATCGTGTCGCGCAAATGTTCCATACGGCCCAGCGAAAGATGCACACGGTCAAATAGACGCTTGAAGTCCGCACGATGTGCCTCGGCCACGTTTATAGGATTCTTCGCCATGACATGCTTCAAGCGGCTGTCGGCCAAGGCTGCTTCGTCTTTGCCATCAAGATAAGGGTGACGGTCGTTGCCGTTGAAACTCGTCGCAGCGGTCACATAGAGATACACTGAATGCGCTCCTTCGATATGCAGTCCTTTCTCGTCGGCACGCACATTTCCGTCGCACTGTCCGACAGCCACATTCGTCTGCCACCGCATTCCGTATGTCTCAGGTCCTGTGCCCCAGTCGAACGGATCGCGTCCAGGCTTGTTATAGTAGTTGGGATCGACACGCCACGGTGCACGTCCACGCATCACGAGCATATTCCCATCGTGCACCTCCTGCTCATACCGTAGTGGCGATGTCACGCTGATGTCAATCCACATGCTGTAGCCTTTGAGATGGATAATCAGGGCTTGGTCTGGCTCCGACACATACATGTGACGTTCGTAGGCATCGCCTGTCTTCAGATACGACACGTTGACCTGCGCCTCGTCCATCACGAGTTCGCGGTGATAGCGCTTGAGGTCACCACCAGGCGGTCTCCCGTCGAGCCAGCGCGGATAGCGGTAGGCAATGTGCAGGTCGCCCAGCGGCAGATAACTCTGTGAGTAGAAGCCCTGCATCCGCTTGCACAACTCGTTTGCTCGCCCGAAGTCTTTCTGTGCCAACGCCTCGCGCACCTGCGGCAGATACTTCACCGCTTCAGGGTTTACACTTGTCGGCAGGGGTCCGCCCGACCATAACGTTGCCTCATTCAACTGAATCAGTTCTTCCTCGACGCCGCCCCATACCATCGCGCCCAGACTGCCGTTACCCAGCGGCAAAGCCTCTTCCCAAGCCTCAGCAGGACGGTCGTACCAAAGTTGTGCCCGCATTTCGGCACACTGCATCAGGGCCCAAACCAAGGTTACGGTCCAAGCACGGTACAGATTAACTAAACTTATTCTCATCTTCATCCCTTTTTGTTGTTCTAATGACAAAAATACGAATTCGTGCTCACATAGCAAAACAAAAGCCCAACTATTTAATGGAAACAGACAAAGAAAGCCACCTGTGGGGTGGCTTTCTTTATGCAAATAATGTTGTGATTACTTCAGCAGTTCCTTCTTGCCGTTGTGGATGTAGAAGCCCTTACCGACAGGCTTTCCTTCCAGACGAACGCCTTGCAGTGTGTACCACTCATCGTGGCGCTCAGCCTTATCGGCCACCTTGCTGATGGAAGTAGCCGTACCATCGCTATTGTCAACAACGATGTTCATAGACTTTGCCTCGCTGCTATTGTAGATAAGGTAAACCTTACCTGCAGGAATGGTAGTGCCGCTGTACTTGTAGAAGCCGATATAGCCCTCGGGGCCACGGCCCATCGTCAAGACAATGCCTCCAGTGATTTCACTGACAGGCAGGTCAACCAGTGTGCCATGCAGCACATTTTCCTGTGCCAATTCAGGTACGGCAACCTTGGCAACAGGGAACGAGAAGGTGCCGGAGTTACCTTGGATAATCACACCCGTAAGTGCAGGAATGTATTGATTGAGACGCTTAACACGGAGTTCACCTTCTTCCAGCGACTTGCCAAAGTAAACACCCAGGATGTCCTCTTCCGTTTCGTAAGGAATCTCAAGTGGAACGTCCGTATAGAGCGTGGTCAAGCCATACTTATTGATGGTCACCGCAACGGATGACTTCGTGGCAGTACCTGTGAGCGTGACAATCTGGTCGGCTACACCTTCGGTTGAGATGGTAACGGTAGCGTTATAGACCGATTCAGACGTTGGAGCGAAGGTAACGGTAACGGTCGCACCCTCTTCGGCTTGTGCCTTCGTCATGCTGCTTGAGCTCAGACTGAAGACGTTGTTGGCGTCGTTCAGTGTCAGGGTGACAGCACCGTTGAGGTTCGTTCCCAGCACGTCGAATGTGCCAGTCACGCTGTTGCCAGCATAAGTCGAGAAGGTCAGTGCGTCGGGGTCAACAATCATTTCAGGTTCGGCGGCTGTACCGTTGAGATTGACGGTAACAGACTCGGCACCCGTGCTCGACAGCGTCAGTGTGGCAGTATGATTGCCTGCTGCCGTAGGAGCATAAGTCACGTTGAGCGTTCCGCCCGTCGTCGTCAGACTTGCAGGACTTATGCTAAACAGTCCTGCATTTGTTCCGCTGATGGCGGTCGAGATACCTGCTGTCAGGTTCACGCCTGTGACGGTCACAGTCTTCGTCTCCGTCTTGCCTACATTTGCCGTCATCGACAGGGATGTCGGGTTAACAGTGATTTCAGGATTAGCGTTAATCGGAGTCTTGAAGGCGATTTCGTAGAGGTATCCACGATAAATACTGGTCTCGACTTTATAAATCTTCGTTTCATCGAGAGTACCGCTTTGCAAGGTAAACGTTGATGTCGAACTGCTGGTCTGGTTGACAGAGGCCGTTGTGGATGCAGTTACCGTACCATCTGAATTCTTCGTGCATTCATAAATCCTTAAGCGTGCTGGATAAGATGCGCTTGAACCGCTACGTCCTGTACCAGAGAGTCTGATTTCCGTAGTGTTAGTTACATAGAAACTAACAGTGCGAATTTCTGTGTTAGTTCTGCTGTTGTAACCAATGGCACGAGACGTTGCTGAAGTAAAGTACGCACTGTTGCCATTAAACGGACTGGTAGCAGAGGCCGTGTTCGTCCACGTTGTACCACCGTAAGTATTGCTTGTTCCCAAAGAACTCTCAATCCAAGCCTGTGGATGACCGCTACCTACTGTGCTACTGTTGGTAGCATAGCGGGCACCAACGAATGCACCATAGACGGGCAGCGTCAGCCATGCGAATCCATCGCTCTTGTACTCTGTGTATTTGTAGAGATTATCAACCAATGCCGTGCGCCATCCTGCATCGTCAATCGTCGCATATTTTGCGATGTTGAGGTAGGCGTCAGAGGCCTTGCCGCCATCGTTGGCAGTAGCAGAGAGGGTGATGGTGACATCGTCGGCACCAGGGCTGCTCAATGTGACGGTGCCAGTGTAAGTGCCTTCGGTAGCAGGAGCATTGAAGGTAACGTCGAACGATGCGCCTTCCTCACTTGCAGCCTTCGTGATGCTGGTGCTGCTGAGTGAGAACACGCCGCTGGCGTCGGTGAGCGTGAGTGTGATGTTGTCTGCGAGGAACTCACTGAGCACATCGACACTAAGCGTCTGCGACGCATTGATGTCAGCCGTGAAGGTTAGTTCTTCTGGATCAGCAACGATGAACGGGTCGGCAGGCTTGGCCGTACCAGTAATGCTGACAGTGACGGTCTCGGCATTCTGGCTGGTGAGCGTGATGGTGGCGCTCTGCGTACCTGCCACAGTGGGACTCCACGTAATGGTGATGTCTGCATCAGCCGAGCCTGCTGTCTGAGTGATGGTGGTCTTGTCGATGCTGAAGGCAGCGTTGCCGCTCAGCGAAGCCGTGATGTTTCCTTCAAGGTTCAAACCCTTCACATTGACCGTCTTAGTGTAGGTGCGTGTGACGTATGTGTTTTCGTCAAACGCAACGGTGGCTGGTGTGGCCTTGATGGTCGGACCACCGCTGACACCGAGAATATACTGGATGCCTGCCAGTGCGTCTATCTTACCATTGCCGAAGTGTGAAGCGTTGGCACCTGTGGTGGTAAACGCATCATTGATGGCTGTCTCCTGCATGATGGTCTTTACGTCGCCGACGGTGAGGTTCTTGTGCGCAGCCCCTTCTTCCATCGATGCCTGCAGCCACAGAGCCACGATACCGGCTGCTGTCGGGGTAGCCATCGACGTTCCTTCCATCATGGCATAGGGGTTGGTGGTGCTGTTGACAACGAGGTCGTTGATGAAATTATCGCCATAGTAACTGTATGAGGCATCAACCGACTTGGTGTGGTTGTGGTTGACGGCGGCGGCGAGTCGGGCACCTGGAGCCGTAATCCACGGATACTGCAAACCTGTGGGGCTCTTCGATGCAAGCGCATAACTGGAGAATGGTGCGATGTCGTCCATAGTGTATTCGCCGGCTGACGTATAGTTTGTGCCAGCTGCCGAACGCCAGTCGGTGCGCGAAACATAGGCACCGATGCTGATGGCATTGGGAATGGTGGCTTCATCGCTCACACTCATGTCTGATGAGCCGTTAGTCCATGCATGTCCTGAAGTGGTCAGGTGGTTGGTGAAGTAGGAATAGCCGCCTGCCCAGACGTCAATCACAGAACTGCCTGATGAGGGGAAGAATTCGACGGCCAGCGTATAGTTGCTTTGATAACTACTGGTGTAACTCTTAGATTCCATCCCGCTGGAGGCATAGAGCAAGATTTGTGTCTTATTGGCATCGACATAGTCCTTAAGGGCATAGAGCGTGCCGCTGTAGTAGTTGGTCAGACCTGTTACCTGAGCACCGTTCGTAGTGGGGGTGACTGTGTTGGAAGATGCAACGAGGGCACCTGTGCTGGAGTTGAGTACATGTACCTTACACTGGACGGTGCTGACACTGGAGGAGCGAGCCCATGCCGAAGCAAGAATGCCTTCGTAGTGGAAACCATCATCGGTGTCGCTATAGTAGTGTGAGCGAAGAATCGTACCGAGCGGACTTGCGCTGCTCGCCGTACCCGATACGCTGATACCACCCTGACTCTTACCAGCATCGTTCGACGATGCGAACAAGATGACACGATTGGGATGGCTTGGGCCAAAGTACTGGTTCACGAGGTCTGCCCAGTCGCCGGTACCATCGTGAGGACCCAACTGAGACCCCCAACTATTGCTGACAACCAACGGCTTTCCCTGTGTGTTGGCATAACTCACCATATCGTTTAACGCATTGGTCATGTAAGTGTCGGACAGTCCGTTCACGCCAGCCAAGTAGAGGTCGGCGCCAGGAGCCATGCCGCCGTAAGCAGCCGAGGCGTGGTCGTCAGTCACGGTGACCGTTGAGCCGCTGACGGTGACGCTCGAACCACCTGCTGTCGAACTGGTGTGCGTGCCATGGTCCTCGGTGTTGTCGTCAGTAAGGGTCGTACTATTGATGGTATTATAGAACTGAGCAGTACTACCATTATAAACATACGCACGCTTGATACGGCTATTACCGTTCTTGTCCTTGAAGGCGATGTGATTGAAGTCGATGCCCGTGTCGATAACACCGAGGATGACGCCGCTACCGTCGTACACCTTGTCCAGGCCGGCGGCAATGGCATCGGCCGACTGTGTGAGGATATCGTCAACATTGGTCTTTTGGCGGGCTGGATGGGTGGTGGGACGCATCATCTGGGCAGCCTTGATCTTCGTCACGTTGTCGAGGGCAGCCACCTGTTCCACCTTTTCAACGGGAATCAGTGCTGTAATTCGTCCGTTTCCGAAAGCAGTCTGAACCTGCACGCCGAGAGCCTCCAGTTCGGAGAGGTCGGCGTTGTTTTTCAGATGGACAAAAGCCGACATGAAGACTTGTCCGTCGATAGTGTCGGGTGCAGCGACAAAACGGTCGTATTTGCGCATCTGCTTGTCGACCACGGGATGCAGACCGAATCGCTTTTCAGTAGCCGATGCCTTCGTGTTGGCATTCAAGTCGATGTTGCCTGCCATGTCCTGCAGGAACAGTTGCGTTGTGATGGAGTACTTCTCTTCGTTCTGCGCAATCATAAGCGTGAACGAGCATACTGCCACTACCAATAATAGTAATCTTTTTCTCATTTTGTAAGTATTGTTAATGTGATTTTTCTTTCAGTTGCTTACCAGAGCCCGTTCTGCCATTCCGACTCCTGTCCGAAAGTGTTCGTGTTGTCGGAATCGTCCTGGCGTTCTTTCGCGAATACATCACCGGTGGATTGGTCAGGGTTCACCTCATACGCAATGCTGTCGCAAAATTCAAACGAGTTTTCGTGCTGGTACGGTGTTACGTACAGTTTCTTCATCATAATTAAATGTGTCTTTTTACCTTAATCGGGTAGCAATATATAGTTTGTGTGTTGCTGCAGATACAAATGTGTGTAATTTTTTTTGCAAACACGGCTGCAAAGGTACGATTTTTTGGCCTATAGCTCAAATATACTCCTAAAATCGTTGTAATGTATTGAAATTCTTAACTTTGCAGCGGTTATAATATTATAGACATGAAAAACGGCAAAAAAAGTGCCCTAAATGTGGCAGTGGAACGGTAATCCGCAAGG
>JAIKWU010000094.1 GCA_024684455.1 Bacteroidaceae bacterium | reverse complement strand
AGTTTTCAGCACTTGTAGCAGCAGGAGCCCTCTCGTTTGAAGATGGCCTGACCTTGGTGAGCAAGCGTGCCATGGCCATGCAGAAGGCTTGTGAGGCTGCTCCTTCAACCATGGCTGCCATCATTGGCCTGGCTGATGAGGAAGTGGAGAAGATTTGTGCCGAAGTGAGCACAGAGGGCAATGTGGTGGTTCCTGCCAACTATAACAATCCTGGCCAGTTGGTCATCAGTGGTAACATTGATGCTGTGAACACGGCTTGTGAGAAGTTGAAGGAGGCTGGTGCCAAGCGTGCCCTGCCTCTGAAGGTCGGTGGTGCGTTCCACTCTCCTCTCATGCAACCAGCCAAGGAAGAACTTCAGGCTGCCATCGAGGCTACGGAGTTCCACACACCGAAGTGTCCCGTCTATCAGAATGTGGATGCAGAGGCTCATACTGACCCGCAGGAAATCAAGCAGAACCTGATTGCCCAACTTACGGCTCCTGTACGTTGGACCTATGAGGTGCAGAATATGATTGCCGCTGGTGCCACAGACTTCACGGAGTGTGGTCCTGGCAAGGCTCTACAAGGCATGATTGCTAAGATAGCCAAGGGCAACGAAGCCGTTACAGCACATGGTATCGGTGAATAAGAGGCCGATTATCTACCAAGTGATGACACGTCTGTTTGGAAGTGACTCCAAGCAGATGTGTCGTTTTGGCTCGGCCGACGAGAATGGTTGTGGCAAGATGTCGGATTTCACCCAAAAAGCACTGGATGAGATTCGTTCGCTGGGAGCAACGCATATCTGGTTCACCGGCGTCATCGAACATGCCACTCAGACGGATTACACCGCCTTTGGCATTACCAGGGACCATGCGGCGGTGGTGAAAGGCAGGGCAGGCAGTCCCTACGCCATCAAGGACTACTATGACATTGACCCAGACCTGGCTCAACATGTGCCCCTTCGCATGAAAGAGTTTGAAAATCTGGTGCGCCGTACCCATCATGCAGGATTGAAGGTCATCATCGACTTCGTGCCTAACCATGTGGCACGTCACTACGTGTCGGACGCCAAGCCACAAGGTGTAGAGGATCTGGGTGCCCAGGATGACAAGAGTAAGGCTTTTTCGCCAAAGAACAATTTCTATTACATCCCAGGGCAACAGTTTGCCCCCCAGTTTCATCTCCACGACAAAGAGGGTCGTGAATATATCGAGATGCCCGCCAAGGCTACAGGCAACGACTGCTTCTCGGTTTCACCAGGTAAGAATGACTGGTACGAAACGGTGAAACTGAACTATGGCGTTGACTATCTGAACGGCCACGAGGCACACTTTGACCCCATCCCAGACACATGGAACAAGATGCTGGACATCCTGCTCTTCTGGGCAGGTAAGCAGGTCGATGCCTTCCGTTGTGACATGGCCGAGATGGTGCCGTGCGAGTTCTGGCATTGGGCGATAGCGAAGGTGAAGGAGCAATATCCCGACATTCAGTTTATTGCCGAAGTCTATAATCCCAATGAATACCGCAACTATATCCAGCATGGTGGCTTCGACTATTTGTATGATAAGGTGGGAATGTACGATACATTGCGCTCGGTGGTGTGCGGCAATTCCGCCAGTTGCATCACGCAGAGTTGGCAACAGGTCGATGACATCCACACACACATGCTCAATTTCCTCGAAAACCATGATGAGCAGCGCCTGGCTTCCGACTTTTTTGCTGGTAATGGTTCAAAGGGGCGTCCGGCCTTGCTCGTGTCGGCGTTGATGCGCTCCAACCCCTTCATGATCTACTTTGGTCAGGAACTGGGTGAACGTGGCATGGATGAGGAAGGATTTAGTGGATGTGACGGACGTACCACCATCTTTGACTATTGGACCATCGATACCATACACCGTTGGCGAAATGGAGGTACTTTTGATGAGAAACTGCTGACCGAGGAAGAGAAGAGTTTGCACAATTACTACCAGCGTGTGCTCCATCTTTGCAATGATGATGAAACCCTGCGCGAAGGTGAGTTCTTTGACATCATGTATGCCAACTATGACAATGCCATGATGAACACCCACCGCCAGTATGCCTTCCTCCGCAAGAGTCAAAAGGCACTCATCTTGGTTGTAGCCAACTTTGATGAGCAGGCTTGTACAAGCAACATCATCCTGCCACGTCATGCCTTTGACCACTTCCTCCTACCCATCAATCTCAGACGTCGCAGAGCCCTTGATTTGCTCACAGGCAAGCAGGAAACACACAGGCTTCACCCTGATTATCCTATTGAACTTGTACTTCCTCCATTAGGTGGCAAGGTGTTGAAATTCAACCTGTAACCATTTTTGTATATCGCAATAATGTTTAAGAAAATTCTTCTTTGCTCAGCCTTGTTCGTATGGGCAACGCTGACCGTTTCGGCTCAAATTATGAAGGCCGAGGACCTTGAGAAATATGCCAAGAGCCGCTATGGTGAGAAATGGCTCGATGCCGCCGAAAACCTTGCCTCACAACTCACGCTCGACAAGAACAACAACCTGACTTATCAGCAGGTGATGGAGGCTCCAGGCAAGACTCGCCAGCAACTCTACATCCTTTTGAACTACTGGGTGACGGCAACGTTCAAAGACCCGCAAGCCATCACTCTCAACGACAAGGAGAGCGGAACGATCATCATCTCATCAACCATCGAAGATATTGCCCGACACACGGGTGGTTTGAGCCAGTATAGCGTGAGCATCACGCCGCTCATCAAGATTGACATCAAGGACGAGAAGGTACGAGTCACCTTTACGGTACAAAGTTACGACGTGCTTCGCGATATTAGTGGTGGTGTAGTGGGGGCTTTGCTGGATAAGAACTCTGGCGTGTTTGACGACCCGAAACGCAAGAAGAAGAACATCACCAACCGTGACCTATACGACGAGACTTGGCCACTCACGACGTGCTTTCCCTTTGCAGCCAAAGACCAGCACATCGCCAAGCGTACCAGTGCCAAGGCCCTCGTCATGACCCATGCCTACTCCAACGCCGTGATGGATAAGGTGGAAGAGGCCGTTAAGAACGGTCTCGTCGGCAACGAAGATGACGACTGGTAAACCCAACTACTGGTAATAATAAAACTACGAATTTCGCTAATTACACGAATTGTGGACTCCTCATCCTCATATATAATTCGTTAAATTGGTTAAATTCGCAGTTCTTATTTTATGGCTACGAATTTCACTAACTCAACGAATACAATATCATTCATGTAAGTTGTGAAATTCGTAGTTTAATTTTCATCATACATGATTCAATTATCTTTCGTACCTTTGCTGAAAATATGCAATGTAAATATGAGTGCCACGACATGACTGCCATCCGTTAGTATATGTACGAGGAGTTGAAGGACGACCCCAATGTAAAGGAAATGAAGGACGTCATGACGCTGCTCATCAACTCTATCCAGATGGAGATGTCGGTCACCATCAAGAGTGCAGACAAGTTGCAGACGAAAGCCAAATCGAGCGTCAACACCGACTACCTGAAGCAGAACGGTGCCGACTGACTCAACCGCCAACTCATCAAGTACTGCGCCAAGGAACTCGCATCGGGCATCACGGGCACCTACATCTATGTCATCAAGAACGGCATCATCTCCACCGACGTGGACGACTTCTACATCATCAACGGTAGCGAAGCCTTCGAGATTCGTGACCTCGATTCTGTTATCTCCCTCCTGTTTGTGAGAACGAAGTAATCGACTCTGCACAAAGAAGCAACACACAGAGGAGATGGCACAGCGTTGATAGTTGTGTCATCCCTTTTTATATACCATTTCTTCACTTTTTTCTCCATTTGTTTGCATGTTTCGTTGATTTGTCCTAAATTTGCAATCGAGTTGCAGGTATTACGCACTGTAATCTTCTGCATCTCAGACATATTTAGGAAGCGCGTACGCTTTATTTCCTAGTGGTGAATCTGGACAATTCGCAACGTTAGGAAGGTTAAGTCACGAAATGATTCGTGCAAAGAAAGGACGTTACTCGCTCTCCTTCGATTGTATATTGACAGCCCATGCTGTAAGTATACACGTCGAAGGTGTGAGCTGTATCTTTACTATTCTTTTTGCACGGGTCAGTCCAGAACCTACCACTAGAGAATGGGCACATCAGGCTCACACCTTTCTTTTTATGCCTTAACCTCAACATTCTTTTCATATACATATAGTTCCCATGAGCCTGAGGATACTTCTTGACATGTAGAAATCAATTCTACTCTTAAAACTTATATGCTTATGAAAAGACTTATGGCTTCGGTGGCATTGTCGGTTTGCACAATGCTGTCATGGGCGCAATTCAGCGGCTCTGGTTCTGGAACGGAGAGTGACCCTTATCTCATTTTCTATGCAGACCAACTCAATCAAGTGCGAAACTATCTCAATCAGGACGGTGTTTACTTCAAGTTGATGACGAACTTGAACCTGACGACGTGGTTGAACGGAAACAATCCCAGCCTTGGATGGGAGCCTATCGGTACGTCGGCAGCACCGTTCAAGGGAGTGTTCGATGGCAACGGAAAGAAACTGTCGGGATTCTCCATCAAACGTAGTTCCGCAGCCTACATCGGTTTCTTTGGTGCGACGGATGGCGCAACCATCAAGAACCTTGTCATCAATGGCGAAGTGTTTGGCGGACAATATACTGGTGCCTTTATCGGTTATGCGACAGGAAGCACACTCGATGGTCTGACACTTCAAGGAACTGTCAATGGTGCGGAAAGTACTGGTGGCATTGTCGGTTATGCCAAATCTTCTAAGATTTCAAATGCTCGTACTTCAAACACCATCAATGGTTCCGCAGACTGTGTAGGAGGTATATGTGGTACGGCTGAAGACACGAGTTTCAGCAATTGCTATTCCTATTCCGATGTACACGGACAGAACCGTGTAGGTGGCATCGTAGGAAAAAACACAGGAGACTCTCCAATTAGAATCATCAATAACTGCCTGACGTGTGCAAATATTATAGGAATATCATACGTCGGTGGTATTGTCGGTGAATTTACACATACCCGAGCAAGCAGTTCTTTTTATTATATTGATAATATGTATCAAACGCAGTATCATGTATCTAATTGTTCTGCGATGGGTAATATCACTGCTACAGGTAACTGTGTAGGAGGAATAGCAGGTTTCTTTTTGTCTGGAGGGTGGTATCGTTATTCTTCTTCTACGTATGAGTATTATAATGTTAATCCTATTCGTGACAGTTATTTTACTGGAAACATTGTTGGTACGCAATCGGTTGGTGGTATCTGTGGCGAATTAAAGAGTTGGGGAGAGGTAACTAGAAATTATGTTCGTGCCTCCATTCAAGGTACAGTTGATGTCGGAGGAATAATTGGCAGAACATCTGCATATAATGTAGGCGGAAATAGGTATCCAGACATCAAATCCAACATGGCCCTCAACACGGTTGTGGCGGGCACATCAAACGTCGGTCGTATTTATGGTACGGCTGAAGATGGTACTACAATAGGTGAGAACGGTAATGCCGCAGAAGACAACCGCGCGTTGTATGACACCCGTATCAGTCTCAATGGTGTGACGCAGGAAATACAGGATGATGCCCAAAACGGTGTAAGCAACGGAGATGCCTATTTCAAACTCAAGGCAAACTATGTGGGGCATGGCTGGGACTTCAATACGGACTGGACAAATCAGGAAACGGAAACCTATCCCTACAAGACTTGGCAGGCAGCACCGCCAACCATCACTTCTGTCCTTGTGTCTGGAGCCACGAACATCAGCGGACAGAGCATCGACGGCGGTACGGTATATGTGAAGATTGGCAATGGTGATTATGTGTCTGTGACTTGCAGCGGCACTTCATGGACGTTGTCAGGACTTTCGCCTTTGCAGTCGGGTGCAACCATTTTGGCTTATGCAATGGCAGACGGCAAGGAAGCATCGTATCTGACGCAGGAGTCCGTATCCTATCCTGGCAGCGGCACGGAAGCAGATCCATGGCTTATCTATACGGCATACGATCTGCAAGGCGTCTATAAGTCAGGCTACTACAAGCAAATGAACGACATCGATTTGACAACTTGGATTAACGAGAACAGCAGTACGACAGGCTGGATTTCTGTTGGACGTGCCGGCAGCGGACAGATAGTTTACGATGGCGGCGGTTATAAAGTAACGGGTTTGTGGACGAATACGACCGATGAATACACGGGGTTGTTCTCCAACTTCGACAATGGAACGATTCGGAACCTGAATATTGAAATTGCCAACAAACAAGTGAAGGGCGGTAACAATACGGGGGCTCTCATTGGCCGTATTACGAACGGATTAGTTGAGAACGTCACTGTGACAGGTAATACGCAGGGTGGGGCTGTGGTCGGTGGTGTTATCGGCAATACGCAAAACACGACCCTGAAGCATGTCATCTTCAATGGCAAAGTCACATCTGCCATTGAATCTGCATATATTGGTGGTGTGGTAGGACAGGCTGGTGAAGGAACTATCATTAGTAACTCATCATCCAGTGCGACGATAACTGCTACAGGAAGCGGCGTACAGGCAGGTGGACTCATTGGTCATTCCGATGCAACGCTTCGCTGCTCTTACTCCACAGGCTCTGTATTAGGTATGGCAACAGACTCGTACATCGGCGGACTTGTTGGTCAGACGGATGCCAATAGTGTCATCGAGAATTGCTACAGCACTTCCAATGTCACCTCAACGCTCTATGCTGCAGGACTTGTCGCCTACAACTTCGGTACAATCAACAATAGTTATGCTTCGGGCAATGTGACCAGTACTTACTATGGTGCAGGGGTCGTTGGTTATAATGACGGTACAAGTGCTTTACTGACCAATAGTGTTGCTCTGTGCGCAAGGATTGAAGTAAGTGATCAGACAGGATGGGGCATTCGTGTGCTTGGCGGCATCAAGAACAATGCTCCAGTACCCGATGAGAGTAACTATGGCTGGAGCGGAATGCAGATTTCAGTGAATGGCATTCCTAAGATTGTTGAAGACAATATACTCGATGGTCAGTCGCTGACGGATGAAGAAATTATTTCACAAGATACCTACGAAACACTTTCATGGGATTTTGATGATATTTGGACCTTTGTGGTAGGCCGAGACTATCCCATACTGAAATGGGAAACAGAAACTACACCGACCACGGCCTTGACGCTCAACATGACTTCATTAACGTTGGAAATTGGTGGAACAGCAGAATTGACAGTTACTGTCGTTCCTTTTGATGCAAGTCAGAATTTGATTTGGTCAAGTAGCAATACGGGTGTGGTGACGATTGATAATAATGGCTTTGTGAACGCTTTAGCCATCGGCACGGCGACCATTACTGTTGCTGCTACCGATGGAACGGGTATTACAGCCACTAGTCAGGTGACAGTAACAGCCAGCAAGTCAGAAGCCATCGCGAATTTACGCTCCTTGGTTGCAGAGGCACAGGCACTCTATGACAACAGCGTAGAAGGCGATATACCAGGTTTGTATCAGATTGGCTCACGTGCCGAACTGTTGGCGGTGATCCATAGTGTGAACAGCCGTATATCCGACGACATGTCATTCGAAGACATTAATGACTGCATCGCAGACATCAATGCAGCCATAGAAACATTCAATAGCAAGATTGTGAGTGCAGGCGAAGACACGGACATCTCTCAGATAGATAATGTAGTTTATGTAGAATGCATAGAGGCATTGGCTGGTACAGAACAAACGCTTTCAATCAAAATGAAAAATATAGATGACATCCAGACCGTGCAGTTCGACCTGTATCTGCCCGATGGCGTTGAGGTTGTGCTGGATGAAGATGACTATGAACTCATCGAACTGAGCCTGGAGCGCACGACCGCTCGCAAGATGGATCAGTTCAGTGTCGTAAGGACTTCCAACGGAGCCTATCGTGTTCTGATCAACTCCACGCGCGGCAACACGTTTGACGGGACCGACGGCGAGATTGTCACCGCCCGCGTGAACCTGGCGGACGACATGGCTGCGGGTGACTATCCTCTCATATTCAAGGACATTGTATTAGTGAACACCTCTTCTGTCGGCTACAGAACGGCATACGTCAAGAGCACGCTGACGGTGGCGGACTACACGCCAGGCGACGTGAACAGCGACAAGGCCGTCGATGCCATCGACCTGAACGCCATCACCAACTACATCCTGGAACGCCGCACGTTCCCGTTCACCTTCAACGTGAAGGCAGGCGACATCAACAATGACAATATGATTGACGCCATTGACCTGAATGCCGTGACGAACATGATTCTGCACGATTCCCAGGCCGGTGCCAAGCCGAGGGCTGTGGTAGTCGGAAGAATTGACAATGAATAATGAACAATGAATAATTAATTATGAACAACAAATGAAGACTGATATGAAAAAGATTTCAATGATTGTGTTTGTCTCCATGCTGTGCATGGCGGCAAAGGCTCAGACTGCGACCGACGTTTCGACGATGGACAATGTCGTCTATATGGAACCCGTGACCATTGCCGCGGGAACGACCCAGACGCTGTCGATAAAGATGAAGAATACGGTGGGCATCCAGACGGTCCAGTTCGACATGGTCTTTCCCGAAGGCATCCGCGTGGCGCTGGACGATGACAACTATGAGATGTTCTTCCTGAGTACGGCGCGCACGACAGCCCGCAAGATGGACTCCTTCAGTGCCGTCACCCTCTCAGACGGGCACTATCGCGTGCTCATCAACTCGACGAAGGGCGAGACGTTCGACGGGACGGACGGTGAGATTGTGCAGGTGACGGTCAATGTGGCCGCTACGGGTGAGGCTGGCGACCGGACGGTCCTAATCAAGGACATCGTGCTGGTTGACACGGGCTCCAACGGCTTCAGGACAGACGAAGTGAATACTGTCATCACGGTCGTGGCCGCTGGTGAGATACGCACTGTCCTCGATGAGACTTCGACGGTTCTCCCGGCCGACGAGACGGCTGCCAACGTGCTGGTCAAGCGTACGCTGAAGGCCAACGAATGGAGCACGATTGTGCTGCCCTTCGGGATGAGTGCCACGCAGTGGAAGGGTGTCTTCGGAGACGATGCACGCCTGATGGAGTTCACGGGCTATGAGATAGTGGAGGACGGAGACGACGTTGTCGGCATCTATGTCAAATTCAGCGAAGTCGCTGCTGGCGCCCCGTTCGAGGCCAACCATCCCTATGTCCTCAAGGTGTCGTCCCCCGTCAGCGAATTCACGGTTGACGGCGTGGACATCGAAGTTGAGGACGAGCCTGTCGTTGCTACTGTGAAACGTACCCGACGCCAGTGGAGTGAACTTATCGGCACTTATGTGACCAATACGGAAGTACCCGAAAAGACCCTCTTCCTTTCGGGTAACAAATTCTGGTATTCAAAAGGCCTGACCAAAATGATGGGAATGCGTGCCTACTTTGATTTCTACGACGTGCTGACGGTTGTGGAGGAGTCGTCGGTGAAGGCCGTGATGGACTACAACGACGAGGCTACTGCCATCGTGGACCTGAATGCTCCGACGGCAGACAACGTATATGGAGTGGACGGAGTATATTACGGTAACAACGTCGAACTCGACCGCTTGCCAAAGGGCACCTACATCATCAACGGGAAGAAAGTATTCAAGAACAAATAATGAATGAAGCCATGAAGAAAGAATATATGCAGCCACATAGTTGGAAAGAATCCGTTATGAATGTCTGTGTCATCTGTCAAAGCCCAAGCGTGACAGGCGAAGGTATCGATGCCGGCTATGGCGGTGAAGACGACAGCGGAACAATCATCCCCAGCGGCAAGATGCGTGACGATGAAATTGTTGAAATGGTCAATGACAACAGTGCGTGGAATTACGGACTTTGGTAAGTAATCAGCATCTACAAAAAAAGCAGTGACGCCGTGTAACCGCGTCGCTGCTTTTTGTTTGGGTTATTGGATACTTTTTATATCAGTGGCATACCCAGTTCTGCACATTCCCTTCTCATTTCTTCGGGCCAGATGCTGGCTTGGATTTCGCCGATGTGCGCCTTGTGCAGGAGGACGAGGCAGAGACGGCTCTGGCCGATACCGCCACCGACGGAAAGGGGCAGTTCGTCGCGCAGCAGTTTTTGGTGGAAGAAGAGATTCTGACGTTCCTGCTTGCCTGTGAGTTCAAGTTGGCGCAGCAGCGTTTCCTTATCTACGCGAATGCCCATCGACGAGAGTTCGATGGCGCGGTCAAGGATAGGATACCAAATCATAATGTCACCGTTCAGACCCTTGTAGCCATCTTCATTCAGCGTGGTCCAGTCGTCATAGTCAGGAGCACGCAGGTCGTGCTCTTTTCCGTCCGAGAGTTTTCCGCCGATGCCGATGATAAACACCGCTCCATACGCCTTGCAGACGGCATCTTCGCGCTCCTTCGGCGTCAGGTCGGGATACATGCGCAGCAGTTCCTCCGAGTGAATGAACTTGATTTCTTCAGGCAGGAAAGGCTTGATTTGCGGATAGGTCTCACACACCAGATATTCCGTGCGACGGATGGCGGCGTAGATGTCCTCCACAATGCTCTTCAGGAACTTCAAGTTGCGGTCGCCCGCAGTAATCGTTCGGCACCAGTCCCACTGATCGACATAGAGCGAGTGGATGTTGTCCAGTTCCTCATCGCCTCGGATGGCATTCATGTCGGTGTAGAGTCCATAACCTGGTTGTATATCGTACTCGGCAAGCATCAGGCGTTTCCATTTTGCCAGCGAGTGCACCACCTCGGCCACTGTGTCGTTCATATCCTTGATGGGAAATGAAACAGGACGCTCCACACCGTTCAGGTCATCATTCAAACCTAATCCGCGTTGTACAAACAATGGCGCCGTCACACGTCGAAGGCGCAGGGCGGTAGCAAGGTTGGCTTGAAAGAAATCCTTGATTTGTTTGATGCCCTGTTCGGTTTGGGCAGGTGTCATCAGTTGTTCATAGCCGACAGGTTTAATCAGTTTGCTCATTGGTAGTTTTTCGATGTTTTACAGATTTTGCATGCAAAGGTACGAATAAATATCAAAATAACACAAACTTTTGACGAGTATTTTGCAAAGTGTCAGCATTTTCTGTTCGTTGCCTTACTATTTGTATTATTTTCGTTGTGCCAAAACGGTTTCACAGAGTTGGCACAAAAGTTTCACTGGGGTGGTACAAAAGTTTCACTGCGGTGAGACAAAAGTTCCACTGTGGTGAAACAAAAGTTCCACTGCGGTGAAACTACAGACAGAGTAAAGTGGTGCTGTCACGGCAAAATTGCTGACATTTTTTTAGTTTTTGCCCTTGAAATATCGGTAGTTTGAAAGAAAAGCGGTAACTTTGCATCAGAAACTGAAATCAAGGGTTCTGAGGATTAAAAGGATTTAGAGCAAGAGAATTCCTATGAATCCTTCAAATCCTTGATGAAAAATGACAAAGATTATGTCTGAATTGTTAAGAATAGCCGTGCAGTCGAAGGGTCGTCTGTACGACGAGACAATGGACCTGCTTCATGAGGCAGGCATCAAAGTGGGTGGTGTGAAACGCACGCTGCTTGTTGAATCTACTAACTTTCCTTTGGAGGTGCTTTATCTGCGCGATGATGATATTCCACAGACGGTGGCAAGCGGTGTGGCCGACATTGGTATTGTGGGTGAGAATGAGTTTGAGGAACGGGGTTGTGAGGCCGATGTTGTCCGACGTCTTGGCTTCTCAAAGTGCCGTCTGTCATTGGCCATTCCAAAGAATGCGGAGTACAACGGCGTTGCATGGTTCGAAGGAAAGACCATTGCTACGTCCTATCCAGTGATTCTTCGTCGTTACTTGGCTCAGCAAGGTGTTAAAGCCCATGTCCATGTGATTCAAGGTTCGGTAGAGATAGCCCCTGGCATCGGTTTGAGCGATGGCATCTTCGACATTGTTAGCAGTGGTTCAACACTCGTTTCGAACAACCTCAAGGAGGTAGAGGTGGTGATGAAGAGTGAGGCTCTGCTCATTGGTCATCCGCAGATGTCGGGGGAGAAGCGTGCCGTGCTCAACGAACTGCTCTTCCGCATCGAGGCCGTCAAGGCGGCTGAGGACAAGCGCTATGTGCTGATGAATGCACCGACCGAGCGTGTCAAGGACATCATCGCTGTGTTGCCAGGCATCAAGAGCCCTACCGTCATGCCGCTGGCAACGGAGGGATGGAGCAGCATCCATACGGTGCTCGACGAGAAACGGTTTTGGGAAATTATTGGGCAACTGAAGTCACTCGGCGCTGAAGGTATTCTTGTGTTGCCGATTGAGAAAATGATTTTATAAGGCCTCACCCCTAACCCCTCTCCGATGGGCGAGGGAAAAACCAAATGGATAATGAGGTAAAACTATGTTAATATAAAGATGAATCTTATTAAATATCCTACGCGAGAGGAATGGCCATCGTTGCTGATGCGACCGCACAAAGACCTGACGATTCTGCGCCAGACGGTGGAGAATGTGCTGGACGATGTGCGCCAACAAGGTGACGAGGCAGTACGTCGCTACGAGCGTAAGTTTGACGGTGTGGAACTGGCTGACCTGCGTGTGAGTGAGGCCGAGATGCTGGAGGCAGAAAGTCTTGTTAGCGACGAACTGAAAGAGGCCTTGTCGTTGGCTCATCACAACATAAGCGCCTTTCATGAGGCTCAGCGTTTCGAAGGTCGTAAGATTGAGACAGTCCCTGGCGTGACTTGTTGGCAAAAGGCCGTGGCCATTGAACGTGTCGGCCTTTATGTCCCAGGAGGAACCGCACCGTTGTTCTCGACCGTGCTCATGCTGGCGACGCCTGCACGCATTGCCGGTTGCAAGGACATTGTGCTTTGCTCGCCTCCCAACCGCGAAGGTCGTCTTCATCCAGCCATCCTTGTGGCGGCTCGTATTGCAGGTGTGGACCATATCTTCAAGATTGGTGGTGTGCAAGCCATCGGTGCTATGGCTTACGGAACGGAATCGGTGCCGAAGGTCTGTAAAATCTTCGGTCCTGGCAATCAGTATGTCATGGCCGCCAAACAGGCAGTTTCGCTGGGCGACGTTGCCATTGACATGCCTGCAGGACCTTCAGAGGTGGCTGTTGTGGCCGATGAGACATCGAACCCAGTGTTTGTTGCTGCCGACTTGCTTTCACAGGCAGAACACGGCATGGACAGCCAGGTGGTGCTTGTCAGTTGGTGCGAAGGTGTGTTGAAACAGGTGCAGAAAGAGGTTGAACGCCAACTGGCTCTGTTGCCTCGCCGCGAGATGGCCTCTTCGTCGTTGCTGCATAGCCGTTTTGTCCTCGTGCATGACGCATCAGAGGCGATGGACTTTATCAATGCCTATGCGCCCGAACATCTGATTTTGTCGGTTGATGCCTGCGAACAACTGGCCGAGCAGGTTGTCAATGCCGGCAGTGTCTTCCTCGGTCACTACTCCTGTGAAAGTGCAGGCGACTATGCGTCGGGAACCAATCACACGCTGCCTACAAGCGGCTATGCCCGTGCCTACAGCGGTGTGTCGCTCGATAGTTTCATCCGCAAGATTACCTTCCAGAAACTGACGCATGAGGGCGTCCACAGCATCGGCCGTGCTGTCGAACTGATGGCTGAAAACGAGCAGTTGGATGCTCACAAGAATGCCATGACCGTTCGCCTCCAAAGTATTTCTCATTAACTTCCATCATTTCCCATCACTATCATTCCCATGAAACCCCTACAAGACCTTGTCCGTAAGAATATCCTCTCGCTGCGTCCCTACAGTTGTGCCCGCGACGAGTTTAAGGGAAAGAATGCGCAAGTTTTCCTCGATGCCAACGAAAGCCCGTTTAATTCACCCTATAACCGCTATCCAGACCCTCTTCAGATGTATCTGAAAGAGCGTTTGTCCGAACTCAAGCAGGTGGATGCTGAACGCATGTTCTTAGGTAATGGCTCTGATGAAGCCATCGACCTGCTCTACCGTGTGTTCTGCGAACCGCGTCAGGACAATGTCGTCGCTTTCGAACCTACCTACGGCATGTACGAGGTGTGTGCCGACATAAACGATATAGAGTATCGGCGTGTTTCGCTCGATGCCCACTTCCAGATGCACGCTGACGTATTGCTGAAGGCTTGCGACGCACGTACTAAACTCATTTTCATCTGTTCGCCCAACAATCCGACGGGTAACGCCATGCAGCGTGAAGAGGTGGAAACCGTGCTGCACCGTTTCGACGGTATTGTCGTGGTGGACGAGGCATATAGCGATTTCTGTGACCATCGCCCCTTCCGCTTCGACCTCGATAAATATCCTAACCTTGTGGTGCTGAATACCTTCTCCAAGGCATTTGGCTGTGCAGCCATTCGCCTTGGTATGGCCTTTGCATCGCAGGATATCATTGGTTTGTTCAACAAGGTGAAATATCCTTACAACGTCAACACTCTTACGGCAGAGAAAGCCATTGAGACTCTCGGAGACATTACCAAGATTTATCAGCGTATCATCCTCATCAAGGAGTCGCGCGAATGGCTCATGCAGGCTTTTTCCATGCTGCCTTGCTGCGAAAAGGTCTATCCCTCTGACGCCAATTTTTTCCTTGTCCGTGTCACCGACGCAAACGCCATTTATCACTACCTTGTGCAGCAGGGTATTATTGTCCGCAATCGTACCAACGTTGCGCTTTGCAACAATTGTCTCCGCATTACGGTGGGTGCTAAAGCCGAGAACGAACAACTGCTCAAAGCACTGCGCAATCTCCCCAGTTAAGTTATGAAACAAAGGATTCTATTCATCGACCGCGACGGAACGATTCTCCATGAACCGGAGGACGAGCAGATTGACTCGTTTGAGAAGTTCCGTTTCCTCCCTGGTGTCATTCGCAATTTGCACTTCCTGCGCACACACACGGATTTCCTCTTCGTGATGGTCAGCAATCAGGATGGGCTTGGCACGCCTTCCTATCCAGAGGAAGATTTCTGGCCCACGCACAATCTGATGTTGCAGACGTTACATGATGAGGGCGTTGACTTCGACGACATCCTCATTGATCGTTCTTTTCCAGAGGAGAATCTGCCCACGCGAAAGCCTGGTACGGCGATGTTGATTCAGTACATGAATGGTGATTACGACTTGCCAAACTCCTATGTCATTGGTGATAGAGAATCCGATTTACAACTTGCTCAAAATCTTGGTTGTAAGTCGTTTGTCCTAAATGATGAGTTGAATTGGGATAAAGTGGCAGAACTGATCTTTGCCGGTGAACGTAAAGCCGCTGTTCGTCGTACGACGAAAGAGACCGATATTGATATAGAAGTGTATCTTGACGGCAACGGCAGGGCAGACATTGCCACGGGGCTTGGCTTCTTTGACCACATGCTTGAACAGATAGCCAAGCACGGAGGTATGGACCTGAAGATTCATGTGAAGGGTGACCTCAATGTGGATGAGCATCACACTATCGAAGATACAGGCATTGCACTCGGTGAGTGTCTTGCAAAGGCGTTAGGCGACAAGCGTGGAATCGAGCGCTATGGCTTCTGCCTCCCGATGGACGATTGTCTGTGTCAGGTGGCTATCGACTTTGGTGGCCGTCCGTGGCTCGTATGGGATGCTGAGTTCAAGCGTGAGCGGGTAGGGGATATGCCTACTGAGATGTTTCTCCACTTCTTTAAGAGTTTGAGCGACAGTGCCCGTATGAACCTCAATATCAAGGCTGAAGGTCAAAACGAACATCATAAGATTGAAGGCATCTTCAAAGCCTTTGCCCGCAGCCTCCGCTTGGCTGTCCGTCGCGATATAGAGCACTACGAATTGCCCTCGAGCAAGGGAGTGCTCTGAAGGTCGTTGACGCTGGTGTGGATGGGCTTTTATGCCCCCATGTCTTTCCTTCTCGGCTTGTTGTTTAATCAGGCTGAGAAGATTTTTTATGTCAACGGTCGATGTTCCGACGGAAGTCTGTGGTAGGAGGCCCATAGACGAGTTTCTGGCGTTCCAATTCCATCCGGCGGCGTTCAGCCTCTTTCATCAACTGATTCTGCTCGGCTGCTTTGGATGCTGCTTCTTCACGTTTTTGGTCATCCTCCTTGGTAAGTTTATTTAAGATTTCTTGATACTTTTGATCTGCTCTGTCCTGTGCAGCCTTTTGTGAACTGCATGACGTGAATCCCAATGTTGCAATGAGCGATGTGGCACAGAGGGTCAGAATGTTTCGGATACGCTTGTTCATGGGAAAATTGTTTTATGGTTAATGATGCTCAGTAAGTCGTTTTAGGTGGCAAAGGATAAGGTTGCCGTCCTGGTCGCGAAGATGCATGGCGTTGCCCTGGCAGTAGCGCCAATGCTTGCAGTCGGCACAGTCGCCTTTTTTCATCCAAAGACGGTTGCGATGAGGAAGATAGCGGTTTTCCCACACTTCCATGAAGTCGTCTTCGTAGATATTACCTTGATGATAGTCGGCACGGATGCTCGCACAGGCGGCAATGGCACCGTCGGCCATGACCGAACCTACCGTAATGCCTGCTTGACAATGGAAGAACTGGTCGCGAACGTCGCCTTCGTAGTTGCCAAAGTAGCCTTCACAGCCGAATGCGGCATGGATGCGGCTCTCCTTGCGTGTTTGCTTGATAAAATTAAGCAATTGACGGAACTGCACGTTGCTGAGTTGTAGTTCAGGGTCGTTTGCTGCACGTCCGACAGGGAAGATTGTAAACAACCGCCAGTTTTTCAGACCTTTGCCGATGAGGAAGTCACGAATCTCAGTAAGATGGCTAAAGTTGCGCTGATTGACACAAGTGACCACGTCGAAGGCAATCTGCGGATGCTGCAGGATGGTGTCGATGGCACGGCTGGCACGTTGGAAACTCTCCTTGTGCCCGCGTAGCCAGTTGTGGTCCGCTTCAAGCCCGTCGAGGCTGATGGTCAGCGAGTGGAGGCCTGCATGGCGAAGGGCATCAAAACGCTCGGGGGTGAGCAGCAGTCCGTTTGTCACCATGCCCCACGGAAAACCTCGGTCATAGATTTCGCGTCCGACGATTTCGAGGTCGTCGCGCAGTAGTGGTTCACCTCCCGTGATGATAACAAAAACCTTGTGTGGGTCACACTTGCTTGCCACACTGTCGAGCACACGCAGGAAATCCTCGCGCGGCATGTCCTTCATGCCCGCCAACTGTTTACAGTCGCTGCCACAATGGCGACAATGTACGTTGCAGCGCAATGTGCATTCCCAAAAGAGTTGTCGCAAGGGATGCTCGCGATTGATACTCTTCTGAAGATGGTGAGCCAGTTCGAGTGCCACACGATGGCGGATGTCCAGGCGTTGTGCGTTCATGTCATCTTGTATCTGCCGCAAAGTTATGCAAAAGCACTGATACTGCAAAATTTTTAACAGACTTTTCGTCGTCGTCCCTTGTGCTGGGAAGTGGAAAAGGTCTTGGACGAAAGGCCTATTTTGACAGCCCAGTTCCTCAAAAAAATGCACCGCAGTGTGTCGATATTTGCACTGTGGCCCATCGCAGAACGAACCGCAGTGCGAGCCAACTTGTACTGCTGTGTATTTTTTGTCGTATGTAACGCTCCTGTTGAGGTCAACTGCTCTATCCATAGAACATAAACGACGTAAAACGTATAAAAAACGCATTCGCCCTCGTTTTTTTCTTGTTTATATTTCGCAAAGCCAGATTATTTGCGTACATTTGCAAAGAATATGGGCTATTGGTTGACGGCTCATGGAAAGAGTATCTTTTATTCATTTATCAATAATAAACATTTAATTATTCAATCAGTATGAAGATTTCTCGTATTGACCATCTGGGCATTGCTGTCCAGAGCATCGAGGAGGTTCTCCCTTACTATGAGAACGTGCTCGGTCTGAAGTGCTACGCCATTGAGGAAGTAGCCGACCAGAAAGTGAAGACTGCCTTCCTGAAAGTGGGCGAAGTGAAACTCGAACTGCTGGAGCCGACAAGTCCCGAGAGTGCTGTGGCAAAGTTCTTGGAGAAGGGCGGCCGTGGTGTCCATCACGTAGCCTTCTATGTTGAGGACGGTGTGAAGGAAGCCCTGGCAGAATGCACGGAGAAGGGTGTGCGTCTGATTGACCAGCAGCCTCGTCCAGGTGCAGAGCAGATGAACATTGCGTTCCTGCATCCGAAAACGACAGCGGGTGTGCTGACCGAACTTTGTGAACCTCTTAACAAGTAAGCCATGAGTAAGCAAACAGAAAGAATTCAGGAGTTGATTGAACTCCGACAGAAAGCGCGTCTGGGTGGTGGCGAGAAAGCCATCGACAAGCAACACGCACGTGGCAAGTTCACCGCACGTGAACGCCTGCAGATGCTCCTCGACGAGGGCAGTTTTGAAGAATTTGACATGTTCAAGCTCCACCGTTGCTACAACTTCGGCATGGAGAAGAAGCAGTATCTGGGCGACGGTGTCGTTGTCGGCAGCGGCACGATCAATGGTCGCCTTGTCTATGTCTTTGCTCAGGACTTCACCGTCAACGGTGGTTCTCTCTCTGAGACAATGGCACAGAAGATCTGCAAGGTGATGGACATGGCCATGAAGATGGGTGCTCCGGTCATCGGTATCAACGACTCGGGTGGCGCACGTATTCAGGAAGGCATCAACGCCCTGGCTGGTTATGCAGAAATTTTCCAGCGCAACATCCTTGCCAGTGGTGTCATCCCGCAGATTTCGGGTATCTTCGGCCCCTGCGCCGGTGGTGCTGTTTATTCTCCGGCATTGACCGACTTCACCCTCATGATGGAGAACACCTCGTACATGTTCCTCACAGGACCTGCCGTGGTAAAAACTGTGACGGGTGAAGACGTGGATCAGGAAAGCCTCGGTGGTGCCAGCGTTCACTCGACCAAGTCGGGCGTCACCCACTTCACCGCTGCTACTGAAGAAGAGGCCATCGCCATGATTCAGCAACTGCTGTCGTACATTCCGCAGAACAACCAGGAGGAAACTCCTATTGTGGAATGCACAGACCCCATCGACCGCATGGAGGACAGCCTGAACGAGATTATTCCCGACAATCCCAACCAGGCATACGATATGTACGAAGTCATCAGTGCCATAACGGACAACGGTGAATTCTTCGAAGTTCAGCCTCGTTATGCACAGAACATCATCGTCGGCTTCGCACGCTTCAATGGTCGCAGCGTTGGTATCGTTGCTAACCAGCCTAGCAAGTTTGCCGGTGTGCTCGACTGCAATGCCAGCCGCAAGGGTGCCCGCTTCGTTCGCTTCTGCGATGCCTTCAACATTCCAATCGTCAGCCTCGTTGACGTGCCAGGATTCCTGCCTGGAACGGGTCAGGAATACAATGCCGTCATTCTGCATGGTGCCAAACTGCTTTACGCTTACGGCGAAGCCACTGTGCCCAAGGTGACAGTGACCCTGCGCAAGTCGTACGGTGGAAGTCACATCGTGATGAGTTGTAAGCAACTCCGTGGTGACCTCAACTACGCATGGCCCTCTGCTGAAATCGCTGTGATGGGTGGTAGCGGTGCCGTGGCTGTGCTCTATGCCAAGGAAGCCAAGGCTAAGAAAGAAGCAGGTGAGGACGCAGCTGCCTTCATCGCAGAGAAGGAGGAAGAATACGCAAAACTCTTTGCCAATCCTTACAACGCTGCAAAGTATGGCTACATTGACGATGTCATCGAACCGCGTAACACACGTTTCCGCATCATCCGTGCCCTCGAACAACTTGCTACAAAGTCGCTCACCAATCCTGCTAAGAAGCACGGTAATATTCCACTTTAATCAGAAACGAATAGCATGAAAAGATATATTCTATTTGCTTCGTCGTTGATAGTCACTGCGCTGGTGATGGCACAGGGTGCTCACGACTTCAAAATCAACGAAGTCAGTGTGAGTGTTCCGTTGTGCTGCCAGATGCAGACAGAAGCCGATAGCGCAGCCGTGTGTTGTGATGCTGGACCTGTTGAGGGCTATCGTGACGAATACGGAGACATGCCTTCGTGGATTGAGATAGTAAATACGTCGTATTCAACACACGACATTCGCAGTTGCTATCTCACTACGAACCGTGCCGTTCTCAACAAGGACCTCTCCGCTCCTGAGCGCATCGAAATGATGTCGCTGATTCCGAAGGGCGACGCACGCACTAATCTGGAAGCCAAGCAACGCATCGTGTTCTTTGCTGATGGAAAGATAAACCGTGGTACGCTCCATACGAACTTTACGCTCACGCCTGGTGAAGAGAACTGGATTGCTCTTTACGATGGTAATGGTGTGGATCTGCTCGACTCGCTGACTGTTCCTGTTCTGGAACCTGGTCACTCCTACGCACGTATATATAATAAGGAGCAGGATGCGTTCGTCTGGATAGACGCTACACCTGACCAAGTGACTCCAGATGCTCCGAATGAGTTTGGTGAAAATACCGACGACAAGACGGCTGAATGGAAAAAGAACGACCCGCACGGCGTGGCGATGACCATCATTGCGATGGGTATTGTTTTTGGCTGTCTGATTCTTCTCTTCGTCTTCTTCTACATCTTCGGTTGGATACTCAATCGTATCGCTAAACTGAAGCGAGTGCAGGGTATCAAGCAAATCTCTGAGGCAGGCGAGAAGATTGTCGTCATGGCCAAGGAGGGTGCAGAGACTAAAGGCATCGAGATGGAGAACTATGTCGCTGCCATCGGTCTTGCTCTCTACGAGTACATGGGTAATGAGCACGACGTTGAGAGCGGTGTGTTGACCATTGAACACCATGCAACCACATGGGAAAGCAAGGAGCACTTGATGCGTCACACTCCAGAAATTCATCATAACCACTAAAATTCAAAACAAATGAAAGAATATAATTATAAGATTAAGGGTGTTGACTACAATGTGAAGATCAATGGCATTGAGGACAACATCGCAAAGGTTGAGGTCAACGGTGTCGAGTTCGATGTCATGATGGACAAACCCATTGCTCAGCCCAAACCTGTCGTTCGTGCCGTTGCTGCACCAGTCAAGACTGTCGAGGCTCCGAAGGCAGCACAAGAGGCTGTTGCTGCGGGTGTTGCTGCTGTGAAGGCTCCGCTGCCTGGCACCGTGAAGGACATCAAGGTGAGTGTCGGACAGGACGTGAAGAAAGGTCAGACAGTTGTTGTGCTCGAAGCCATGAAGATGGAAAACAACATCGACGCAGAGCGTGACGGCAAGGTTAAGGAAATCCGCGTGAACAAGGACGACACCGTCATGGAAGGTGCTGTACTCGTAACAATCGAATAACTAATCCCCAAGAAAAATGTTATTAGAATCTATAGGACTTTGGGGCTTCATCGCACAGAAGTTTACCGACTTTCTCACCTACACTGGCTTTGCCAACGTGGAGTGGGCGAATATCATCATGATACTCATCGGTGCTTTCTTCATCTGGCTCGCCATCAAGAAAGACTTCGAACCGCTGTTGCTCATCCCGATTGGTCTTGGTATCATTCTGGGAAACATCCCGTTCAAGGCTGCTGGTCTTGAAATAGGACTCTACGAGGACAACTCCGTCCTGAACTTCTTCTATCAGGGTGTGAAACTCGGTTGGTACCCGCCGTTGATTTTTCTCGGCATCGGTGCCTTGACCGACTTCTCTGCACTGATAGCCAATCCGAAGTTGATGCTGATTGGTGCGGCTGCTCAGTTTGGTATCTTCGGCGCTTACATCATCGCCCTGGCGATGGGCTTCGAGCCGAACCAGGCTGCAGGTATCGCCATCATCGGTGGTGCTGACGGCCCGACCGCCATCTTCCTCTCTTCGAAACTCTCTCCGAACCTCATGGGTGCCATCGCAGTATGTGCATACTCCTACATGGCACTTGTGCCTGTGATTCAGCCCTTCATCATGCGTGCCCTCACGACGAAGAAAGAGAAACTCATCAAGATGGAAAAGAGCCGTGAAGTCAGCCAGACAGAGCGTATCCTTTTCCCCATCGTGGGTTTGCTCATCACGACGTTTATCGTGCCGTCAGGTCTGCCGCTGCTCGGTATGCTCTTCTTCGGTAACCTGCTTAAGGAATCGACGAAGACTACGCGTCTTGCCAAGACCGCAGGTTCTGCTCTCAACGACATCGTTGTCATGCTGCTGGGTCTTACTGTGGGTTGCTCTACACAAGCCAGCGAGTTCCTCACGCTCGACACGATTCTCATCTTTGTGCTCGGTGCTTGTGCCTTCATGATTGCCACCGCTAGCGGTGTATGCTTCGTGAAGATTTTCAACCTCTTCCTGCCTGAAGGAAAGAAAATCAACCCGCTCATCGGTAATGCAGGCGTCAGTGCCGTGCCGATGGCAGCGCGCATTTCCAATCAGGAAGGTCTGCGTGCCGATCCCCACAACTATCTGCTCATGCACGCCATGGGCCCGAACGTGGCTGGTGTGATTGGCAGTGCCGTGGCTGCCGGTGTGCTGCTCGGCTTCCTGTCATAATCATTGAACTTTAATCTGTCAAGGATTTTAAGGATTTAACGGATTTCTTTTTGTATCAAGAATAATCCATGTTATCCTTAAAATCCTTGACTTTTTTATTTCCTCACAAACATGAAAAGAAATTTCCTATCTTTGTTCTTGCTCTTGGCTGCTGTTACAGTCCATGCGCAGGTACAGCCAACCACTGCTTTACTCGGTTCGTGGACAGGTAAACTTAATGTCGGTGCCGTGTCGCTGACCCTGGTACTGAACTTTGAGCAGAAGGATGGATATGTCGTTGTCACACTTGACAGTCCTGACCAAGGTGCAAAAGGAATCGGTGCCTATAAAGACTACCTCAGCGACGATTCTGTGGCCATTCATATCGATGCCATCGTTATGAACTATTGCGCCAAGTTGAAAGACGACAAACTCGTCGGTACCTTCACGCAACACGGACAGTCCTTTCCGCTTGTTCTCGAAAAAGGCAAACTCGAGGTGCGACGTCCACAGGAACCCAAGGCACCGTTTCCCTACAAGACGGAGGAGGTGACGTTTCGCAACGAACGTGACGGTGCCACATTGGTAGGCACGTTGACCTATCCGTTGGGCTATGACCCCAAGCAAGCAAAGAAAACTCCTGTCGTCCTGCTTGTCTCGGGAAGCGGACAACAGAACCGTGACGAGGAACTGATGCAGCACAAGCCATTCCTCCTCATTGCCGACTTCTTTGCCCGCTATGGCATTGCCACGTTGCGTTACGATGACCGCGCCACGGGGGCTTCCGTGGGTGGAGAAGTAAAGAACGCAACTACCGAGGACTTCATGCGTGATGCCGCTGCAGGCATCGACTATCTGCGCAGGCTCAAGAAGTTCGGTCGGGTAGGGGTGCTGGGTCATAGCGAAGGCGCTGTCATAGCTTTCATGCTTGGTGCCAAGAAGAAGGTAGATTTCCTCGTTTCTCTGGCAGGTCCTGGCGTGAAAGGTGATATAGTGCTTGTAGCCCAAAGCAATCGTATTCTTGAACTTGCAGGGCAGCCCGCCAACATGACCGTGGAACTGTTTCGTCAGCAAGAAGTCGTCAAGCAGAGTCCTTGGATGCAGTGGTTCTGCGACTATGACCCGTCTGCCGATATCAGCAAGACTCGCTGTCCCGTCTTGGCTCTGAACGGTGACCGCGACTGCCAGGTGATAGCCTCGCAGAATCTCAGTGCCATCGAACGTCTGCTTCCCAAGAATCCGCTGAATCAGTGCAAGGAATATCCTGCGCTCAACCACCTTTTCCAGCACAGCACAACAGGCCTTCCAACTGAGTACTCCTCCATTGAAGAAACCTTGTCGCCCGATGTGCTCCGCGACATGGCGCAGTGGATTCGCCGCATCACCGAGCACTGATCCGCCTCGTTTTTTTGCTTTTCTCCCTCTTATCTTTATATAAGAAACCGTTCTGCAGTATCCTGAAAATCAGGAAGTTGCAGAACGGTTTCTTTTTCGTCGTTGTACCAAGTTCATATCACCGTTGTGGTACAAAAGTTTGGCCTATAGCTCAAATATACTCCTAAAATCGTTGTAATGTATTGAAATTCTTAACTTTGCAGCGGTTATAATATTATAGACATGAAAAACGGCAAAAAAAGTGCCCTAAATGTGGCAGTGGAACGGTAATCCGCAAGG
>JAIKWU010000064.1 GCA_024684455.1 Bacteroidaceae bacterium | reverse complement strand
TGCTCGTTGACAATGTGTTCCACTTCGCGGATCTGCTCTGGTGTGACTTTCTCAAAGTGGGAGAAGTCGAAACGTAGGCTGTTAGGAGTGACGAGCGAACCTTTCTGCTCCACATGGGTGCCAAGCACCTGACGCAAGGCTGCATCGAGCAGGTGGGTGCAGGAGTGGTTTGCCTCTGTCGCACGACGCTTCTCAATATCCACGCAAGCCATGAATTCAGCTGCAGGGTTCTCAGGCAGTTTGTCAACAATATGTATGCTGAGTCCGTTTTCTTTCTTCACGTCGATTACGTTGATGGTCTCTTCCTCGCTGACAAGTACACCTTGGTCGCCTACTTCACCACCCATCTCAGCATAGAAGGGAGTGGTGTCGAGCACGAGTTCGTAACTGGTGCCTTTCTTCTGCTTCACTTCGCGGTACTGCAGGATGTGACATGTGTATTCGGTGTAGTCGTAGCCAACGAACTGGCTTTCAACCACAGCGTCCTCGCTGATGCCGACCTTTACCCAGTCGCCGGTTTCTTTTTGTGCGGCGTTGCGGGCACGGTCTTTCTGCTTCTGCATCTCCGCATTAAAGCCTGCTTCATCAACAGTCATTCCGTTCTCACGGCAGATGAGCTGGGTAAGGTCGAGTGGAAAGCCGAAAGTGTCGAAAAGTGTGAAGGCTTTATCTCCTGCGATTTCCGTCTTGCCTGCAGCACGGGTTTCGTCCATCACACCATTGAGCAGACGGATACCGTTTTCCAGCGTACGCAGGAAAGAATCTTCCTCTTCCTTCATCACCTTCATGATGAGGTCTTTCTGTGCAGGCAGCTCAGGGAAGGCATCGCCCATCTCGGCAATGAGGGTCGGAACGAGCTTGTAGATGAATGCCTGTTTCTGTCCGAGGAACGTGTAGCCGTAGCGAACGGCGCGGCGAAGGATGCGTCGGATGACGTAACCAGCCTTGGCGTTGCTGGGCAGCTGCCCGTCGGCAATGGAGAAAGCGATGGCTCTCAGGTGGTCGGCAACGACACGCATGGCCACGTCGGTCTTCTCCTCAGCGCCGTAGGCAATACCTGATATATCGCTGATGACCTTGATGATTGGCTGGAACACGTCGGTGTCGTAGTTGGAGTGCTTGCCTTGAAGTGCACGGACGAGGCGTTCGAAGCCCATACCTGTGTCAATCACATTCATTGACAGCGGTTCGAGGCTTCCGTCAGCCTTGCGGTTGAACTGCATGAAGACGATGTTCCAGATTTCGATGACCTGTGGGTCGTCCTTGTTCACCAGTTCGCGACCAGGAGTCTTGGCTTTCTCCTCTGGAGTGCGGCTGTCGAGGTGAATCTCCGAGCAGGGGCCACAGGGACCTGTGTCGCCCATTTCCCAGAAGTTATCGTGCTTGTTGCCATTGATGATATGGTCGGCTGGCACGTGCTTGAGCCAGAAGTTTGCAGCTTCGTCGTCGCGTACCAGATTCTCTTCGGGAGAACCCTCAAATACGGTGACGTAAAGGTCTTTCGGATCGAGCTTCAGCACGTCAACAAGGTATTCCCACGCCATATCGATAGCACCTTCCTTGAAGTAGTCGCCGAACGACCAGTTGCCGAGCATCACGAACATGGTGTGGTGATATGTGTCATGACCCACTTCCTCCAAGTCGTTGTGCTTACCGCTCACACGCAGGCATTTCTGAGTGTCAGCACGGCGGCGCGGCTCTGGGTCGCGTGTGCCAAGAATAATATCCTTCCACTGGTTCATACCAGCATTCGTGAACATAAGGGTGGGGTCGTCCTTGATAACCATTGGTGCGCTGGGCACGATAGCATGGTTCTTGCTTTCAAAGTACTTCTTGAAAGACTCGCGTATTTCTTTTGCTGTCAACATGTAGATTTACAATTTACAAATTACAATTTGCTTGGCGTAAAGTGTATTTTTATTGAAATATGCTGCAAAGTTACGCATTTTTGCCGAAAGTAGAAAGTTGGAGGTTGTTTTTTTGGCTTTCATTTTGTATTTCGCTCACTTATGCTTAAATTTGCAAGAACTTAGATACACTAAGAGATGAAATTGTCTGTCCTCATACCTGCCTTCAATGACGATTGCTCTGCCCTTGTGCAATCCTTGCACGAGGTGTGCAGCCGATGGGGTGAGACGTTCGAAATCATCATTGGTGATGACGCTTCGACGGATCAGACGGTGTTGAGGCAGTTGAAACAAACGACAGAGCTGAAAGGAGTGCGGCTGATTCGTCAGCCAGAAAATGTGGGACGTGCCCGCATCCGTAATCTGTTGGCAGAGCAGGCACAGGGCGATTGGCTGCTGTTTGTGGATAGTGATGCCGCTGTGCCTGAAGACTTCTCGCCCCAACGCTTTATCGAAGCATCGCAGCAGGCAAAGGTGGTGTGCGGCGGACTTCGGCATCCAGCCGAGAATCCCAATCCGGCAGCCACATTGCGCTATAAAT
>JAIKWU010000012.1 GCA_024684455.1 Bacteroidaceae bacterium | reverse complement strand
GATTCCCGAAATCGCACACCTCATCCGCCAGCACAACGACGCCAACGTGCTCGTCATGCCTGGCCGTTTCATCGACAACGACATGGCGCGCCGCATCATGGACGAGTTCTTCGCCACCGACTTCGAAGGCGGACGCCACCAGCAACGTATCGACGACATACCGCTGAAAAAATAATTAACCTCACGCTGAGAGCGCAGAGACGCAGAGATCTGAAGATTTTCATTCTGCTTTGAGAAGCGCACGTTTGCGTGCGCGAGGTCGCCGAGAAACTCCGCGGCCTCGCCCGAGAAAAAAGTCAATTCTTTTTTCGAAGGCTTCTCACACACTCAAACTGCTGGTAAAGAAATAAACTCCATTTCTCCGCGAATCCTGCGTGAGACAAAAACTTAAAAACCTCACGCAGAGAACGCAGAGACGCGGAGACATCTAAATGTTATTTCTGCTTGGGAAGCGCACGTTTGCGTGCGCGAGGTCGCCGAGAAACTCCGCGGCCTCGCCCGAGAAAAAAGTCAAATCTTTTTTCGAAGGCTTCTCACACGCTCAAACTGCTGGTAAAGAAATTAACTCCATTTCTCCGCGTTCTCTGCGTGAGATAAAAAATAAATATACTAAACGTGATATCAGAAGAATACACACGAAAGATTTTGGCTTGTGCCATTGCAGTGCACAAAGAATTAGGACCAGGTTTATTAGAAAATGTCTATGAGGAAGCCTTATCCTATGAATTGAGGGTCAATGGATTCAACGTACAACGTCAGGTCGCAGTACCCATTATCTATAAAGGGCAAAAACTTCAATCTACTCTAACTTTGGATTTACTGATTGACGACAAAGTCATCATCGAACTGAAATCTGTTGAAGTCCTCAAACCCGTTTTTTCCAAACAGATACTCACTTATTTGAAACTGACGGGTAAGGAACTCGGTTACCTCATCAACTTCAATGTCCCCAAACTCATGGATGGAGTTGAAAGAATTGTCAACAAATACCAACCATATTAAGAACTGAAAAATAATCTCTGCGCTCTCTGCGTGACATAAAAAAATTAACATCATGAAAAAACTGATTGCAATTGTATTGTTAGGGCTGGCATTCCTGCCTGCTTTTGCCCAGAAAGGCACGTTCGAGGCAGGCAACGGGACCTTCCTGCTCAACGGCAAACCCTTCATCGTGAAGGCAGCCGAAGTTCATTACCCACGTATTCCACAACCCTATTGGGAACATCGAATAAAGATGTGCAAGGCGTTGGGTATGAACGCCGTATGCATCTACATCTTCTGGAATATCCACGAACAGCGTGAAGGCGAGTTCGACTTCACAGGCAACAACGACGTGGCTGCTTTCTGCCGTCTGGCACAGAAGAACGGCATGTACGTCATCGTGCGCCCAGGCCCCTACGTCTGCGCTGAATGGGAGATGGGCGGACTGCCCTGGTGGCTGCTCCAGAAGAAGGATATCCGGCTGCGTGAGCAAGACCCCTACTTCATGGAGCGCGTGAAGATATTTGAACAGAAAGTGGGTGAGCAACTCGCCTCCCTGACCATTCAGAACGGCGGTCCCATCATCATGGTGCAGGTGGAGAACGAATACGGCTCGTATGGCGAGGACAAACCCTACGTCAGCGAGATTCGCGACTGCCTGCGCGGCATCTACGGCAAGGAACTGGCATTGTTCCAGTGCGACTGGTCGTCGAACTTCGAGAAGAACGGACTCGACGACCTTGTCTGGACGATGAACTTCGGCACGGGTGCCAACATCAACGACCAGTTCCGCCGCCTCGGCGAGTTGCGTCCTAATGCTCCGAAGATGTGCTCCGAGTTCTGGTCGGGCTGGTTTGACAAATGGGGTGCTCGTCACGAGACACGTCCCGCCAAGGACATGGTCGAAGGCATGGACGAAATGCTCTCGAAAGGCATCTCCTTCTCGCTCTACATGACTCATGGAGGTACTTCGTTCGGCCATTGGGCAGGTGCCAACTCCCCTGGTTTTGCGCCCGACGTCACCTCCTACGACTACGACGCCCCCATCAACGAATGGGGACTCGCCACGCCAAAGTTCTGGGAACTGCGCAAGATGATGGAGAAGTATGATGAAAGAGGTTTCCCCCTAACGGGGGGACGGAAGGGGAGCCTGCCCGCTGTTCCCAAGGCTCCCATGCCCATCATCACCGTTCCGAAGTTTGAACTGAAGGAGTTCGCGCCGTTTTATAGAAAGCATCTTATCCCAAGAGTCAACCCACAGACTTTCGAAGAGATGGACTTAGGTTGGGGTATGACCTATTATGTGACAAAACTTCCCGAGATTCCCGTGCAGAGCATGCTCACATTGGAGGCGCATGACTATGCCCAAGTGTTCATCGATGACGTTTATATCGGAAAGATTGACCGTGTAAAGAATGAGAAGTCGCTTTCCTTGCCCCCTGTAAAGAAAGGACATAAGCTGGCAATTCTCGTTGAAGCTATGGGCCGCATCAACTTCGGTCGTGCCATCAAGGACTTCAAGGGTATCGTTGGCGATGTCGTCATCTACGCAGAGCCTGACAAATATGGCAACGAAGCAGCGTGGACTCTGAAGAAATGGACGATGACACCCATTTCTGATGACTATAATACAGCTGTGAAGGCTTTCGATGCCAATAAGATAGAGCTCAGTGAGGGTTTTGCCAAACGAGAGAACGGCCGTGGCTACTATCGCGGATATTTCAACCTGAAGAAGGTGGGCGACACCTTCCTCAACTTCGAGACGTGGGGCAAGGGTCAGGTCTATGTCAACGGCCACGCGATGGGCCGCATCTGGAGCATCGGTCCTCAGCAGACACTCTATGTGCCTGGCTGCTGGCTGAAGAAAGGCAAGAACGAGGTCATCGTCCTCGACGTCGTCGGTCCCCGTGAAGCCGTCGTCTGGGGACAGGCTGAACCCGAACTCAACAAACTGCAGTTGGAGAAGTCGAACAAGCACAACAACATCGGCGACAAGCCCGACCTCAACAGCGCTACGCCAGTTGCTACGGGTCAGTTCCGTGCCGGCAACGGATGGCAGAAGATTACCTTCAACAGTCCGAAACGTGGCCGTCTGCTCTGCCTCGAAGTGCTCTCCACACAGGACGGAAAGGACGTCACCGCCGTAGCCGAAATCTACGCCCTCGGCAGCGACGGACAGCGCCTGAGCCGCGAACCCTGGACGACGAAGTATGCCGACTCGGAGGACGAGAACGGTAACCACACCGGCGACAAGGTGTTCGACCTGCAGGAATCGACCTACTGGCAGACCGTCAAGGGTGCTTCGTTCCCCCATCTCCTCGTCATCGACCTGGGTAGCGAACAGACCGTCACTGGTTTCGAATACCTGCCCCGTGCCGAGGCTGGTGCTCCTGGCAGTGTGAAGGACTATCGTCTGTTTGTGCAGTAAGCATCAACCTCACTTTTTAGTACTTACCATTTTTACGCTAAGTGCTTGGCGTCCGAACGCTAAGCACTTAGTGTTTTCACGCCAAGCACTTGGACCGACCTTTCCAGTTATTCGTAACTTTGACTTCGCCCCTATTGCTTGAACGCGAACGTGCAATTGCTCTTGCTCGACATTCCAAAACTCAAAAACTTTGTTTTTTATTTTGTTATGTGCTCACTTATTCGTAACTTTGCACGCTGTTTGTACGTAAGTGCGTGCCAACAGCGTGTTAATAACTAAATAAAGACGTGTCGGTTCTGCCTGATTATCAGGCGAAGTAGAAAGAAGTCACGATGTGGAGGATTGCAGAATTCTCTTGGAAAAGAACGACACCTCTCTGATGTTAGATTATGGGTTTATTACAAGAAAAACTGAGTAAGTATAGAGAGCCGCAGAAGTATATGGATGCGGGCATCTATCCTTATTTCCGCGAGATTGACAGCCACCAGGATACGGAGGTGACGATGAGCGGCAAGCGCGTGCTCATGTTCGGCTCGAACTCCTACATGGGTCTGACCTACGACCAGCGTATCGTCGAGGCTGCCATCGCTGCAACAAAGAAATATGGTACGGGCTGTGCCGGTTCACGTTTCTTGAACGGTACGCTCGACTTGCATATCCAGTTGGAACATGAATTGGCTGAATTTGTCGGCAAGGACGAGGCACTGGTCTATTCGACAGGCTTCACCGTAAACAGCGGTGTTGTCAGTTGTCTGACAGGGCGCAACGACTATATCCTCGGCGACGACCGTGACCACGCATCGATTGTGGACGGCCGACGTCTGAGCGTCTCAACGTTCTTCCACTACAAGCACAACGACATGGACGACCTGGAGCGCGAACTGAAGCGCTGCCGTGAGGATGCCATCAAACTGATTGTGACCGACGGTCTGTTCTCGATGGAGGGTGACTTGGCCAAGTTGCCGCAAATCGTGGAACTGAAGAAGAAGTACAACGCCAGCATCATGGTGGAAGAGGCGCACGGTCTGGGTGTGTTCGGGCGCAACGGTCGTGGTACCTGCGACCACTTCGGTGTAACTGACGATGTGGACCTCATCATGGGTACGTTCTCGAAGTCACTCGCCTCGATTGGCGGTTTCGTGGCTGCCGACAGCGACACCATCAACTGGCTGCGTCACAACTCGCGAACGTACATTTTCTCGGCTTCGAACACACCGGCTGCAACGGCTGCGGCACTGACTGCCCTGCACATCCTGCAGGAGGAGCCAGAGCGTCAGGAGAACCTTTGGAAGATTACGAAATATGCGCTGGAGCAGTTCAAGCAGGCTGGTTTTGAAATTGGTGAGACGGAGAGCCCCATCATTCCGCTCTACGTTCGCGACGCAGCGAAGACCTTCGCAGTGACCCGTCTGGCATTCGACAAGGGCATCTTCATCAACCCCGTCATCCCCCCAGCCTGCGCACCTCAGGACACGCTCGTCCGAGTTGCGCTGATGGCTACTCACACCAGGGAGCAGGTTGACACTTGTGTCAGTGCACTGCACGACAGTTTCAAGGAACTGGGAATCATTCAGTAAAACGATTATATTATGAAACTTGTAAAACTCTGCTCGCTCGACTACAGTTGTTGAGGTGCAGAGTTTTCTCATTTTATATACATTCATATTCGGATTTCATACAACACAAAAAAACAAAAACAACTATGTGCGGAATTGTAGGATACATTGGAAAGCGGCAGGCTTATCCCGTACTGATCAAGGGACTGAAGCGTCTGGAATACCGCGGTTATGACAGTGCCGGTGTGGCACTCATTACAGACACGAAAGGACTGGAAGTCTATAAGACCAAAGGCAAGGTTGCCGACCTTGAAGAATATGTGAAGGACAAAGACGTGAGCGGTACCATTGGCATTGCTCACACACGCTGGGCCACGCATGGCGAACCCAGTTCGACAAATGCACACCCCCACATCTCCTGCTCCGGAAACCTGGCGCTCATCCACAACGGCATCATCGAGAACTATACCGTGCTGAAGGAAGCCCTGCAGCGTCATGGAGTCGTATTCAAGAGCAGTACCGACACGGAGGTGCTGGTGCAACTCATCGACTACATCCAGCAGCACGTGGGCACCGACCTGCTCACTGCCGTACGTCTGGCCCTGCGACAAGTCATCGGGGCGTATGCCATCGCCATTCTCGACCGCAACGAGCCCAATCAGATTATCGCAGCCCGCAAGAGCAGCCCCCTCGTCATCGGCGTGGGAGAGGAGGAGTTCTTCCTCGGCTCGGACGCTTCGCCCATCATCGAATACACCGACAAGGTCGTCTATCTCGACGACAACGACATCGCTGTACTGCGTCGAGGTGCCAAGGAGGCAGAGTTTATCAACTTCGACAACGAGAAGATTGAGCACGACGTCAAGACCGTCGACCTGAATCTTGGACAGATTGAGAAAGGCGGCTATCCACACTTCATGCTCAAGGAAATCTTCGAGCAGCCTCAAGCCCTGCAGGACTGTATGCGTGGCCGTGTGAATGTCGAAGCCAACAACGTTGTGCTGTCGGCTGTCATCGACTATCGCAAGGAACTACTGAATGCACGCCGCTTCATCATCGTGGCCTGCGGAACGAGTTGGCACGCCAGCCTCATCGGAAAACAGTTGCTGGAAAACATCTGCCAGATTCCCGCCGAGGTGGAGTACGCATCGGAATTTCGCTACAGCAATCCCGTGATTGACTCCCGCGACGTGGTCATCGCTATCAGCCAGTCGGGCGAAACCGCCGACACGCTGGCTGCGATTCAACTGGCAAAAGAACGCGGAGCCTTCATCTTCGGTATCTGCAATGCCATCGGCTCCAGCATCCCTCGTGCCACACAAACGGGCTGTTACATCCATGTCGGACCGGAAATCGGTGTGGCATCGACCAAAGCCTTCACCGGTCAGGTCACCGTGCTCACCATGCTGGCTCTGGCTCTGGGCAAGGCACGTGGCACCATCAAGAATGAGGACTACGTCCGTCTGGTGCAGGAACTGGACGCTATCCCTGAAAAGATGAAGAAGGTGCTGGAGCAAAACGACCGCATCCGCGACATATCCAGAGTGTTCACCTACGCCCACAACTTCCTGTATCTGGGACGTGGCTACAACTATCCCGTTGCCCTCGAAGGCGCACTCAAACTCAAGGAAATCAGTTATATCCATGCCGAAGGTTATCCTGCTGCCGAGATGAAGCACGGCCCCATCGCCCTGATTGATGCCGAGATGCCTGTGGTCATTGTGGCAACGCAGAATCCACTGTACGACAAACTGATGAGCAACATTCAGGAAATCAAGGCGCGTGGCGGACGTGTCATCGCCATTGTCACCGAAGGAGATGAGAAAGTGAAGGCTCTGGCTGACGAATACGTGGAACTCCCCAAGACCGTCGAATGTCTCGAACCGCTGATTTCGACCATTCCCCTCCAACTGCTGGCCTACCACATCGCCGTTCAGAAAGGGAAGAATGTCGATCAGCCCCGCAACCTCGCCAAGTCGGTTACAGTCGAATAACATCAGCATCCATAAGGTAAAGAAGATAGATATAGGACATCAAACATGGAACCGTTAAAGCACGAGTGTGGCATCGCCGTCATCCGCCTGCGCAAACCACTGGAGTATTACCAGGAAAAGTATGGAACCTGGCAATACGGCCTCAACAAACTCTATCTGATGATGGAGAAACAACATAACAGAGGACAGGAAGGCGCAGGCATCAGTTGCGTGAAAATCGAAGCCAATCCAGGCGAGGAATACATGTTCCGTGAGAAGGCTCTGGGTTCGGGTGCCATCACGGAAATCTTCGCCAACATACAGAAGACTTTCCGGCAGTATGCAGCCAAACAGGTCAACAACGTCACCTTTGCGAAGAACAACCTGCCCTTTGCCGGTGAGCTCTATATGGGGCATCTGCGCTACTCGACCACAGGCAAGAGCGGGCTGACCTACGTGCATCCATTCCTGCGTCGCAATAACTGGCGTGCCAAGAACCTCTGTCTCTGCGGCAACTTCAACATGACAAACGTAGATGAGGTATTTGCCGAAATCACCCGCCAAGGCCATCATCCCCGCATCTACAGCGACACGTACATCATGCTCGAACAAATCGGACACCGACTGGACCGAGAGTCCGAACGCCTTTTCATCGAAGCACAGGAGAAAGGTCTCACCGGCAACAACATCACCCGCTACATCGAGGATAACATCAAGATTGAGAACGTGTTGCAGACCAGCCTTCCCCAATGGGACGGCGGCTATGTAGTGTGCGGACAGACTGGTTCAGGCGAGACCTTCGTCATGCGTGACCCCTGCGGCATTCGTCCTGCTTATTACTACTACGACGACGAAATCCTGGCCGTGGCTTCTGAGCGTCCCGTCATTCAGACAGCCCTGGGCCTCGAATGTGACCAAATCCATGAACTGGAGCGAGGTCAAGCCGTCATCTCTTCGAAGCAAGGCGACGTACGCTTCTCACAGATACTGCCTGCGCAGGACAACGGAGCCTGCTCCTTCGAACGCATCTATTTCAGCCGTGGCAATGACTACGACATCTACAACGAACGTAAGGCACTGGGACGCCAACTGCTCGACCCCATCCTGAAAGCCATTGGCAAGGATATCGAGCACACCGTATTCTCTTTCATACCCAATACCGCCGAAGTGGCATTCTACGGTATGCTGCAGAGTTTCGAGGATTATGCCAACCGACTCAAAGTAGAGGCCATCCAGCAGTTGAACGAACAGCCCAGCGACGAAGAACTGAGCCGTATCCTTTCCACCCGCATCCGTGCTGAGAAGGTGGCATGGAAAGACATCAAACTCCGCACCTTCATCACCGAGAGCAATGCCCGTAACGACTTGGCCGCTCACGTATATGACATCACCTACGGTTCGATTCAGCCACATGTTGACAACCTCGTCATCATCGACGACAGCATTGTACGTGGCACCACTCTCCGCGAAAGCATCATCCGCATTCTCGACCGCCTGCATCCCAAGAAGATTGTGATAGTCTCCTCCTCGCCACAGGTACGCTACCCCGACTACTACGGCATCGACATGGCATCGATGTCGGAGTTCATCGCCTTCCGAGCAGTCGTGAAACTGCTCTACATGTCCCAGCAGGAATCTCTCCTGACCGATGTGTATCACCGCTGCAAGGCACAAATTGTTCACTACAACAAACTGCTGGAGCAAGCCCCCCGTGCCGCAGCAGCCTACGTTCCGAAGATGGTCAACCACGTACAGGACATCTACCGTCCTTTCACGGCTGAGCAGATATCCAAACAGATGGTACGTATGCTGAAGCCGAAGGACGTTCAGAGCGACATCGAACTGGTGTTTCAGAGTCTCGAAGGCTTGCACGAAGCCTGTCCGAACCACCCTGGCGACTGGTACTTCTCAGGCGACTACCCCACCCCAGGCGGCGTTCGTCTGGTCAATCAGGCCTACATCGACTGGTACGAAGAACAACTGAATAAATAACAAACATTATTCCTATATCATTATGCGTAAAGTAACCCTTCTTCTCGACAACGGCACAAAGTTTCACGGCGAATCGTTCGGCTATGAGCGTCCTGTGGCAGGTGAAGTGGTATTCAACACCGCCATGACCGGCTATCCCGAGTCGCTCACCGACCCTTCCTACGCAGGTCAACTCTTGGTGCTAACCTATCCGCTCATCGGCAATTACGGTGTGCCCCCCTTCACCATCAACGACCAGAAACTCACAGACTTCATGGAGAGCGAGCGCATCCATGTCTCGGGACTCATCGTCAGCGACTACAGCAAGGAATACAGTCACTGGAATGCAGTCGAAAGCCTTTCTGACTGGCTCATTCGTGAGCAAGTACCTGGTATCACAGGCATTGATACCCGTGAACTGACGAAGGTGCTGCGTGAACAGGGTGTGATGATGGGAAAGATTCTCTTCGACGACGAACCCGATAACATCCCCACCGCACAATACGAAGGCGTGAACTTCATCGAGCAGGTCTCCTGCAAGGGCATCATCCGTTACAACGAAGGAGCAGAAAAGAAGGTGATTCTCGTCGATTGCGGAGTCAAGCAGAACATTATCCGCTACCTCATTCAACGCGACGTCGAGGTGATTCGCGTTCCATGGAACTACGACTATACCGACATGGCTTACGACGGCCTCTTCCTCGCCAACGGACCTGGCAACCCAGACACAGCCGCCGAAACCGTCGCCCACATACAACTGGCGATGCAGAAGCATCCCGAACGTCCCATCTTCGGTATCTGCATGGGCAATCAGTTGCTGGCAAAGGCAGGCGGAGCCTCCATCTTTAAGTTGAAATACGGCCACCGCAGCCACAACCAGCCCGTTCGTCAGGTAGGCACCAACCGTTGCTTCATCACGAGTCAGAACCACGGTTACGCCGTTGACAGCGAGACACTCGGAGCCGACTGGGAACCCCTGTTCATCAATATGAACGACGGGTCGAACGAAGGCATCCGCCACAAGTCACACCCCTGGTTCTCCGCCCAGTTCCATCCCGAAGCCGCCTCCGGACCTGTCGATACAGGCTTCCTCTTCGACGACTTCGTCGCCCTCCTCTAACACTACAGATGTTTAACTACGAATTTGACGAATTAAACGAATTTATTTCCACTCAACTAAATTCTTCAAACGCTAAACGAAAACAACAATATGATTGACAAGAATATCAAGAAAGTCCTCCTCCTCGGTTCGGGAGCGCTGAAAATCGGTGAGGCCGGCGAGTTTGACTACAGCGGTTCTCAGGCACTGAAAGCACTGCGTGAAGAAGGCATCAAGACCGTCCTCATCAACCCCAACATCGCCACAGTGCAGACCTCCGAGGGTGTAGCCGACCAAATTTATTTCCTGCCCGTCACCCCCTACTTCGTCGAACGTGTCATCGAGAAAGAGCGTCCACAGGGAATCCTGCTGGCGTTCGGCGGACAGACCGCACTCAACTGCGGTGTCGAACTCTACAAGTCGGGCGTATTGGAAAAGTACGGCATACAAGTGCTGGGCACACCCGTTCAGGCCATCATCGACACAGAAGACCGCGAACTCTTTGTCGAGCGACTCAACGAAATCGACGTCAAGACCATCAGCAGCGAGGCTTGTGACAACATCGAAGCAGCCCGAGCCGCTGCTGCCAAACTCGGCTATCCCGTCATCCTCCGTGCTGCCTACGCACTCGGCGGACTCGGTAGCGGTTTCTGCGACAATGAGGAGGAACTGAACCGCCTTGCTGAAAAATCCTTCGCTTTTTCTCCGCAAGTGCTCGTCGAGAAGTCGCTGAAGGGTTGGAAAGAGATTGAATACGAAGTAGTGCGCGACCGCTACGACAACTGCATCACTGTCTGCAACATGGAGAATTTCGACCCGCTCGGCATCCATACAGGCGAGAGCATCGTCATTGCCCCGACACAGACGCTGACCAATCACGAGGCACAGAAACTGCGTGCGCTGGCCATCAAGATCATCCGCCACATCGGCATTGTCGGCGAATGCAACGTACAGTTTGCCTTCGACACACAGAGCGAGGACTATCGCGTCATCGAAATCAATGCCCGCCTCTCCCGCAGTTCCGCCCTGGCCTCCAAGGCCACAGGCTATCCCCTCGCCTTCATCGCAGCCAAACTCGGTCTCGGCTACGGCCTGTTCGAGTTGAAGAACTCCGTGACCAAGACCACCAGTGCCTTCTTCGAGCCAGCCATCGACTATGTCGTCTGCAAGATACCCCGCTGGGACCTCGGCAAGTTCCACGGTGTTGACCGCGAAATCGGCAGCAGCATGAAGTCCGTAGGCGAAGTCATGGCCATCGGACGCACGTTTGAGGAGGCCATCCAGAAAGGCCTGCGCATGATTGGCCAAGGCCTCCACGGCTTCGTGGGCAACAAAGAATTGGAAATCGCAGACATCGATGCGTCGCTCAAGGCTCCGACCGACAAGCGCGTGCTCACCATCGAGCGAGCCCTGGCACAAGGCTACACCATCGACCAGATTTACGACCTCACAAAGATTGACCGCTGGTTCCTGCAGAAACTTCAGAACATCCGTCACACCTATGAGACGCTGAAGCAGACCGGCAGCCTCGAAGCCATCGACGCCGACCTGATGCGCCGTGCCAAAGTCGAAGGCTTCACCGACTTCCAGATAGCCCGTGCCATCGGGCTCGAAGCCCGTCTGGGCGACACCGAACAGGCATTGCGACAAGTGCGCCACTATCGCAAGCAGATGGGCATCGTGCCCTACGTCAAGCAGATTGACACGCTCGCCGCCGAATACCCAGCCCAGACCAACTACCTGTATCTGACCTACCTGGCCTGTGCCCACGACATCAACTTCACGCATCATCAGCAGCACAGCAGCGCCTTCTCCGTCATCAATGACTGGAAAGCCATCAATCAGCAGTCCGTCATCGTGCTCGGTTCGGGCGCCTACCGCATCGGTTCGAGCGTCGAGTTCGACTGGTGCGGCGTGCAGGCCCTCAACACCATCCGCCAGCAAGGCTATCGCTCCGTCATGATCAACTACAACCCCGAGACCGTCTCGACCGACTACGACATGTGCGACCGCCTCTACTTCGACGAACTCACCTTCGAGCGCGTCATGGACATCGTCGAACTCGAACAGCCCTACGGTGTGATTGTCTCGACAGGCGGACAGATTCCCAACAACCTCGCCCTTCGCCTCGATGCCGAGCAAGTGCCCATCCTCGGCACCACCGCACAGAGCATCGACAATGCCGAAGACCGCGACAAGTTCTCACAACTCTGCGACCGCATCGGTGTCGATCAGCCCGCCTGGGCAGCCCTGACCTCGATGGACGACATCCACGCCTTCATCCAGAAGGTCGGTTTCCCCGTGCTGGTGCGTCCCTCCTACGTGCTCAGCGGAGCGGCCATGAACGTCTGCTCCAACGAGGAAGAACTCGAACGCTTCCTCCAACTCGCAGCCAACGTGTCGAAGAAACATCCCGTCGTCGTCTCCAAGTTCCACGAGAACAACAAGGAAATCGAGATGGATGCCGTGGCAAAAGACGGTGAAATCATCGCCTACGCCATCTCCGAGCACATCGAGTTCGCAGGCGTCCACTCCGGCGATGCCACCATGCAGTTCCCGCCGCAGAAAATCTACGTCGAGACCGTTCGCCAAATCAAGAAAGTGTCGCGAAAGATTGCCAAGGAACTCAACATCTCAGGCCCCTTCAACATCCAGTTCCTCGCCGAGCAGAACCACCTGCGCGTCATCGAGTGCAACCTGCGTTCGTCGCGCTCCTTCCCCTTCGTCAGCAAGGTCCTGAAACTCAATCTCATCGAACTCGCCACGAAGATCATGCTCGGCCTGCCTGTCGAACGGCCTTCCGAAAACCTCTTCGACCTCGACTACGTCGGCATCAAGGCCTCACAGTTCTCCTTCAACCGTCTGCAAAAGGCCGACCCCGTGCTCGGTGTCGATATGAGCAGCACAGGCGAAGTAGGCTGTCTGGGCGACGACACCCGTTCCGCCCTCCTGCTCGCCATGCTCAGCGTCGGTCATCGCATACCGAAGAAGACCGTCCTGCTCTCAACAGGTACGGCGAAGCAGAAAGCCGAGATGCTCGATGCCGCTCACACACTTGTTGACCACGGCTACGAAATCTACGCCACTGGCGGCACGGCAAAGTACCTTACCGACAACGGCATCCCCAACACCCTGGTCCACTGGCCGTCCGACACCGACCAACAGCCGCAGGCCCTCGACCTGCTGCATCAGCACAAAATCGACATGGTGGTGAACATCCCCAAGAACCTCACCACCCACGAGTTGACCAACGGCTACAAGATACGTCGCGCCGCCATCGACCTCAACATCCCGCTCATCACCAATCCGCGCCTCGCCTCCGCCTTCATCGATGCCTTCTGCAACCTCTCGCTCGACGACATCCCCGTCAAGGCGTGGGGAGAGTATTGACAAGTATTCTCATACAATTAGAATAATCGGCTTAAACCTTCAATGGTTTAAGCCGATTGATGTATAATCACGAATGAGAGAATTTAAGAATTTTATCTGCCATACTTATACTAAGCATCTGAGAGGAGGGGCTTAACATTGTTTTTATACTGCGGTATCAATTGATTCGAACTGCGGTATGGCCCGACACACGCTGTGGTGTAAATGTGAGCATACTGCAGTATGGTTTTCGGCTTACTCTGAATTCTCTCACTCAACGATATCCCTATCAAGGCATGGGGGGGAGTGGGGAGTATAATTAAGGCGTGAAAAAACAAAAAAAGAAAGCGGTTTCGAATTTCGAGACCGCTTTCTTTACTTATTTGGAATTACCTTTCCTATATCGATTCAGAGTTTCCCCCTTGGAATCCTTCCATTCTCGCCAACCATTGGCAGAACCTCCAATACAGAAAACCGCAGCACCACTTGGTGTAGAAAATTCCACGTCCGTATTAACAATATATTCTCCTTTTTGTACCGAAATGAATTTCTCGACCAGTGCAAGTCTTTTCTTTATTTCGATGGGGCGGAAACTCGGTACAATCTGACTGTTAATCACATTGCCCTTCAACACTGTAAGACTCTGCGTTTGTATATGAAATAGACCTTTCACATTAAGTTTTCCCCGTTTCAAGAAGCAAGGAATGCTCGAGTTATCTTCTACACCCCCTTTGGGTAATTCTTGTTTAATAGATTTCTTTGGCTTCAATACTTTCTGAGGAGTCTCATTTCCACTTTTAAGTTCAGCCTTAAAGATCAGTGAACGCAACATTTCGTCAATGGCCGATTCTGAAAATTCATTACCGTATGTTTCCAGAAGATATTGACGAACACTTCGTGTAATCTGACGGCTTCCTTCCGTTGACATCAAGCCTTCGCGTATTCGATTCAGACTTTCACGGCGCTGCATTTCTTGCAAACGCTCTTCACACCACAAACCAACCTTCTCTTTATCGAAAGAATCACAAGAAAAGTATTCAACAAATGTTGCACCATTCTTATTATTCATAGACAAATCAACCTTAAAGACAGAAACAGGGTCGGCATTGTTGTCAGGCTGGTCATAAAAAACTTCAATGTGTTCACCAATGTAAACACCTATCTTTAAGCGTAATTGCAACATGTACGAGAACAATTGTCTTAATTCACGGTCACGTTGTGTATGATTAGGACGTTTTACCTCAATGACAAATAGACTCTCATCATCATTACGCTTAATCAGAATATCGGGCTGGATATTTCCGCTAGAACCTATTGGTATTTTGGGTTTGTGACAAATCTCACCACGATATGCAGCCCACCCTAATAATTCCAGTTTGTCTTCAATCATATTATGATAGACTGCCTCATCTACATTTTTATTCTTGCAATCTATCAATTTCCAAACAAATTTATTCCATGTTTCTACCATATAGAGTATCATTAGGTGTTATCAGCAGCAAAGGTAATACTTTTTCGCAAAACGAAGAAATTTTTGGTAAAGTTTTAATCTACCTCCAAGTGCTTGGAGATTTCACGCTAAGTGCTTGGAGAAAAAACGCCAAGTGCTTGGCGTGATGACGCTAAGCACTTGGAGGGGTACAGAAAAGATGAATGGGTTGAAAAGGGGGTGTGCTTATGTTAGCACTACAGACGGGTGGCTTCGAGGAATCGTAGTTGTGCCTCGAGCATGGCGAGGCGGGGCATGAGGAAGCCGGCGGCACGGGCTATCTCGATGGGACGCTGGTAGAGATAATGGATTTCCATGGGACGGCGGAAATCGTAGTCGAGTTTCATGCTGGGCGAATAAGGCACCATCACACGGGTCGTCTCAATCATCTTTTCAGCAAAAGAGGCATCGAGATTCTGCACGCCGAGATGCTGGGCCGCACCCACTACTTCAAGCATCATCTCACGAACAAGGTTCTCTGTATCAGGATTTTCCAAGAGTTTGCTCGTCTGCGTATTCAAGACAACGGTAAGGCCGTTGAAGGGCATGTTCCACACGGCTTTCTTCCATCGGGCCTCATGGTATTCGACGCTGTGGGCCTCGACATGGGCGCGACGGAGTTCGGCCACAAGCCGTTCGACCTTCGTGCCGTCGGGGCAGGAATAGTTGCCGATGTTGATGCTGCCGTAGCATTCGTGGCGCACGATGCCTGGCTGTGTCTTCGACGAACAGATGAAGGCAAGGCCTGCTGCCAGATGCACATCGGGAAACCATTGCTGCACGTCCTGTTCGACTCCGACGCCGTTCTGTGCCAACACGACGAGCGTGTCGGGACGGAGCAGCGGGGGCAGGAGCGACTGCAGAAGGGTTTCGTTGACCGATTTCAGTGCAACGAGAACGACGTCGCATTGGGGCATATCGGTGGCAGCACGATAGGCGTGGACATGCTGCAGATGGAAATCGCCGTTGCAGGAATAGACCTGAAGGCCGTGCTCGCAGACGTAGTCGTAGTCGCGGTGAAGCAGGAAGTGAACCTCGTTTCCTGCCTGTGCCAGCCGGCCACCGTAGTAGCCGCCGACAGCACCTGTTCCAATGATTCCGTAGGTCATTTGAATCGTGATTTCGGTTCTTCGCAAACGGAGATATGCTCGTGCTCAAGACTGGTGACACAGGCGAGGGAGTGGAAGTTGATGCCCTGCTCGGTGAGGTATTCGCCTCCTTTCTGGAAGGTTTTCTCGATGCAGAAGCCCATGCCTTCGATAATGGCGCCCGACTGGTGTGCAAGGTCGATCATGCAGCGCGCCGTGTTGCCGTAGGCAAGGAAGTCGTCGATGAAGAGGATGTGGTCGTCGGGCGTGAGGAAGTTGGCATTGATGCAGACTTCGTAGTCTTGTTCGCGGGTGAAACTGTGAACGGACGACGCATAGACGTTCTCAAGCGTGTTGGGCTGTTTCTTCTTGATGAACACTGTGCGTACCTGCATGAGGTAGCCGGTCATGATGGCGGGTGCGATGCCGCTGGCTTCGATGGTGACAATTTTGTTGATGGGGAGATGGCCGAAGAGGCGCACAAACTCTTTGCCGACTTCCATCATGAGGTTGGGGTCGAGTTGGTGGTTGATGAAACTATCGACCTTCAGCACGCCTCCTTTCAGACTGCGGCCCTCTGCCTGAATGCGTTTGACGAGAGATTCCATAAGGTGTGATGGTGTTTTTGAGGTTAAAAACGCACAAATTTAATACTTTCCTCTCGTATTTTCAACTTTTTTCCGTACTTTTGCGCAAAAGACACATTGATTCAGATGAGAATAGACATTATCACGGTGCTGCCCGAACTGTTCGGCGGTTTTCTGACCGAGAGCATTCTGGGACGTGCCCAGCAGAAAGGACTGGTGGAAATTCACGTTCACAACCTGCGCGACTACACGAAGGACAAGCACCGACGTGTGGACGACTATCCCTTCGGCGGAGGCAGTGGCATGATCATGCAGATTCAGCCCATTGCCGACTGCATCGCAGCCCTTCAACAACAACTCAAAGAGGAAAGGGGTGAGGTGTACGACGAGATTATCTTCACCACGCCCGACGGCGAACAGTTTACACAACCCATGGCCAACGAACTGAGCAGCCTGAAAAACATCATCATCCTCTGCGGCCACTACAAGGGCATCGACCAGCGCGTGCGCGACAAGTTGATTACGCGCGAGGTATCAATCGGCGACTTCGTGCTCAGCGGTGGAGAACTGGTGGCTGCAATGATGACCGATGCCATTGTTCGCGTCATCCCTGGAGCCATCGGCGATTCGCAGGCGGCACTGGACGACTGTTTCCAGGACGGCATCCTGGCACCGCCCATCTACACACGCCCTGCCTCCTACCCTGGCTTCGGCGATGTGCCCGAAATACTGCTCTGCGGCGACCCCAAGAAAATAAGGGAATGGGAACTGCAACAGGCCATGGAGCGTACACGGCTGTTGCGTCCTGACCTTCTGAAATAAAGACCATATTGACCATGAAAACGTCCAAGACTCTCACCCTCGTACCCTTGATGCTCTGCTTCTTCGTCATGGGTTTTGTTGACTTAGTCGGCATTGCAAGCAACTACGTCAAAGAAGACATGCAACTGAGCGACACAATGGCAAACCTGATGCCATCGCTCGTGTTCTTCTGGTTTTTCGTCTGCAGCGTCCCTACAGGAATGCTGATGAACCGCATCGGGCGCAAACGTACGGTACTGCTCTCGCTCGGACTCACCCTGCCCGCTCTGGCGCTACCGCTCATCAGCGCATCGTTCCCTGTCATGCTACTGTCCTTCTCGCTGCTGGGCATCGGCAACGCCGTCATCCAGACATCGCTCAATCCGCTCGTCTCGGCTGTGACACAGGGAAAGAACCTTGCCGCCACACTGACGTTCGGGCAGTTTGTCAAGGCCATTGCCTCGTTCATCGCACCTTATCTGGCCATGTGGGGGGCAACGAAACTGATACCTGACTTCGGCCTCGACTGGCGCATATTGTTCCTCATCTTCCTCATCATCGGCGTGATTTCGACACTGTGGCTGGTGATGACACACATCGAAGAAGAACCTGTCGGACAGCAGACTTCGACCTTCGGCCAGTGCCTGCACCTGCTCAGCGTACCTGTGGTGTTGCTGTCATTCCTCGCCATCGTCAGCCATGTGGGCATCGACGTGGGCATCAATGCAACCACCCCAAAAATTCTGATTGAACGTCTCGGCATCACGCTCAACGAAGCAGCCTTCGCCGTCTCGCTCTACTTCATCAGCCGTACCGCTGGATGCCTGCTCGGCTCGTTCTTGCTGCGCATCGTCTCAGGACGCTCCTTCTTCGCCGCCAGCATCACCCTGCTCGCCTTCGGCACCGTCGGTCTCGCCTTCGGCACAACCGTGCCTGTGCTCTATGCCTCCATCATCCTCGCAGGACTTGGCAACAGCAACGTCTTTCCGCTCATCTTCTCGCAGGCCATGATGGCTGTGCCTCAGAAACAGAACGAAGTGAGCGGGCTGATGATCATGGGACTCATCGGCGGAACGATTTTCCCGTTCTTCATGGGAATGGCCAGCGACGCATTGGGGCAGATTGGTGCTGTCGGCATCATGGCATTGGGCGTGGTTTACCTGCTATTCTACGCCTGTAAAATGAAAAAATAGGAAAATCTTTAATTTTTTTTCAGAAAATATTTGCAGGTTCGGAAAAAAGCCGTACCTTTGCACTCGCTAAACGAAAATGACACGTTTTCGGCAGCAAAAAAGGTGCGTTAGTTCAGTAGGTTAGAATACATGCCTGTCACGCATGGGGTCACGAGTTCGAGTCTCGTACGCACCGCAGAAAGAGGAAGCCGAAAGGTTTCCTTTTTTTGTATTCCTGCCCTTCGCATCATTGAACCCATCAACTACATTTAACCCATTATGAAACACTCTCTGAAAGACTGGATTCTGGCCACACGTCCGTGGTCGTTCCCCGCATCGTCGATGCCTGTGCTCGTCACTCTGTTCTGGTTGCTGGCCAATGGTGATGAAATCAACTGGCTGCTGGGCATTCTCGCCCTCGTCAACATCATCTTCGTACATGCGGCAGGCAATGTGTGGAGCGACTACTTCGACTATAAGAAAGGGGTGGACCGCGACGACACGTACAGCGTGCAGACTCTGACCAGCGGCCAGTTTACGCCACAGGAAGTGATGCGCCTGTCGGTGGTGCTGCAAATCATCGCCGTGGCCATGGGCATCATGATGGTGTGCCTGTGCGGTCTGCCGCTGCTCTGGATTGGTCTGGCGGGCATTGCCCTTTCGCTTTGCTACCCGCCGCTGAAGTACGTGGCGCTGGGCGATGTGGTCATCGCGCTTTGCTACAGCGTGCTGCCGATGGTGGGCGTGTCGTTCATCGCCAGCGGCGAAATCCACTGGCCTGTGCTGTGGCTGGCTGTTCCTGTCGGACTGATCACCATCGGTATTCTTCATGCGAACAACACGCGTGACATCGAGACGGACGTGCGGGCACGCATCCACACGTTCTCCATGCTCACGGGCCGTGCCTTTGCCGCAGGAGTATATTACTTTGAGGTGCTGTTCCCATACCTGTGGATGCTGGGGCTCTGCGTGTTCGGCGTGATGTCGTGGTGGACGATGCTGTCCTGGCTTTCGCTGCCGCTGGCTCTCCAAAACGTCAAGACAATGTCGCAGTGGAAGACTGGTGGCATCGCTGCCTTTGCACGTCTTGATGAAGCCACTGCCAAACTGCAGATGGCCTTCAGCCTCACCCTCATCATCGGTCTGCTGGTTTGGCACTTCACGGCTTAACTGTCAAGGATTTGAAGGATTAAAAGGATTGTTTATCCATTAAAATTTAGTCAATAATATAGAAGTTGACCTTCCTCCCTTAAAATAAAAGGCTGGTGGAAAACTCCTCCCCGGAAAGGGGAGGTGGCGCGAAGCGACGGAGGGGTCACATTCTTCAAATACATCCTATAAAGTTAGTGACCCCTCCGCCCTTTCAGGGCACCTCCCCTTTCAGGGGAGGAGTTCATAACAACGCTTTTCCATCAAGGACTATGCGTTGCGGGGCAACCTCTATATCATTACCAAAATTTATCCATTAAAATCCTTGAATATTATTTTTCTCAGATGAAAAGATTGATGATTGCCGTCGGCATCGCAGCCCTCTTGTGGTTCGTGATGTTCTCGCCCTGGACAGCCCCACTGCTTAACTTCTGGTGGAGCATGACGGCCAGCGCCTGTGTGCTCATCACGATGAGTTTGACGGGGAATAAGAATACATTGCGCAGCCTCTTCCCCTCACTTTCGTTGAGGGGACTGGGGTATGAGATTGTTCTCGGCATTGTGATTGCCGTGGTGCTGTGGGGCGTGTTCTGGGTTGGCGACAAGGCGTCGCAGTGGATGTTCGACTTCGCACGACCGCAGGTGGACCTTATCTACGGCATGAAAGAAGGAAACGCGCCGTGGCTCATTGCGTTGTTGCTGTTGTTCATCATCGGTCCTGCTGAAGAACTTTTCTGGCGCGGCTACGTTCAACGCACGCTGTCGGTACGATGGTCGCCCACTGTAGGTTTTGTGGTGACGACGCTCATCTACACAGCCGTTCACATCCCTTCGGGCAACTTCATGCTGATTATGGCTGCGATGGTTTGCGGGATTCTTTGGGGCGGTCTGTACCGACTGGTTCCACAGCATTTTCTTGCCATCGTACTCTCACACGCACTCTGGGACGCAGCTGCCTTCGTATGGTTTCCACTTTAGAAGATGTTTTTCTCCAAATCGTTTGCAGATAGACATCTTTTTCCTTAACTTTGCTGCGCAAACAATCAAATACAAAAACTATGGGACTTTTCAACATTATTGAAACTGCATTTGCCATCAAAGGGGCAAACGACCTAATCAACAAGATGAAAGGTAAAGAAAGTAAACCTAAAATTGATGACTTCGCACCACGTTTCCGTGGCATGGATGATTTTGCACGCGGTAAAAAACGTGATCCGCTGCTCTAATCTATTTCTTGCACAATATGAACGAGAAAAAGAATTGCTCCACCTACTATAAGAAGGCACAAAGGAAGAGCATGCTGCGCGAACTCCTGATGACCTTCCTCGGCGCAACCCTCTCCATTGTGCTCACCTTCGGTACATCTTACCTGCTGGAAAAACAACAGCAAAAGAAGGATGGACGGCAAACAGCAATGATGGTCATTCACGACATTGACAACTCTGTCGCAGCACTGAGGGAGATGACTACAAGAGATGAGAAAGCCTTTATCCTGTCACAATATGTGATGAATCATATTGAAACGTTAGACAACATCGGTGAGGACACACTGGTTTCTGTGCTGAACTATCTCACATCTGCTGGTGACGATCAGTTAAGTCTTGACGATTCGAGCGAGAGAATCTTTCTCAGCAGTCAGGATGCGTGGAAAAACATCAACAACGCCACCTTCATTGATGTGGTGCAGAAATTCTATTACGAACGTCATGCCACCTACAACTACATCAATAACGACATGATGTGGCGCAGTCCTCTCGACGAGGAAGAAGTCCTTAAACACGCCTTGGAGAGAGAGTATCTCTCGATTGACTATGCTAATTTGCTAAAAGAGGCCTTCAAGCGCGAAAATGTCCGTCTTTTCATTGCAGCCTCTCCGAACCGACAACGACAATTGAACGATGTAGCCGACCGCTTTCAGAGCATCAGCGATCAGTGTAAGTTTATCATGGGTATCACGGACGAAGAACTGAAAGAGTACGTGGAGAACAGGGAGCGCACAGGCGAACCGCTGAAAAAGCATGAGTTGTACGGCAAATGGATTGTTCAGTCCACCTCCGAAACCTATATCGAATTTAAGTTTAAGGAGAATGACAGCGTCGTCATCCAACAAATAGAGCACATGTCCGACTCGCACTACTCAGGACGTGCTAACCTCTGTTATACCTATAGGGGTACTTGGCAACTGCAGGGTGACTCGCTGATTACCATTCTGAATCCCGTCTTCGAGTTTGTCCTTGACACCACAGGCATCAGTTATCTACCAGAAATGAATGAAAGTGTTGCCTATATTATAGATCAATGGAAAAAGACACACAAGGAATACCAAGCACAAAGGGCGGGACGCGAGCCGATACGCCGAGCCTATGCTGCCTTTGTCGATGCTTCAGGCAAGAAGATTGAATTGACCTGGATAACCACCGATGAAGACGGTAAAGAAGAGAAGGAGAAATATTATCTGTCGCAAGAGAAATAACACGACAACACAAAAACTCCCCCAGACGTTCACATCGTCTGGGGGAGTTTTTTAGGGCTTCAGTCATAACACTTCGATGTAGAAACTGAAGGGACGGAAACCGTCGTTGCAACTGATCATCGCACTCATCGGGTTCTGCATCCAGCCGTCGTAGAAGTTGCCTTCGCCTCGTGCCAGCGACTCGACGAACGGCTGCATGGACGTCCACGCCGAAGGACACATCCCCTTGGGGCGTTGTCCATCGACCGAAACCCACTGCTGCCCTACCCTGACGTCACAGGTGTGCTCAATGGGATTTTCGTACTTTGCCATCAGGTCGGGATAGACTGTCTGGCGAACGGCGGTAATGCGTACTTTGTTCACAGGATGGTCTTGACGGCTTCGAGCATTCCCTTCTCCTGAATCAAGTCAAGATACTGCTTGACCATCTTCGTAAGTCCAGGAACAGTCTTGTTCAGATTCTCATGCCAGATAAAGTCGGCAGCAAGAACACCTTCGGTAACTTTCTGCGTATCACCCGTTTCCCAAAGTTTCTTCAAGAGCGAAACAATCTCAGGAGCGTCGTTGGGTTCGATAGGTGCGCCGTCGCTGCGTGTGCCTCCCTTGTAGTAAGTGATGATGGCGGCGAGACCGAAGACGAGGCCCTTGGGCAGTTCGCCCTTGCGCTCCAGATAGGTCTTCACGCCAGGCAGGTCGCGTGTCTCATATTTGGGGAACGAGTTGAGCATGATGCTCGTCACCTGATGATCGACGTAGGGGTTGTTGAAACGCTCGAGCACGTCGGTGGCAAACTTCTGCAACTCGGCCTTCGGCAGGTTGAGTGTCTCCATGAGTTCTTCGAACTGCACCTTGTGAATGTACTTGCCGACCACAGGATGGTTGCAGGCGTCGCGTACGATGTTGATGCCACTCAGATAGGCCACAGGCGAAAGCACGGTGTGCGGTCCGTTGAGCAGCGTCACCTTGCGTTCGTGGTACGGCTTTTCGCTCGGTGCGATGAGCACGTGCAGGCCTGCCTTCTCGGCAGGAAATTCGCGGCGCAACTGGGCGATGGACATGTTCTCAGGCTTCTCGATGACCCAGAGATGGAAGGCTTCACCCTGTACGACGAGGTTGTCGGCATAGCACACCTTCTTCTGAATCTCGACGATTTCCTTGCGTGGGAAGCCAGGCACGATGCGGTCCACCAGCGTGGCACACACGTAGCAGTATTTCGTAAACCACTCCTTGAACTTCGCATAGTCCTTACCGAAGTCATCCTTCCACAATTCGATGTACTGGTAGATGCACTCTTTCAGATGATGTCCGTTGAGGAAAATCAGTTCGCAAGGCATGATGATCAGGCCTTTCGTCTTGTCGCCACGGAACGTCTGGAAACGGCGATAGAGCAGTTGCGTCAACTTGCCAGGATAACTCGATGCAGGCGCGTCGGTGAGTTTGCACGCAGGGTCGAAAGCAATGCCGGCCTCGGTCGTATTCGAAATCACGAAGCGGATGTCGGGCTGGTCGGCCAGCGCCATGAAGGCAGCGTTCTGCGTGTAGGGATTCAGCGCACGGCTGAGGCAGTTGATACGTTCAAGCGTGTTGACAGCCTTTCCGTCGATACGTCCCTGCAGATTGACGTGGTACAGGCAGTCCTGCCCGTTGAGCCAATCGACCATACCGCGTTCGATGGGCTGCACCACCACGACCGACGCGTTGAAGTCCGTACGGTCGTTCATGTGCTGGATAATCCAATCGACAAAACAGCGCAGGAAGTTACCTTCGCCAAACTGGATGATTCTCTCGGGTGCATGGCTCTTCGGAGCCGTGCGAGCGTTCAATGCTTTGAGTGCCATAGTCATGTGAATTAGGATTCTGAGCACAAAGGTACGACTAAGTGAGCGGAATACAAAAAGAAAAGCGTTTTTTCTTTTTTATTCCCGAACGTGAGTACCTTCGACATAGTCAAAGGTACGACTAAGTGAGCGGAATACAAAAAGAAAACTCCAAAACTTTCGTTTTTCTATGACTACAAAACGATTGCCTGTAGGGGCTTAGCTCGTCTAAGCCCAACGAAAAGGGCATAGACAAGCTATGCCCCTACAAACAATAAAAGATTTTGAGACAATTTTGTGTCCAAAAGTTGTGATGCATTATTACATAGATATAATATACCTCCATGCGCTTGGAAAATTCACGCTAAGCACTTGGCGTTCGTACGCTAAGCACTTGGCGTTTTCTCTCCAAGTACTTGAACATACATTTTTTTCGACTTTCATTTCGTCGTTCGGTGGAAATTGCGTATTTTTGCGCTATCAATACGAAAACCACTAATACCAAACGATTATGAAACCCTTCATGGACAAGAATTTCCTCCTGGAAACCGAGACTGCACAAAAGTTGTATCACGAACATGCGGCCAAGATGCCCATCATCGACTACCACTGCCACCTTGTTCCGCAGATGATTGCGGAGAACAAACGCTTCCGCTCCATCACCGAAGTGTGGCTGGGCGGCGACCATTACAAGTGGCGTGCCATGCGCTCGAACGGCGTGCCCGAACGCTTCTGCACAGGTACCGACACCACCGACTGGGAGAAGTTTGAGAAGTGGGCAGAGACTGTGCCCTACACCCTGCGCAACCCATTGTACCACTGGACACACCTCGAACTGCGCACAGCGTTCGGCATCAATAAGATTCTTAATCCGAAGACTGCCCGCGAAATTTTCGACGAATGTAACGACAAACTCCAGAATGACCCGTCGCTCACCCCACAGGGACTGATGAAGAAATACAACGTCGAGACGGTCTGCACCACCGACGACCCCGTCGATGATTTAAGGTGGCACAGACAAATCAAAGAAGAAGGCTTCGGGGTGAAGGTCATCCCAGCCTGGCGTCCTGACAAGGCGATGGCTGTCGATAATGTCGTGGCTTTCCGCGAGTATGTCAGCAAGTTGGCAGAGGTGAGCGACGTGAACATCAAGGACTTCCAAGACCTGATGGATGCCCTGCAACGTCGTCATGACTTCTTTGCCAAGAACGGCTGCAAACTCAGCGACCACGGCATCGAGGAGTTCTATGCCGAGGACTACACCGATGTCGAAATTGCCGACATCTTCGACAAAGCCCTTTGCGGACGCGACCTCAGCGACCTCGAAGTACGTAAGTTCAAGAGTGCCATGCTGGTCCTTTTTGCCGAGATGGACCACGCCAGCGGCTGGGCACAGCAGTTCCACTACGGCGCCATCCGCGACAACAACACGCGTATGTTCTGCCAACTCGGTCCCGACACTGGGTTTGACTCCATTGGCCAGTTCAACACAGCAAAGGCCATGTCGAAATTCCTCGACCGTCTGGACAGTCAGAACAAACTCACCCGTACCATCCTCTACAACCTCAACCCTGCCGACAACGAAGTCGTCGCCACGATGCTCGGAAACTTCCAGGACGGCAGCGTGCCAGGCAAGATTCAGTGGGGTTCAGGCTGGTGGTTCCTCGACCAGAAAGACGGCATGACCAAGCAGATGAACGCACTCTCACTGCTCGGACTCCTCAGCCGCTTCGTCGGTATGCTCACCGACTCCCGCTCCTTCCTCTCCTACCCTCGCCATGAATACTTCCGCCGCACCCTCTGCAACCTCCTCGGCAACGATGTCGAAAACGGCGAAATCCCCTACGAGGAAATCGAGCGCGTCCAGCAAATGGTCGAAGACATCTGCTACAACAACGCCAAGCGTTACTTTGATTTCTAAAATGATTTGAATGATGAAACGGGTAACACTTCTTGCACTTTGTCTGACGTTCACGCTATGTCATGCCCAGCAGAGCGGTGTATATGTCAACAACCTGAAGAGCATTCGGGTGTTGGTGAATGGGCAGTGGGACAGTTATCCCGTCATGTTGCTTCACAGCGGGCAGTACGTGGATATTCTGTTTGACGACATGCAGCACACCTACGTCAGACGGACGTATAGGGTGACACACTGCAATGCAGACTGGACACAGTCGGACTTGCTCGAAAGCGAGTATATGGACGGTTTCAACGGCCAGCCCATCGACGGATATGAACCGTCGCTCTCGACCACATCCATCTACAACCATTACCAGTTGCGCATTCCCAACGAGGACGTGCGGCTGAAGGTGACGGGAAACTACCGCGTCGATATCTTTGAAGACGGTGACCCTGAGCCTGTCGCCTCGGCTTGCTTCTCGGTGATGGAACAGCGTGTGGGCGTCGATATCACGGTCAGCAGCAACACCGACATCGACACGTATAAGGAACATCAGCAGGTGTCGTTCAACGTCAACTACTCCACCTATCACGTCAATCACCCAGAGCAGGAACTGCTGCCCGTCGTCACACAGAACCGCCGCTGGGACAACCATGTCAGCGGTCTGCGTCCGACGTATCTGCAAGTCAACACACTCATCTTCAATCATAACCGCAGCCTCATCTTCCCTGCTGGCAACGAGTATCGCCGCATGGAGATTCTGGACGAGTATGTGCCGACCATGCGTGTGGAGAGTATGCAATACGAGCAGCCGTACTACCACGCTTATATCATGACGGACAAGCAGCGTACCCACTACATCTACGACGAGGACCAGAACGGCCGCTACTTGGTACGCAACGGCGACAACGAGGACAACGAGACGGAGAGCGAATACTTCATCACGCATTTCCGCCTCGAGATGCCCCAACTCAGCGGTGGCGAACTATACCTCAACGGCGACCTGACGAACGGACGCTTTGCCGAGGAATACCGCATGGAGTACAACCTGCTGGAGCATTGCTACGAATTGACCATCCCGCTCAAGATGGGTTCGTACAACTATCAGTACCTCTTCGTGCCCGACGGCGAGACGCAGGGTTACACTGCCGAGGCTGAAGGCGACTTCTACCAGACGGAGAATGAGTATGCCGTCTATATCTACCACCGTCCCTTCGGAGAGCGCTATGACCATCTTGTAGGCTTTAACATCATCAAATACTTAGGAAACAAATGATACGCAGAATCTTCCTACTCAGTGCTTTTTCAGTGTGCTTTCTGGTCACACACGCACAAGACTTGAAAGCCGTGTTCAACGACTATCTGAACACCTATGAGCGTTCGGATGCCAACATCAAGCCACGCTCCAACGTCAAGAGCCTCAGTGTCGATGACGACCGCAAGCAGATTCGCGTCGAGTGCGAAGGCGGCTTTGAAGACCAGTTCTTTACCGAAAAGGACGTCACGCGCATCTACGGCGAGATGTATGCCCTGCTGCCAAGCCGCTACAAAGGCTATGAACTGACCATCGTTACCGACCGCCACGACATCCGCGACCTGGTACCCAATGCCCTCCGCAGCGGGCAGAAGGACACATCGCGCTTGTGGAAAAAGAACTACACTGGTCAGCCCTGGGTGCAGAACCTCTCACGTCCCTACGCTGCCCCTGACGGACTTGACGGCATTCACATCTCTCTCTGGCAGAGCCACGGACGCTATTTTGACAAGAAGACCGGCACGTGGCAATGGATGCGACCGCCCCTTTTCTGCACCCGCGAGGACCTCTTCTCGCAGACCTTCGTCCTGCCCTACATCCTGCCGATGCTCGAGAATGCCGGTGCCGTGATTTATACGCCTCGCGAACGTGACTGGCAGCAGAACGAAGTGACGGTGGATAACGACCAGCCAACCGACGGCGGCATGTACATGGAGTCGGCGGCTCAGAAACGGGCCAAGCACAAATGGAAGATGGACGCACAAGAGGGCTTTGCCTTGCGTAAATGGCGGTTCACGAAGTCGGAGAATCCTTTCCGAGGGGGTACGGCCCGCATGATTGAGACGGTCAACTCGGAAAAAAACGCATCGACCGCCAATTGGATTCCCAACATTCCCGAGTCGGGCCGCTATGCCGTTTACGTCAGTTATCAGACTCACCCCAACTCTGTTGACGACGCTCATTACATCGTCTATCACCGTGGCGGACAGACCCGTTTTGCGGTCAATCAACAGATGGGCGGCGGCACGTGGGTTTATCTCGGCACCTTCGAGTTTGAAAAAGGACAGCACGACGACGGCTTGGTCGTTCTGACGAACGAGTCGAAGCACAAGGGTGTCGTCAGTGCCGATGCCGTGCGCTTCGGTGGCGGCATGGGCAACATCATCCGCAGCCAGGACGGCGAGATGATAGGCAATCTCAGTCAGTTGCCACGCTGGGCCGAAGCCGCCCGTTACAGCGCACAGTGGGCAGGTATGCCCGACTCGGTCTATGACTGCTTCGAAGGCGAAGACGACTACAAGAGCGACATTCAGGCACGTCCGCGCACATCGAACTATCTTGCCGGCGGCAGCGTCTATGAGCCCAACCAGCCAGGCGTTCGCGTGCCTATCGAATTGCAGATGGCGTTCCACACCGACGCAGGCATCCGACGCGACGACTCGTTCATCGGCTCCCTCTCCATCTGCACGACCGACTTCAACGACGGGCTTACCGACGCAGGCATCGACCGCTACGCCAGCCGTGACCTCGCTCAGATGCTGCTCGGCAATCTGTATCAGGACCTGCGCAAGTACAACTGGAAGGTGCGCTCGGTGTGGAACCGTAACTACGGCGAGACACGTGTGCCGCTCGTGCCTGGCATCATCCTCGAGATGCTGTCGCACCAGAACTTTGCCGACATGCGGCTGGGCTACGACCCGCAGTTCAAGTTCGACTTCTCGCGTTCGGTCTATAAGACCGTCGTCCGTTATATTGCGTCGATGCACCAGCGCCCCTACGTCATCCAGCCCCTGCCCGTGACCGATTTCTCCGTTACGCTCGACGAGCAAGGCTCACGCGCCCTGCTCACATGGCAGGCCCAGGACGACCCCAACGAATCGACGGCACGTCCCACCCACTATATTATTTATACGCGCATGGGCAATGGCGGCTTCGACAACGGAACCGTAGTGAGCAGCACGAACGCTGCGATACCGCTGCAGAAAGACCGACTCTACTCCTTCCGTGTCTGTGCTGCCAACAAGGGCGGACAGAGTTTCCCGAGCGAGACACTCGCTGCCTGCATCGCCTCCAAGAACGAAGGAACGGTGCTCATGGTCAACGCCTTCACCCGTCTGTCAGGTCCGGCTGCCATCAACACTGCCAGCGTGCAAGGCTTCGACCTCGATGCCGACCCAGGCGTGCCTTATGGCGCCTTTGCCGGCTACTGCGGCCGTCAGACAGGCTGGGATCGCTCGAAGATGGGCATCGAGACGGCTGGCGGACTGGGCTACAGCGGCGACGAACTCTGCGGACAGGTCATCATGGGCAACACCTTCGACTATCCGTGGCTGCACGGACAGGGACTGCTCCTCAACGGCAAGCACTCGTTCTGCTCCACCAGTCTGTCAATGTTCCTCAAGGGAGGTGTACAGAACGCCGCCAATTACCGCATGGTCGATGTCATCTGCGGCGTACAGACCGACTTCCGACAGGCACTCTCCGACGTGCTCACCCAGTATCTCGACCGTGGCGGACGTGTCTTCATCAGCGGAGCCAACCTCTTCAAGACCGGCGGCATACGCTGCAAAGCCCTTCATGCCACACAGGCAGGACGGCTTGACAGCAAACAGACCGACCATGTGGAGGGCAGCGGCCTCGCCTTCGACATCTATCGCGAGATGAACAGCGAGAGTTACGCCATCCCCCTTCCCGAGACACTCGCACCTACGGCTGGAGCCTTCGCCATGCTGGCGTACAGCAACGGAGAACCAGCCGCCATTGCCTACGACGGAAAGGAATGCAAAGCCATCACGATGGGATTCCCGCTCGAAGGCATCAAGCAGGCAAAGGAGCGCAACCGCCTCATGAGTGCCATTGCCAACTTCCTGTGCAAGTAGAAAACAGGCATCGCAGTTGAGCATTTGTTTCACTGCGATGAAACTCTTGTACCACTGCGGTGAAACTCTTGTACCACTGGGCTGAAACTTTTGTTTCACTGCGGTGGTACAACCGTACCAAAGCGCCGAAACCTTTTTGGTACAAAAGTAACACTGATTATCAAGTAGTTATCAAATTTGAAAGAATACCGACTGACCGATTTTCTGCCCACTACCAAGAAGGAATGTGAGTTGCGCGGATGGGACGAACTGGACGTCATCCTGTTCAGCGGCGATGCCTATGTCGATCACCCCTCGTTCGGCATGGCCGTCATCGGTCGTCTCTTGGAGAGCCAGGGGCTCCGTGTAGCCATCGTGCCGCAACCCGACTGGCACGGCGACTATCGAGACTTCAAGAAACTCGGCAGGCCCCGCCTGTTCTTCGGCATTTCACCAGGGGCGATGGACTCGATGGTGAACAAATACACCGCCGCACGCCGTCTGCGCAGCGAGGATGCCTACTCGCCCGACGGACGGCACGACAAACGCCCCGAAATGCCCACCATCGTCTATACGCACATTCTGAAGCAACTCTACCCCAACGTACCCGTGGTCATCGGAGGCATCGAGGCATCGCTGCGCCGCCTCACCCACTACGACTATTGGAAAGACGCGCTCCGCCCCTCCATCCTCTGCGACAGCCATGCCGACCTGCTCATCTACGGCATGGGCGAACTGCCCATGCTCGAACTGATCCGACGGATGGAACATGGCGAACCGCTCGACACCATACCTCAGACCGCTTTTCTCTGTAAGAAAGACGACATCCCAAGCGGAATCAGCGACGACGACATCGTCCTCAACAGCCACGCCGACTGTCTCGCCGACAAGCGTAAACAGGCCGAAAACTTCCGCCACATTGAGGAAGAAAGCAACAAATACGCAGCCCGTCGCATCCTGCAAGAGAGCCCCGACGGCTGGGTAGTCGTCAATCCACCCTACTCACCTGCCGACTGGCAAGAATACATACAACAATCTGAGGCGGTAACGACTCACCTCCCTTCACGGGAGGGGATGGGGGTGGGTATTTTCACCCGTCTGCCCCACCCCAAGTACCGAGGCAAACGCATCCCTGCCTACGAGATGATCAAGTTCTCCGTCTGCATGCACCACGGCTGCTTCGGCGGCTGCGCCTTCTGCACCATCTCCGCCCATCAGGGCAAGTTCGTCATCTCGCGCAGCAAAGAAAGCATCCTCCGCGAAGTCCGCGCCATCACCGAAATGCCCGACTTCAAAGGCTACATCAGCGATCTCGGCGGTCCGTCGGCCAACATGTACGGGATGCACGGAAAGAATCTGGAACAGTGCAAGAAATGCGCCCGACCGTCGTGCATCCACCCCAAAGTCTGCCCCAACCTCAACACCGACCACTCGGCTCTGCTCGACATCTACCGTAGCGTGGACCGTCTGCCTGGCATCAAGAAGAGTTTCATCGGCAGCGGCGTTCGCTACGACCTCCTGCTGCACGACACAGGTGATGAACACACGAATAAGGTCAACGCCGAATACACCCGCGAACTCATCACGCGCCATGTCAGCGGCCGTCTGAAAGTGGCACCCGAACACACCTCCGACCGTGTGCTCATGGTCATGCGCAAACCCTCGTTCCAACTCTTCTACGACTTTAAGCGCATCTTCGACCGCATCAACCGCGAGGAACATCTCAACCAGCAACTCATCCCCTACTTCATCTCCTCACACCCAGGCTGCACAGCCGAGGACATGGCCGAACTCGCCGTCATCACCCGCCGCCTCAACTTCCAACTCGAGCAAGTGCAGGACTTCACCCCTACCCCCATGACCATCGCCACCGAAGCCTGGTACACAGGATTCCATCCCTACACCCTCCAACCCATCTTCTCCGCCCATACCCCACGCGACAAGCAAGCCCAACGCCAATTCTTCTTCTGGTACAAACCCCAGGAGCGCCAGGCCCTCATCCGCGAACTCCGCCGCATGGGCCGCAACGACCTCATCCGCGCGTTGTTCGGGGAAAGATAGTTTAGGAATTCTTTAAGATATTACGAAGTTTCTCGTCCTGACATTCAAACAGTTTTTCCTTGATATATTCTTGAATGTCACCCGATGAAACATTATACACAGGTTGCAACAATTCGAAATCTTGTTCTTTACGGAATAAGGCACCATTCGTCAGCATGGCCAACAATCCACGCAGTTTCAATTTGTAGCCAGAGTGTTCAATGGCAGACTGCATCATCGGTTCTATGTTACAACCTTCCTGCAAAATGGAATACACGTCATAATAGTCTCTGAACTTAGCCCGTCGAAGCATCGCCTCCATCTTCATCACTCCAATGGATTCCATGTCGGCAAGATATAAATTGTTGACATAGTGGATGCGCTTCATAGAAGGAATCATCGTGCGAGGAGCAGCATAGAAAGACAGTTTGACACCCTCAAAGTTAAAACTCACATTATCAAACCCCATCACATCAAACGATTTGATTTCGCCGATGGTTTCCAGTTCACTCTTGATGATAGGCCAGTCCACCTCCGCCTTGTCTTTTTTGCTGGAAAGCCATTTCATGAAATCCAGGTCCTCACTTTGCCTTTTGGCAATCTGCAAAGACAAAGCCGTACCTCCCACCAAAGTAAACGGTTTGATACATTCGAGCCTCGAAATTGCTTCAAAGATTTTTCCTGTATGAGGTGCTAAAGACAAATGCTGTTCCATAAACTCATGCAGACAAAAAATGGTTCAGATGGCGAGTTTCAATAGCCTTGACATATGCCTCTGGACGTTTAGCACCAAAGTAATACCACGCATAAAGAACATTGACGGCATGGAACATTTCCCCCTGCGTTGCCACACGGTCACGCCAGACACGCTTTACCAGTGGAAAATCATAAATGTAAAACAAATGGTTTACATCTTCTATATCTAAATAGAGCAACACATGCTCAATCAAAGCCTCATCGGAGATAGATTCCATCCCAGACACATCGTACGACCAAAGAGCATTTTCCGCCTTCAGTTTACGCAGCAAGTCTGCTTTAACACTGTCCTTCAAAACAATACGCGCCATATTAACACCTGCAAATTTAAGGAGATTTTTGCAAAGGTGCAAAAATAGCAACAAGTTTTTTATGAAGTCCTTATGCTTCAGCCCAACGCCAATTCTTCTTCTGGTACAAACCCCAGGAGCGCCAAGCCCTCATCCGCGAACTCCGCCGCATGGGCCGCAACGACCTCATCCGCGCGTTGTTCGGCGACAAAACATACCCGACGACAAAAAAGCAGTGACATGCCAGCATCGGCAGCAGACAAAAGAAATACTGAAAATCCTTGCTTGTTTAAGAAAAAGTCTTTAACTTTGTTATCAAGTTGTTTTTGTTGTCGTTTATTAAATAAATAAAATTGAGAGATTTGGAAATAATTTGAATCATTTCCCGACGAAGTCGGCTGAATCGTTAATTTTGCTTGCGAAAAATTTATCACAATTTCTTTCAGTAAAAACTCTAATGTCCGTTTTGGGATAAACCATGGAATACTTGTCACAAGAGTGTTACGACCGACTCGTGGCAGAACTTCACCAACTGGAAAACGTCGAGTTGCCGCGTGTGAAAGAAGCCCTCGTCGAGGCCCGCGAAAAAGGAGACCTCAGCGAGAACTTCGAGTATCATGCCGCCCGACGTGAACAATCACGCCTGCTGGGACGCATCCGATTCAAGCAGCGCGTACTGGAGTTTGCCCGTGTCATCGACACCACCCGCCTCGACAGCGACAAAGTCAGACTGCTCAGCCGTGTCGTAATCAGCAACCTGAACACCCATACCCAGACGACCTACACCCTTGCCAGTCCGCACGAAGCCGACATGAGTGCCGGCAAGATCTCCATCAAGTCACCCATTGCCCAGGCCCTGTTAGGCAAGAAAGCAGGCGATGTCGTCGAAGTCAATGTACCTGCAGGACTCCTGCGCCTCCGCATCGACAGCATCGAATAGTGAAAGGACGCTCAGCGTTACAACCTCAACCAGTCTCAATAGACAAAGATCTTCACGGATTTAATCGCAAAAACTAATTTTTGCAGTTGACCTTGTAGGGACACCCCATGGGGCATCCCTACAATTCTTACATATTATGTTTTACCATAATTTTCACACGTCAATCTTCAAAAATCTTGTCATCAATCTTTAGGAATAATTATTTTTTGAAATTGACGTGAAGATTTCAGAAGATTGACGTGTAAAAGACTTCGGGAACCGATGCATGTCCTGCATCGCTTTGCTCTTCTTTGTAGGGACGTCCTGTGGGGCGTCCCTACAAAAAAGAGAGTTGTAATCCTTGTTGTAATGGAAATCTTTTACAGGAGCCTGATTTTTTCAGTAGTTAGAGCAGCTGTTGTAATCCTTGTTGTAATGGAAATCTTTTACAGGGACTATCTTTGTATGTGTCCGTCTGACCGAGTTGTAATCCTTGTTGTAATGGAAATCTTTTACAGGAGGGAAATTAATTTTCCACACGACAGCGTTGTTGTAATCCTTGTTGTAATGGAAATCTTTTACAGGAAAACCGGCCCGTCAGTTCAGGGAGATCACGTTGTAATCCTTGTTGTAATGGAAATCTTTTACAGGCGAGGTTCTTGAGGTCACGTTCAAGATCCTGTTGTAATCCTTGTTGTAATGGAAATCTTTTACAGGTGAACTATGCACACTATTCGGCCAGTCTCGGTTGTAATCCTTGTTGTAATGGAAATCTTTTACAGGTGAATTGCTTGATGAGCATTCCCACAAGTGGTTGTAATCCTTGTTGTAATGGAAATCTTTTACAGGACCATCCGCTTATGAATGCCATCCTTCGTGGTTGTAATCCTTGTTGTAATGGAAATCTTTTACAGGCCGTTCCGAACGGGAACATGATTGTTCCTTGTTGTAATCCTTGTTGTAATGGAAATCTTTTACAGGTGTAACCTTCAGGAATACCGAGGGCGTTGAGTTGTAATCCTTGTTGTAATGGAAATCTTTTACAGGAACTATGCCAAACTGGTGCATGACATCCTAGTTGTAATCCTTGTTGTAATGGAAATCTTTTACAGGGTCACGAGGACGCTGCGTGAGGGATAGTCAGTTGTAATCCTTGTTGTAATGGAAATCTTTTACAGGAACAAACGTTAAGGCGTAAAAATGGTGAAGTTGTAATCCTTGTTGTAATGGAAATCTTTTACAGGTGAATATGAGTAATTATCTGTCTATCACGACAATACAAAGAGTTTTGCGCAAAAAACAGCCATTTTTCTCAATTCTCGTTGCAAAGATAAGTATTTTTTTCATATCTAAGGCATCTTTTCTAAGTTTTTTTCAATAAAGAAGAAAAAGGGTTACAGAATAGTCGCAGCGTTGTTACGGAATAATTCGGAAATAAGTCCGAAATTTGCAGCGACAAACAAAATAAGGGGAAAGGATGGCGAAAAAGCAAAGACAGACAAAAGGAGG
>JAIKWU010000054.1 GCA_024684455.1 Bacteroidaceae bacterium | reverse complement strand
AACATGAATGCGATGAAGAGACAACTGCTTCACATCGAAGGTCAATTTTTTACCTTTCGAGTCATTCGCCGTATCCCGACGGTCTGTCGAATCCTTACGGAATGCGTCGATAACAAACTGATAGTTGGCCGTTTCCTCCTTCGAAGGCTTCAACAAGTGAGCCTCGACACCATACACGGCAGCCTTCGACACCTTCACCTCGCGTTGAATAAGTGCCCAGAAGTCAAGCCGTACCGACAACGTGTCGATGGCAAGCATCGGCCGCTGCTGCTGGTCCTCGACGTCAAGGCCGTACAGGCTGACTTTCTGCCCAACGACATCAATGGACACACTGTCCGCCTGCACAAGCGTCTGCAATTTCTCTGACAGCACATTCACTGCATACTGTAACACTCGGTTCTGCACCGACGGTCGGCTCACCATGACCGCCAGCACCACCATCACGACGATCACAAAAGCTACAAGGCACCCAATCACGATGCCCGTCCTCTTCAGCCATTTTTTCACTTTCATGCTGCGAAGATAATGATTTTCAACGGTTCTGACAAATATACAAGAAAAAAACTAACGCAAAAGCCTTGTACCCATTATGAGTACAAGGCTTTCATTATAAATCGTTGATTTTCTACTTCATCAACACCTTTTTCCCATCAATGATGTTGATGCCCTTTTGTGGAACAGACAGACGCTGTCCCTGTAAGTTGTAAATACTCTGCGGTAGACACTCAGCCTCGACATCAGCAATCGCTGTGGCTGCTTGAACCAGAACAATGCAAGTGGCGCTCAACTCCGTACCGTCGTTAGTGGTGGCTGTGATTACCGCCGTACCGTTCGCGACGGCGGTGACGACACCCTCGCTGCTGACGATGGCTACACTCTCGTCGCTGCTCGTCCACGTCACGCTGCCGTCGGTCACATCGGTTGGCTCAACGGTGGCGGTCAAGACGACCGTTTCACCTGCGGCGGCAAGCGTGATTTCTTCTACATCAAGTGTAATACCCGTGGCCGGGACAGGGATGTTCACCGTGACGGTGCAGGTGGCACTCAGTTCCGTGCCATCGTTGGTGGTGGCTGTGATTATCGCCGTACCGTTCGCGACGGCGGTGACGACACCCTCGCTGCTGACGATGGCTACACCCTCGTCGCTGCTCGTCCACGTCACGCTGCCATCAGTCACATCGGATGGCTCCACGGTGGCGGTCAAGGCGACCGTTTCACCTGCGGCGATCAACGTGATTTCTTCTACATCGAGCGTAATACCCGTGGCTGGGACAGGGATGTTCACCGTGACGGTGCAGGTGGCACTCAGTTCCGTGCCATCGTTGGTGGTGGCTGTGATTATCGCCGTACCGTTCGCGACGGCAGTGACGACACCCTCGCTGCTGACGATGGCTACACCCTCGTCGCTGCTCAACCACGTCACGCTGCCGTCGGTCACATCGGATGGCTCAACGGTGGCGATCAAAGCAACCGTTTCATCCGAAGCAGTGATGCTTGCGATTTCTTCGTTGAGTGTGATTGATGTGGCTAATATCGGATCCATTTCCACAATGCCGCCTCCGAATATGCTCGTAGTCCAACCTTTGGCAATATATGCGTCGCGCGTGCCATAAGGAACTGTCAATACGCATTTAGAATAAATGCCTTCAAATGGTTTGGTCGGATAATATGCACTTGGCGATGGATTAACAGGATTTTTCCGTCTTGACACCACCGATTTCAGGCTTGTACAATTCCTAAAAGCGTATGTACCATAATTATAGACAGTCGCAGACAAATCAACAGATTGCAGGTTCTTGCAATTAAAAAAGGCTTCTTTCTCAATGGAGACAACTCCGTATGGAATGACGACTGATGTCAATCCATCCAAGTTGGCAAATGCACCCTCTCCAATATATTTCACACTATTTGGAATGGTTGAAGAGGCAATACCTTTCTTCAATCTGTTTGTAGCAGTCTCGATGATAGCATTGCAGTTGTCACGGGAGTCGTACGTAGTATTATTTTCGTCAATCACGATTGATTTCAGATTACTACACCCATATATACAATTACTTTTGAAGGTATTAACAGCAGCACCAATATAAATGGACTCCAGACTGCTACAATACTGAAAGCAAGAGTTTGGGATTGTCTGCACACCATCAGGAATGGTAATTGTCGTTAGGCTTCCACAACCATAAAAAGCATATTCACCTATCGTTGTCAGATTCTCAGACAGCGACAAGGACGCAAGTTGTGTACAACTTTGAAAGGCATACGACCCGATGGAGGTCACGCTGCTTGGGATGTCTAATGCTGTCAGCCCTCTACACTCGTAGAATGCGTAGCTATTGATTTTTTCCACACTATTGGGGATGATTGTGTTGGAGCAACCATTGACAAGACTATTGTTTGCTGTGCGAATAATGGCATTACAGTTATCACGAGAGTCAAATGTTGTGTTCTCTGGATCCACAATAATGGTACGTAGGTTCGGACATCCATTAAACAGATATTGCGCTGCATAGTTGTTATTAATTGTTGACAGGCTTTTGCCAATCCTTACAGATGTCAAGTTTGTACAACCAGAAAAAACTCCCAAGCCAATGTTAGTTACTCCGTCCCCGATGTCAATTGAAGTTAAACCAGTGCAATTTTGGAATACATTTTGTTCAATTGATTTTACACTGTTCGGAATGTTTATTGATGTTAATTGATTACAAGTGGCAAAAGCATAGGCACCGATGTACGATACACTAGTGGGTATGGTCACAGATTTGACGACGTTCGTCCCATTCGCATAGAAAGCTCTCATCCCTATACCTGTAACTGAATATGTCTCTCCACCGTATGAAATAGAAGCGGGAATGACTATATCCTCAATAGAATATCCAGAGTATTCGTAATTATTCGGATTGATGTAACGATATGACACCGCTGCCGTTTTGGTTTCTGTGTTAATCTCATAGTACAGTTCTCCTTGCTGCACTCTCTTAGTTTCGGCAATGACTGCCTGTGTCAAGCAGACAAGACACATGAATAAGAATAGTTTCCTCATAATGCAATACACTAAGTTCGTGTCGTGCGCAACTTCTAAAGATAAAGATAATGTGTGGAATCACCAGAGAACAAGGCATAAAAAGAAAGGTGTGAGCCTGATATGCCTATTCTCTGCTTGAAGGTCCTAGACTTACCCGTGCGAAAAGAATAGTAAAGATACAGCTCACACCTTCGACGTATATACACGTACAGTGTGGGCTGTCAATATACAATCGAAGGAGGAGCGAGTAACGTCCTTTTTCTAACGCACGAATAGTTTCGTACAATAGTTTCCTAATTTGTGAATTGTCTAGGTTCTCAAGCAGGAAATAAAGCGTACGCGCTTCCTAAATATGTCTGAGATGCAAGGCGTTGCAAAAAGCATTGCACACTGCAACTCATTTGCAAAGATAAAGACTTTCTGAATAATTACAAAAGAACAGAGCAGTTTTTTATCATAATACAAAAAAAAGAACGCATGGAGATGCGTTCTTTGCTATTATTAAGGAGGTCTTCTTACAAGATGGCTTCGATTTCATTGATATCGTGTCGCACCTGAGGGTCAACGTCCATGAGGTTTTTGACTTGGCTGATGGAGTGCATCACGGTAGCATGGTTGCGGCCGCCGACGTTGCGACCAATCTGAACGGTCGAGAGGTCGGTGTGCTTGTTGGCGAGGTAGATGGCAACCTGACGGATGTAGGAGACGCGCTGGGTGCGACAGCGGGAGTCGATGACGTCTGTGCTAATATTAAAGTACTGGCTGACCTTGGTCTTGATACTGTCGATGGTCTTGGGGGCGTCGGCCTGCATTTTGGCGACGAAGCGTGGCATCATCTTGTTGACGAGGGGCATGGTGATGTCGCAGTCATAGACGACGCTGTAGGCCATGAGGGAGGTGAGGATGCCTTCAAGGTCGCGCACGCTTTCATCGACGTGTTGGGCGATGTACTCGACGACTTTCTCAGGGATGTTCAGTCCGTCGCGCTTCACCTTACTGAGCAGTATGGCTTTGCGCAACGCCTTGGTAGGTTTCTCTATCTCTGCCTGGAGTCCCCACTTGAAACGGGTGAGCAAGCGGTCTTCGAGTCCTTCAATCTTAATGGGGGGACGGTCGGCAGTGAGGATAATCTGCTTGTTGTTCAGTTGCAGGTGGTTGAAGATGTGGAAGAAAGTGTTCTGGGTCTTCAATTTTCCGCTCAGTTCCTGTATATCATCAATGATGAGCACATCAATCTGCTGATAGAAGGCGATGAGTTCGTTGGTCTTGTTCTGACGGACGGCATCGGTGTACTGGACAGTGAAGAGATGGGCGGAGAGATAAAGCACTCGCAATTCGGGATGCAATTGCTTGACACGCCATCCAATAGCATTGACCAGGTGGGTCTTTCCACAACCTGAGGGACCGTAGATAAATAGGGGGTTGAAGGTCTTGGCGGGATTCTTAGCCACAGCCTCTCCGACGGAACGGGCGAGGCGATTACTCTCGCCTTCAAGATAGTTTTCGAACAGATAGCCTTTGTGCAACTGTGAGTCGAGGTCAGCCACGGTGGGCGACATCACGGTGTCGGGTGCTTCGTTCGACGGACGCACGGGCTGACCATTCTGGACATCGGGCTGCTGGGCGGCTGCAACGGTGACTTCGGCCTTGGGACGCTTCACCACAGGTATCTTGTAGCCAAGCATCACGTCTGGCCCGAAAACACGATGGATGGTAGAGATAATCAGCGGGGCATAGTCGCTGCGTTCCAACATGTCATAGACAAATTGGCTCGGTACGGATAGCACAAGTTGACCATCCGCATAACTGCAGTATTCAGTGTATGCGAACAGGGCGTTGTACTGTTCCGTGGTGACATTTCCGCGAATGATTTCACGGCATTGCTCCCACATTTGCTGAGGGTCTCTTTCCATCGAGTTAGGTTCAAAATCAGACCACGAATTACACAATTACACAAAAATAAATTCGAGAAATTTGTGAACTTCGTGGTATAAAGGCGAAAAGTGGTGCAAAATTAGTTAATATTTTCTGAACCACAAAACCGATTCCTTCTCAAAAGTCGCTTTGGATTGTGTGTAAGCCACTATTTTTCAACATGTTCCACATCATTTTGGAATTTTCCCCGTAAAGTTTTTTCATATCTGTATCCTTACTGATTTTCAGAAGTTTGTTTATATGAAGGGTTAAAAAAACTTGTGTATGTAACGTGAAACAAACTTGTACAAATCACTGACTTTTGGTATCTTAATAATTATCGTGAAACAATCGGACAAAACAGCCTTTTATTTTCATCTACTTCAAATAGACATCTGTAACACCTTTGCAACAAAAACATTGTCATTAACAACAACAATAAAAATTTTCTTCGTTCAGTTCGTTCGATTATTGCAGGCAATATGTTTGACATCGCCTTTCAGGCAGATTAACCGAATTAAACAAATTGATTCGTTCCATTCGTACGATTATTGCGGAGCAATATGTTAATTCCACGCAACATTGAACATCACCCTTCGGGCAGATTTCACAAATTCGGGCGAAGATAATTGTTGAAGAATAAAGGGTTACTTCTCCTTCTTTCCGAACAGGGAGAAGTGGACATAGCGCTTCGGGTGTGTGCGAAGGTCTTCAAGCAAACGCGAGGCGTTGACCATGGTTGAGTCCAAGTGGTTATAAACGCTGGCGTCGTTCATCAGTCGTCCCAGTGTTGAGTTTTCGTTATTCAGACGGTTGGTAAAGAGGTACAGTTCATCAATCGTCTGGTTGGCACGGTTCGACATACCCACAAAATCCACTTGATTCAGTTTGGTGGTAGTCTCTTCCAGATTACCTCCCACCCTGTTCACTCGTGCCATCAGTTGCGGCACATCGTTACGCAGCAGACGATTCAGATTGTCTGTCGTAGTACGCAGGTTGCCTGTGACATATTCCAGATTATGTAGCGATGCTGGTAGTGCAGGGTCGTTGGTCAGTGTGTTCAATGCCGTGAGGATAGAGTCGAGTTTCGGCAACATAGCCTTGAACGACGGTACGAGTTCACTCGCCGAAGCCATGAGGTCTGCCATAGGGAAGCCGCTGATGGTATCGCCTGCCTGCAGCACTTGCTTCGGGTTGTCTCCCAGCATGATGCGCATCTTCGGCGAACCGAGCATGTCTTTTGAAAGCGTAGCCGTCGTTCCTACGGGCACCTGATAGCCTTCGATGAGGTCGATTGCCACCACCACCAATTGCCTCTGAGCATCATACGTCAACGATTTTACCGTACCGATGTTCATGCCGTTGGCCAGCACTTCGGCCTGTGGCGACAGCCCGTTCACGTCCGACATTTCGACGTAATAAACATTATTCGTTCTCGACATCTTGATGTTTTTCAGAAACATGATGCCGAAATATACGATAAGGATGGCCACAATCGTGACCAGTGCAATCTTGATTTCCTTTGAAAACTTCATGAATCGTATTTAACTGTTTTGTTGTTTATATTTCACAATTGCATCGTATATGGCACGTGCCAGAGCATTGCGTCCTTCGGTAGTCATAAGGAATTGTTCCTCGCTGGGCGTCGAAATGAATCCCACCTCAAGCAGCACACTGGGCATGTAGGTCAGTCGAAGCACAGCCAGGTTGGCCTGACGCACGCCCATGTCTTTGCGACCGATGCCCACCATGGCCTTCTGAGCCATCTGTGCAAACTCTACGCTCTCCTTCATGTCATGGTCTTGCATGAGTTCGAACATGATGTCGCTCTCGGCCGAAGGGAAGTAGTCGTACTGCTTGGCGGCATCGCCTTCGAGGGCAATGACGGAGTTCTCACGTTTCTCCACTTCCAGATTGGTCCCGACGGTTTTCAGGCTCAACGTATATGACTGCACACCTACGGCATGGTGTCCTGCATTCTTCGGCAGCGCATTAACATGCACCGAGACAAAGAGGTTTGCCTTTGCTTTGTTTGCTATCTGCGCACGTCGCCCCAGTTCGATAAACACATCGGTTTTGCGTGTGAACACCACATTGATGTCCTTGTTGTTCTGCTGTAGCAGTCGTCCGATTTCGTTGGTGATAGCCAGTGCAATGTCTTTTTCCCGATTCCTACTGCTCGACCCGACAGCACCGGCATCCTTGCCTCCGTGTCCTGCATCGAGCACCACAGTGAACGACTGGGCGCATGATACGCTTGGCACAGTTATCATTGCCACTATTATTATAATAAGGTATAGAATGCGACGCATAAGTCTATTTTTTGGATAGGGACATATTCGATGCAAAGTTAAATAAAAAATGTCAATTGTCAAATGCCAAATGTGAAAAAAGTTTCGAAACCAGTTTCAGAACTTCCACTTTGCACCGCCCATGAACCAGAAACCAGGCTGCAGCACGTTGCCGAGGTCATAATAGCGATAGGAGGTGAGATTGTTGGCGTCGCAATACACTTCGAAACGCGGTGCCGTATAGGTGATACGCAGGTCGAGCAGGCCATAGGGTGCATAGGGCTGTGCCGTGGACGTCCCTGCCACGTATTTCATGTAGTTGCCCATGCGCTGCTGCCAGCGATAGGTCAGTGCAGCCTTCAATCCCTTGCATATCTGTCCCTCCAGCCTTGCCACGAACTTGTGTCGCAAGTAGTCGAGCGCATAACTGGACGCAACGACATCTACATTGTCATAGCGCTTCTGGTGCAGGTAGGTGTAACTCAACGAAAGAGCGGAGAGATGAGTGTTGAGGGGCAATAGGCTGATGATAGAACTCAAGTTCACGCCCATCTTATCCAGCCGGAAGTTGGTGGCATGGTAAGTCGTGAATCCGTTGGCAGCATCGGCTGGTGTCATCACCCAGTCTATCATCGAACTCTCATGGCGGTGAAAGGCGCGGATATTGGCACTGAAACCTTTGAGACGCAGCGTCGTTCCCATGGCAAACTCATTCGTTCGTTCAGGTTTCAGCCCCGTGTTGCCTTCCTGTGTGGGCGACTTATAGTAAAGGTCGGTGAACGTCGGCATCCGTTGTGCCATATTCCACGATGCGAACAACTTGAAGGACTGCGACGGGCGATACGACACGTCGATGCCTGGATAGAGGCGGTAGCGGTAGTCGAGTCCTGTATTCATGTTTGCCATCAGACCCAGCGACAAAGTCCAACGGCGCAGCAAAACGTCATGTTCCAGAAAATAGCAGATGTTCGTACGGTTGTCCTTCTTCGTGTATTGTCCGTCATGCCCAGGGATGCCGACATAAAGGTCTGGAGTGAGCGGACGTCCGAGGGCTGTCGAGAGGATTCCTTCGTTGCGGAAATCGGCGCCAACCGACGATGTACCCCATGCCCAGTTCGTTCGGGCATTAACCGTCAGACCATAAACATCGGTCATGTGGAAATTCTCGCCTGTCGCCGTGCCTCGAACGAGTTGATAGTGGTCAAGCGAGCGGTTGAAATAAAGTGTGGGCGCAATGACAATTCTACCCTTTGTCTGAGCCGACACACTTCCCATATACCTGCGGTTCTCTTCATATTGGTTGGGATACTTGCCCGAATAGAACGTGTTGGCACCGTAGTCCATACGCGACATACCAAGTTGCCATTGCAAGGCAACCAGAGACCCTCCCCCATGCCCCTCCCTGAATGGAGGGGAGTAGTTACCTTGGTAATACACATGCATCTTCTTGAAATCGGAATTGGGAGTTCCTCCATCGCTTTGCAGATAGCTTGCTGAGAGCTGAGAGTTAAAAGATAAGAGTTGAGTGCCAATGCTTGCATCTGCTCCACATGTTCCAAAACTTCCGCCATTCACACCTATGGTCCCTTTCAGTCGGGGGTGACTACTCCCCTCCCTCACAGGGAGGGGCTGGGGGGAGGGTCTAGTCTGTGCTCCCTTCGTCACGATATTGATGGCACCACAGAACGCACTCGTACCATAGACGCGGCTGGCTGCGCCTTCGAGAATCTCGATGCGTTCGATGTCGTCAATGCTGATAGGGAGGTCGGCGGAGAGGTGTCCAGTGTGGGGAGAAGAGATATTGACACCGTTGAGAAGAATCACAATCTGGTCGTGTGTGCCGCCGTTGATGCTGATGTCCGTTTGAATACCGAAACTGCCGCGCTGCCGGACATCGACACTCGCGCAGAGTTTCAAGAGGTCATTCACCGATTGCGCAGGGCAATCCTTCAGTTGCTCGCGAGTCATCACACTCACGATGCGGGCCGTCTGCTCCATTGGTAGCGGCACACGGCCTGCCGTCACCGTCACCTCGTCCAGTGCCACTTCGCGGTCGCGCTCGCCCTGTTGCGGAGCAACGGTCTGAGCCTGTGCCGTGTGAGGCGTGGCAACGAGCAGCGTGGCTACCGACAGCGTCCCGATGACGATTTCGCGTCCCAACGAACGGAACACGGCATCGTTTCGACGACTGAACTGGTGCCAACGTACGACGTCGGCCTTCAATTTTAATGCTTTCTTGAACATCCCTTACAAATGCACAAAGTTTACCACAGCCCTTTTTCCCATCCGTCGGTTGAGCCGACAAGCAGGGAGTCGAGATCATTATATTCTACATCTTCGCGCACGTTGATGTACTGGGTGCCGGTATTCGTGTCCGACACGTCCAATGTCTGCATCATGTCCATGTATGCACCGAGACCCTCGTCAGTAGTCACAGGCGGTAGATATGTTTTCTTTTCCATATTCTATTGGGGCTCCTCCGTCCCCCCTTTGGGGGAAACGGAAGAGGCTGTTATTTTTTTATTTTACAAAAACTTTCTTGCCGTTCACGATATAAACTCCCTTCGGGAGCACAGAGTTCACAGAGATGCGACGACCAGTGAGGTCATGGACTTCGTGTTTTGACATCTGACATTCGACAATTGGAAAGTCGGAGAGACCCGTTGCTTCCTCATCGTCGAAGCGTATGCCGGCCTCGCTGCCACCCACGATGGCAAGGTATGCCTTGCGAGCCGCGAGCGTCGCGCCTGTATATTTGTAAAAACCGAGTTTGCCATTTTCCACAGCAAGAGTGTAGATAGTGCCTTCGTCTGTCGGCACGGTGGTCTCCGCATCCTTGCCCGAGAGCGAATTCTCCGAGAAGTCACCCGTACCGTCCACGCTCGTCCTCGTGAGCGTGATAGTGCTGCCGGTCGATTTCAGCAGGACGGCCTGTCCCTTGTTGATGGTTTTGTCCGCTACCTCGGTCAGCGTGAGTGTCCTCTTGTCGCTGTTGAGTGCTGCTGTATAGACCGTCGTACTGGCATCGGCCACGCCACCAACGTAACTATTGTAGTAAGTCGCCCAGTACTCCCCATCCACGTAGTTGGCGGTCAGTGTCTCCTCCGTCAGTGTGAAGTAGCCCGACGTGCCAGGGTTGGCGTAAGCCTCCGTATCGTTGCCTGCTGCGTACATCGCCCCATACTCACCCACGAGGTTCGTGCAGTCCAGGAACATTTCATCGTAATAATACATACCACCCCACGTGTCGTTGCAGAAGATGGTCGTGAGACTGCTGCAGGCTCTGAACATGGCTTCCGTGTCTGACACATTGCTCATGTCGAAGTTCGACACGTCAAGGCTCGTGAGGCTGCTGCAACCGTCAAACATACATTGCATGTCTCGGACGTTGCTTGTGTCGAAGTTCGACACGTCGAGGTTCGTGAGCCCGCTGCATTCACAGAACATAAACATCATATTGTCGGCATTGCTGGTGTCGAAGTTCGACACATCGATACTGGTCAGATTGCTGCAGCCATAAAACATGGAAGTTATGTTTTCTGCGTTGCTCGTGTCGAAGTTAGTCACATCGATGTCCGTAAGGCCGCTGCAGCCGCCGAAAAGGACTCCCATGTTAACCACTTTACTCGTGTCGAAATGTGTGACATCGAGGCTCGTGAGGCTGCTGCAATTCCAGAACATAGCTTCCATATTGGTGACGTTGCTCGTGTCGAAATGGGTTACGTCCAGGCTCGTGAGGTTGTTGCAATCGGCGAACATCCAGTCCATGTAGATCGCGTTGCTCGTGTCGAACTGCGTTACGTCAAGGCTGGTCAGGCCAGTGCAGCCGCTGAACAAGTATGACATGATGATGGCGCTGCTGGTGTCGAAGTATGTCAAGTCAAGGCTCGTGAGGCCACTACAGTCTTTGAACACGCCTAGCATTTCGGTCACATTACTAGTGTCAAGGTTCGTCACGTCGAGACTCGTAAGGCCGCTACAGCCACTGAACATGCCACCTATGTTGGTCGCGTTGCTCGTGTCGAAGGTCGTCACGTCAAGACTTGTGAGGCTGCTACAGTCTTCGAACATATCACCCATGTCGATGGCGTGGCTCGTGTCAAGGTAAGACAGGCCTGTGATGGACGTCAGTTGGCTGCATTCCGAGAACCAGGCATACGTGCTGGTAGGCTGAACGCTCTGGAACGATGCATCGAAGACAGCCGAAGTGACATCGCCTCTCATGTCGTACCATCCCGGCAAAGAGCCAATCTCTTGGTCTTTGTTTTGGTGGTTTACGTCATTCTTGCTCCACACAGCGGTAATCGTCTGCCCGTCGTATGAGTCACCGGCTACGAGCAAGTCGGTGGTGCTGAGGAAGTAGAGTGTATGGTTTCCCTCACACCACAAGACATATGGAATAGCCCTTGCCGTGAAGTAGCCCGACATGCCCGAATTGGCGTAATCCGCCGTCACCTTGTCGGATTGGTAGGTCATGCCCTCTCCGCCCACGAGGTTGGTACAACCCGAGAACATACCCCACGACGACGTAGCACTCCACGTAGTGCTGCCGTATGAATAGATAGCCGTGAGGTTGCTGCAGCCGTTGAACATATACATCATGTCGGTGACGTTGCTCGTATCGAAGTTCATCACGTCCAGGGTCGGGAGAGTGCTGCAACCATTAAACATACTTGACATGTCAGTCACGTTGCTCGTGTCGAAGTTCGTCACATCAAGACTCGTCAGGCCACTGCAGCCGCAGAACATCTCCCTCATGTCGGTCACTTGGCTCGTGTTGAAGTGCGTCACATCAAGGCTCGTCAGACCGCTGCAATACCAGAACATGCTGCCCATGTCGGTCACGTTGCGCGTGTCAAGATAGCATTCCATATCTAGGATGTAAGTCAACTGATAGCATCCCGAGAACCATCCGTGAGTGCTGGTGGGCTGAACGTACTTGAACGACTCATCGAAAACAACAGCGGTGACATCGCTGCTTACGACTGAGTTCCAAGCAGGATTGCTAGTGCCGCAGTCAGTCACGTCTGACCAACTCCATACGGCAGTAATCGTATGTCCGTCGTAAGTACCACCAGGCACAAGCACATCGATGGTGTAGGTGAAATAGAGGGTGGAGTTTTCCGCGCACCACACGACGTACGGGACGTACATCTGCACCGTGAAATAGCCTGACACACCTGAATTGGCATAATCCACCGTAACCTTGGCGGGATCGTAAGCCATGCCCTCTCCGCCCACAAGGTTCGTGCAGTCCTTGAACATGTCGTCCCCCGACGCACCGCTCCATGTGTTGTTGCAGTAGATGGTCGTGAGACTACTGCATCCGCTGAACATATAGTTCATATCTATGACATTGGAGGTGTCGAAATGTGTCAGGTAGAGGGTCGTGAGGCTGCTGCAACCATAGAACATGCTTGACATGTCACTCACGTTGCCCGTGTCGAAACTCGTGACGTCCAGGCTCGTAAGACTGCTACAACCCCAGAACATATTCGACATACTGAGGACTTTGCTCGTATCGAAATGTGTCAAGTCGAGGTTCTGCAGGTTGCTGCAACCATAGAACATGTATCTCATGTCGTCCACGTTTCTCGTGTCAAGGTACTCCATACCCGTGATGGAAGTCAACTGGTAGAAATTCGAAAACCAGTCCTGTGTGCAGTTGGGACGGACACTCTCGAATGAGGAAAAGAAAACGACCCTGGTGGCACCCCTCACGCCTGGGATGTTCCATGCAGGATAGTCGCCGCTTTTCGTCACGTCTGTCTTGCTCCAGACAGCGGTTATCTCCTGCCCATCAAAGGCGTCACCTGGCGCAAGCGTTTCAGGGGTGTTGGTGAAGTACAGCGTCTTGTTACCAGCGCACCATACGGCGTATGGAGTCTTGGCGCAAAGAGCGGTGGCTGGCAGCAAAAGCAGCAGAGCCATCAGTGAAAAAATAAGTAAGCGTTTCATATTAATTTTTGTTGAATTGCGTTGAAGTGAGTTATCTCTGCCGCAAATGTACACATTTTCTGCGAATTAACAAACTTTCTTGAGAAAAAAACAAAAAAGACAAATTACACGGCTAAGCACTTGGAAATTTCACGCTAAGCACTTGGCGTGATGACGCTAAGCACTTGGCGTGTTTTTTCCAAGCACTTGGCATGGGTAATAATCCGTGGCGGCAGCGTGACAAAGTGGCAGTGTGTGGCGAGTTGGCATATAGTTTGCATCGCTCAGTTTGGCTGCATGGTTTTTGCAGCATTTCAGAAAGAGCAACAACAAAATAATCATAAAAAAACTATGCAAAAAGGTAACATCGGGGTTACGACTGAGAACATCTTCCCCGTCATCAAAAAGTTTCTCTATTCCGACCATGAGATTTTCCTGCGCGAAATCGTGTCGAACGCCGTCGATGCTACGCAGAAGCTTCGCACACTCGCCTCGAAGGGCGAACTGAAGGAGGAGGCGGGCGACCTTACGGTCCGTGTGAGCGTGGATAAGGACAAAGGCACACTGACGGTATCTGACCGTGGTATCGGCATGACCGCAGAGGAGATTGACAAGTACATCAACCAGATTGCCTTCTCGGGTGCCAACGACTTCCTCGACAAGTATAAGGAAGATGCGAATGCCATCATCGGCCACTTCGGACTCGGTTTCTACTCGGCCTTCATGGTCAGCAAGAAGGTAGAAATCGTCACAAAATCGTGGCAGGAAGGCAGCCAGGCTGTGCGCTGGACGTGCGACGGCAGCCCCGAATTTACCATCGAGGACGACAAGCGTGAGGATCGTGGTACGGACATCATCATGTACCTCGACGATGACTGCAAAGAGTTTCTCGAAGACCACAAAGTGGAGGAACTGCTCCGCAAATACTGCCACTTCCTGCCCATCGCCGTGGCTTTCGGCAAGAAGAAGGAATGGAAGGACGGCAAGCAGGTGGAAACCGACGAGGACAACGTCATCAACGACACTACTCCGCTTTGGACAAAGAAGCCTGCCGACCTGAAGGATGAGGACTACAAGAAGTTCTACCGCGACCTCTATCCCATGACCGACGAGCCGCTGTTCTGGATTCACCTCAACGTCGATTACCCCTTCAACCTAACGGGTATTCTTTACTTCCCGAAAGTGAAATCTAATTTCGACTTGCAGAAGAACAAGATTCAACTCTACTGCAACCAAGTCTTTGTGACCGACTCGGTCGAGGGCATCGTGCCCGACTTCCTGACGCTGCTCCACGGCGTCATAGACTCGCCGGACATCCCGCTGAACGTCAGCCGCTCGTATTTGCAGAGCGACTCGAACGTGAAGAAGATCTCGACCTATATCTCGAAGAAAGTGAGCGACCGTCTCTCACAACTGTTCAAGAACGACCGCAAGGACTTCGAAGCAAAGTGGGACGACATCAAGATTTTCATCCATTACGGTATGCTCTCGGAGCAGGACTTCTACGACAAGGCCAAGGCGTTCGCCCTGCTCAAGGATACGGAGGGCAAGTTCTACACCTACGACGAATACAAGACACTCATTGAGGGTCAGCAGACCGACAAGGACGGCAACCTCATCTACCTCTACGCCCAGAACCGTGACGACCAGTACGCCTACATCGAGGCTGCCCAGGCCAAGGGCTATAACGTCCTGCTGATGGACGGCGAACTCGACGCTGCGATGTGTGGCAAATTTGAGGAGAAGATGGAGAAGAGTCGTTTCGTCCGTGTCGATAGCGACGTCATCGACCGCCTCATCGTCAAGGAAGATGCCAAGAAGGACGAACTCGAGGCCAGCAAGAAAGAAGTGCTGCAGGAGGTCTTTTCGACCCAGATGCCGAAGATGGACAAAACGGAGTTCCATGTCGAGGCACAGCCGATGGGTGAAACAGCCGCTCCTGTCGTCATCACGCAGAGCGAATACATGCGCCGAATGAAGGACATGGCACGTCTGCAGCCAGGCATGGCGTTCTACGGCGAAATGCCCGACATGATGAACGTCGTCCTCAACAGCGACCACACGCTCATCAAGAACGTGCTCGAAGAAAGCGAGAAGGCTGTCGGCGAGGCTCTGAAGCCCATCGACGCTGAAATTGCAGGTCTGACGGCGCGTCGTGACAGCATCAACCAGCAGAACAAGGACCTCAAGTGGGACGAAATTCCGCAGGAACGCAAGGACGACCTCTCTGCAACCGAGAAATCGATTGACGAGCAGCGTGACAAGAAGAAGGCACTCATTGCCGACTATGCCAAGGACAACAAGGTGGTTCACCAACTCATCGACCTCGCCCTGCTGCAGAACGGCCTGCTCCGTGGCGAAGCCCTCAACCGCTTCGTCCGTCGCAGCATCGAACTCATTTAAGGAGTGGTTTGTCCATATGTTGGAATTTATAGTGAACTCATAGAGTATTTATAGGGTTTGAAGCCCCTTGATAAGGGGCTGGCGTAAGCCAGGGATACTCCTTTGGGGAGATGAATCTCTCGTCGTCGCAAACCGCGCTACGATTTCGCGCGGTCCCCATAAATTCCCAATAACTTCTAAAATATAACTTTTAACTTAAAAAGTGCAATCCATCCTCACCTACATCATCATCGCCCTTGCCGTGGCCTACGCCGTGTGGAGAATCATACGACGCATCCGCGGCAAGGGCAATGCGTGTGGGTGCGGCGGCTCTAGCAACGACATCTGTCCCGAATGTCAAAAAGGCTGCGACGGATGCCCGCTGCTTGGCAGTTGCAATCATAAAAAATAAGCGTTTCCATTGAGGAGCGCTTATTATTTTGTAACCTAACTTTCAATTTTGCAACTCTATCCTGCGTAACTATGCATTCCTCCCAATAGATAATTGACGCCGAAGTAGGTCATCAGGACGGTGAGGAAGGCGAAGAGCATATAGAGGTGGAAGAAAAGAGGACGACGGAGGAATGAGAGTGATTGTCGGTGGAAGGCGATGCCATAGACAATCATCGTCACAAGTGCCCACACTTCCTTCGGGTCCCAACTCCAATAACTGCCCCACGATACGTTTGCCCAAATTGCTCCAAGAAAGATGCCGATGGCGAGTAGCAGTACGGCTGGATAAAGCAAAAGACGTGACAAAACCGTAAGAACCTCGAGCGAAGTACGATGTGCTTCGCTCTTTTTTAGTGCCAACAGTATCAACGCAACAATGGCATTAAGAGCAATGAAGGCGAAGAGGGAATAGGAAATCATGATGAGCGAGACGTGACTGCTGAGCCAGGGCGACTGCAACACAGGCATGAGACTGGTGATGCGTGGATTCATCTGCCCCAGATAACTGACGAGCAGTGTGAAGCCACTGATGAGGAAGCCGCCCGACAGCGTGAGCATGGAAAGGTGGGCTGTAAACAATGAGAGCAGCAGGGCGATGAGCATGGTGACGAGTGCCACGAACTGCATGGTCTCGTATCCGTTGGTCAGAGGAACAGTTCCGGAGATGTACCAGCGCAGGACATAGCCCATGAGTTGGAAGACGAATGCCAGCAGCAACAGCCCCATGCCCCACCCTCTCACAAGTGCAGGACGAACGGGTCTGCCACTGAGCATACTCCACAGCATCACAACAAACAGCAGGAAGCCCAGCGTCAGGTTCATCATAAACAGAATCTTGCTGAAAGGCACGGCATTGTAGAGCAGTTCGGCCTTCACCTTTGCCTCCGACAGAGGAGACACACTCCCGTCCTGCGGCAAAGGCCTGAAAAGTGTGCCCTGTTCCAACATCAGCACCACGCCCACCTTTTCATCGACTGCCTGAATAGCCTTCTCAAGCGGGCTGTGTGTACCCAGTTCCTCCATCAATAAATCCTGCAGACGATACCTCCCCTCGCTGTCGAAGAGGTCGTTAACACACAGATACGGTCCTTCGAGGCCCAGACGTTCCAGCAACACCCTCTGTTTCTGATTCACTTGCAGCATCCGCACGTCTCGCCACTGCTGCGGATGTCGTTGCCACGAGACAAGCACCTGTTCCGGTGTGAACCCGCCGAATGACCGTCCTCCGTACAGTTTCTGAACAAAGTCGATGGCTACGGTGTTCAGCGGCACGACACGGTCGCCATATACCACCTGCATACTTTTCATCGCATCAGCCTGTTGAACCGGTACGACTGGCAAATGGCCATGAGCCGCCAAATGAAAACAGAGCACAGCCCCCACACACGCCAGTCCTCGCTTCAAGGCAGGATGATGCAAAAGACTACAAAAACTCTCGCGGCGGTCGATGAGCAGCAGCACCGCAGCCAGCGCCAAGAGCAAATAGCCGACATACGTGACTGCCGTGCCGTAAGGGTCGAACGTCGCCGTGAGCCATGAGCCCTGCCTATCTGCGTCGAACGACGTCTGGTACAGCCGCCAACCTCTCTGCTGCAGAATGCGATTCATTCCGATGCTAACAATCTCACCCCCATCCACACGCACACGGCTCGTATAGCCTCGATGCGCCTCCGTACCAGGGTAGTAGTCGATGTAGAACGTATCGAGTTCGAGGGTAAAAGGCAGTGGTTCCACCGTCCTCTCCTTGCTCATATACACACCGACAGGCTCATGTCCTCGCAGGTGAATCATGCCCCCCCTGCTCGTCAAAGCCGTCATCAGCCCTCCAGCCAGTATCACCAAAAAGGAAACGTGCAGCAGACACACCGAGAAACGTCGCCACAGCCGCCTTCTCCACATCGCTACCATACCCGTCACAGCCACAGCCATCCACAGCAGACGCATCCACCACGAGCCATACACACACTGCATGACAAACGTAGTGTCATGCACGTCCTCAACAAATGTAGCCGCTGCTATCACAACGGCTACAAGGGATAAAAGCATTAAAGAAACCTTAGAAATTCCTGAACTTTTCATTCTTCTGTTCCTTTACCGCCACGCACTCCATCTCGATGAGCCACGCAGGGCGGCAGACAGGAGCCAGCGTGATGATATAGGGCGTATGCGGAAACTTTTCCTTAAACCTGCTTTCGACCACGTCATAGTCTGCCAAGTCACGCAGATAGACAATGATTTGCATCACGTCATCGAACGTCGTACCAGCCTCAGCCAGCAGCGTCTCCACATTCTCCCACATTCGGTGCATCTGTCCGACGATGTCGCCCACATGCACCACTTCGCCCTTGTTGTTGATGCTCGCCGTACCACTGATGTAGGCATGACGGCGGTCGCCATATTCCATACACGTGCCGCGCTCAAACGTCACACCATATTCATACGTCGGATTCAGATGCGTGCGAGCATAGAGATAGTGCTGCTGTTCCACCTCAAATCCCATGAGCGCATACGTACCCATCTGAATAATTGCACGAGGGTCGGCAGGCACGCCGCCGATACCCGTCGAGGCGATGAAGTGAGTCTCGCTCGTCAGCCCCTGCTCCTCGAAATTCTCACGACGCGCACGTACCATGCCACCATACTGCGTGTCCACGTCACGCACGAAGAACCACGTGCGGATACAGTTCTGCTCCAACGTCGCACCAAACTGCTTCAGCGCCTCCTCGTACTTCACGAGCAAGTGGTCCGTCTGCAAGGCAGCGTCGCCACGGTTTTCGCACATTCCCATCTGCCAAAGATGTCTGTAGCCATTGTGGCTGCTCACCACGATGCCATTCTCCGTCGATACCGCCGTTCCGCGTTGCAAATAGATCCAAACGCCCACTTTCGAGCCGTCCAGCGGCTGCTGCTGAATGTAGGAACAGGCGCAATCCGTCGTGTCCTTCATCAGTGGACGTTGATTTGTGGCATCGCTGAGGAAGTAGCGTTTCATCACAGGCGTTGCGCCCTGCATCTCCGGCACCTCCACCAGACGTTCTTCTGCGGCATAGAGGCGAGCCAACTGACCCGCAAACATCTCGCCGCACGGTTCCACATGCAAGATGGCATGCATCTCCGCCACACCTCCTTCCGGCGCAAAGACAGACATCTCCGCCTTTACGCCCAAATCTTCCCAGACGATTTGTTTCGTTTCCATCAGATTGTTTCGTTTCTGAGTGCAAAGTTAAGACTTTTCAATGGGTTACGCAAGTTTGCACCCTGCATTTCTGATGTTCCGACTCATTTTTACCATTTTCTGGGTAGTCTGGGACAGTAGGAGGAGGACGAACACAGCGTACACCGCAGAAAAACTTAGTTTCTATGCCTCTAAATAATGGATGAGAGAAGCGTAAAGCGGGTTCTGCATCAGCAACCGACGGCTGCCGACGAGAAAGAACTGCTGGCGGGCACGTGTGACGGCAACGTTGAGTTTGCGGTCAACAGACGTCCCGTCGTCCATCTTGACGATGTCGGAGAGCAAATCGAGTTCGTAGGGCTGGCTGACAGTAGTGGCATAGAGGATGATGTCGCGCTGACTTCCCTGATAACGTTCGACGGTGTCGATGACCATCTGCGAGGCATCGTCGATGCCTGCCTGCAGAAGGGCTCGGCGCACGGCTGCAATCTGTCGGCGAAAGGGAACGATGATGCCGACTTGACGCGAGGGTACAAAAGGCAGGTTGTTTTCGTGGTGCAGGTGCTGCAACATCTGGGCGATGCGTGCGACTTGCTGTGCCTCTGCCTCGTTCATCTTGGGCTGACGTTCGGACAGCGACGGGGTGGGCACGTCGAAAAAGGCAACCCGACGGGTGGCAACGATACGCTCTTCGGGGGCATATAATATATAGGGCAGGTCGGCCTGCTGGTGTGGCAGAGGAACGATGTCGAGACGACCGCCATAGAACTGTCGGCTGGCGAAGGTGGAGATGCAGGGGTGCATCCGGCCCTGACGGTTCAGGAAGCAGAGCAGGTCGGTGCAGCCCGTGGCGGTCGCCCACTGACAGAGTCGCTGGAAGAGGGAGTTGCGGCAGTTGGCGAGTCCGATGGCTCGCAGTGCTGGCGTCTGCACTTCGGTCTGTTGCGCTGACTGTAGGACGACAGCGGGCAGTTGCTTGTGGTCGCCAATCATCACAAACTTGCCCTGATGGCGACAGAGCAACGGAAGCAGTTGGGGTTCGAGTATCTGTGAGGCTTCGTCGATGATGAGGACGTCGAATTGGAGGAGGTCAAAGATGTTGAGGTGGGAGGTTAGCGACGAGACGGTTCCAATGATAATAGGCGTATTTTGCAGAATGTCAATAATTTCTGACCGTTTACTGAAATTCTGTGTCACATTCACCAATAGTCGGTGGCGGTATTTCTCGTCGCAAGAAAGTGGTTTGCCGATGCGGAGGTATGGGATTCCTGTCTGCTCCGTCATTTCACAGATTTCATCGACGGCACGGTTGGTGTAGGCAGTGAGCAGCAAACGTTTCTCCTCTCCGTGCATCGTCTCGACCATCCGTCTGAGGGTCACGCTCGTCTTACCTGTGCCTGGGGGGCCGACAATGAGTTGGAAATCGTCGGCTGTGGGCTGTCGCTGACAAAGCAGCAGGGCACGACGGCTGGGTGTGGTGGTCAGCATAGCGAACAGTCCGCTGTAGAGGCTGCGGAAGGAGGATTCGACATGGTCGTGCTCAAGTGCCATGTAGGTGTGGAAGGTGGGGTGCTGGGAGTCGAATGTAGAGGCTCGCAGGGGGGTGCGGAGTTGGAGCCAGACAGTATCGGGGGCGATGTGTTCAACGGTGGCACGAAGGACCTGACGGTTGGTCACGTTGTCCGTGGCTTGGTCCCGCTGGTAGAGCACGACGGCATCACCTGCACGGAAACTGGGTTGACTATCCTGTGAAGCATCGAAGGCGAAACAGAGGGAGGTGATGAGATGCTGCTCACGACGCTGTTCTTTCAGCCTCAGACCGATGAGCAGGTCGCCGTTCTCGTGTTTGAGGTCGGCATCGGCATTCCAGAGCGAAGCCATGCCCCGCGTCGATTCGATACGGCTGTCGCCCACTTTGGCTAACATGTGCTCACGTTCGATGAACTGAAGGAACGTATAGAAATAGTCCTTCGTAAGGTCATCAGCAGTGTGCAAGGCGTGGAGAATCGCGTCGATTTCGGGACGGAAGTAACGTTCCCAGTAACTCTGATTGAGGGTCTTGTCCTGCCAAAGCAGGTCGGCGGTCAGTTTGCTGAGAAATTCGCGGCCTCGGCCTGCACAGAGCCAGCGTTCGAGAACAACAATACGGTTGCGCAGCGTCAACACTTCCTGTACCATCTGCTGGGCACTACGCTGCTCAAGCAAATAGGGGTATTTGCTATAGAGGAGATAGCCGGCACACTGGTTCTGCCTGACGTCGAGGTTGTAGTAGAGAATTTCCTTGTAAAGCAACATCTGGAGCAGGTGTTCACGCTGTACTGAACGGCGAGCCTCGTTCCATTTGCCAGACTTCAACTCGAGCAACTTTGTAAAATCATTGGCAAGGAGGTCGAAACGCCCCTGCAAGCCTAAGGTCTCGCAGAAAAAGGAGGGTTCGAGTTGGGCACCGCCTTCGGACAGGTTGAGCGACTGCACCGTCTGCTTGATATGGTCGAACTGCTGGCGGCATTCAGCAAAGAACTGGGCATTGATGCCCTCGGCCGTGCAGAAGTCGAGAAGATGATCGCGGAAAGCACGCTGCACACTATTTTCGTAGGAGGCATCGGCATCGTTCACACAATCGTCGAGCATCTGGTTGGCAACATGTCCGAGCAGAATAGCACGGCTCTCAGGCTTGTCGGTAAACTTCTTTAGCAGATAGTTGAACGGACTCGAGCCGTATGGACGCACACACGAGGTCAGCGCACTGACGTCGATGAGGTAGTCGGGCTCCAGCACCAGAATCGTAGGGTAATAGATGTCGTCCTTGTCAACAGTGAAAGCGACGCAGTTAAAAGCCATGTCTGCCTCGACATAGGCGGCTGTCTGCTGCGTGTGTTCATTGAGGGTAAAGTCGATGCGAAGCAGGTCGACCGAAGGGTCGTCAGCCGTGCGTGCATAGATAAAACGTTCGTCACGACTGACAGCCACAAAACGCTGACGCTTCTGCTTGCGGTTTCGGGCAGGACGAACGGCTGAAGGCATCACACGGTCGGGCAAGGCACGACGCAGTTTCAACGGCAACCTGCTGTCGGTAAAACGGCACAATGCATCGCTGAGCGCCTTGACGTCTTGAAGAAACTCCGCCTCATCCGGTTCGTAACCACCCTGCTTTACCTGACGCGCCCGCCATCGCATGGTATCCACTGCCGTCAACGGATATTCATGCATACGACACAGCACCTGCAGACGTGTGAAAAGGCTGTTGTAGTGGGCATTGAGCCCAGTCGTCAACTCAATGCACACACGGTCGAGCACCCCATACAGCAAGGTATATTTCTGCCGAAGCGACTGTTCGGAAAAAAACACCTCGCTGACCTCCGTCCACATCTGTTTACTGTCCATGACCATACTTAACAAGTCAAGGATTTTAAGGATTTCATGGATTTTTCTCGTATTGAGCAATCCTTTTCATCCTTAAAATCCTTGATTTTTGATGAGCCTCTTGTCGGATTAAATATCCGAAACACCTGCCGTAGGCAGGCTTTCAAACTTTTCCTTGATGTCGTCATCTGAAAGTATACTTTCGATGCCGTCACAAGAAAAACTTTGAGCCTCTTGTCGGATTCGAACCAACGACCCCGAGATTACAAATCACGTGCTCTGGCCAACTGAGCTAAAGAGGCGGGTGGGTAAGCAATCTGTATCGCGCCGCTACGACCTAACGCCTTTGCTGCGGTCAAGCCCTGGAGGATTATAGGGAGCTGGCCGTACAGGACTTACCCATGTTTGGGTGCCCTCCATTCGGAAAGCGGTTGCAAAGGTACGGAGAAAGTTTCAAACGTGCAAGGGAAAGACAAAAAAAGTGCAGGAAAAAAGGTACTGTGGTTCAGAAAAAAGTTTCAGCGCGGTGGTACAAAAGTTTCAACGCGGTGGTACAAGAGTTTCAGCGCAGTGGTACAAGAGTTTCAGCGCAGTGGTATTCCAGACAGACTTGAAAGCAACTTTTGAGATACTGAAAGAGAATCATAAATGCTTTCCTCCAGCGCGTTTCAAGCAGTACGAAGAATGATTGCTAACGCTGGGCTATGCCGAAAAATGCGAAAAATGCATTTTCCATTTTGTATTCCGCTCACTTATTCGTACCTTTGCAGTCTCAAAAACGGATACAACAGAAATACACGGAAAATAACGGAAATACACAGAAAACAACAATTTCCGAGTTTTTCCGAGAATTTCCGAGTTTTTCCGTAGTAAAAAACAACCGAATGGAAGAACTAATTGTAAATTTGTCGCAAGGAGCGTTGGAGAACCTGAACTATGGGTGGATTATCCTGTTCATGGCCATCGAGAGTTCGTTCATCCCGTTCCCGAGCGAGGTGGTGATGATACCGGCGGCCTACATGGCGGCCGAGACGGGCGAGATGTCCGTGCCGATGGTCATCCTGAGCGGTACGCTCGGGGCACTCATCGGGGCCATGATCAACTACGGACTGTCGTACTTTCTGGGACGCCCCATCGTCTATGCCTTCGCCAACAGCCGCTTCGGGCACATGTGCCTCATCAACCCGAGGAAGGTGGAAAAGGCGGAGGCCTACTTCGACCGCCACGGTGCCATCTCGACGCTCATCGGACGCATGATTCCCGCCATCCGCCAGTTGATTTCCATCCCTGCCGGACTGGCCCGCATGAACCTCGGCAGTTTCATCCTCTACACCTGTCTGGGTGCAGGATTGTGGAACGGCATCCTCGTAGCCATCGGCTATGCCTGCCACACGCAGGTGGACAAGGACACACTGATTCAGACGATTTCACGCTACAGCCACATCATCGGCTACACGTGCATCGCGCTACTCATCGCCATCGTGATTTACCTGATTTATCAAGGTGTAAAAAAAACACAGGATTATAAGGATGAATAGGATTGTTGCCAATAATCCTCAAAATCCCATCAATCCTGTTTTATTAAAAAACAATATCTATGTTTGAGAACTTATCGGAGCGATTAGAACGGTCGTTCAAAATACTGAAGGGTGAAGGCAAAATCACCGAAATCAACGTCGCCGAAACCCTCAAGGACGTGCGCAAGGCACTGCTCGAGGCCGACGTCAACTATAAAGTAGCCAAGACATTCACCGACACGGTGAAAGAGAAGGCGCTGGGACAGAACGTGCTGACCAGTCTGAAGCCTGGCCAACTGATGGTCAAGATTGTGCACGACGAACTGGCTGCCCTTATGGGCGGTAAAGCCACCGAACTGAACCTCGACGCTCGTCCTGCCGTCATCCTGATGGCTGGTCTGAACGGTGCCGGTAAGACGACGATGAGCGGAAAACTCGCCCTGCTGCTCAAGACGAAGATGCGCAAGCGCCCGTTGCTGGCTGCCTGCGACACCTTCCGTCCTGCTGCCATGGAGCAGTTGCGCGTGTTGGCCGAACAGGTGAATGTGCCTATCCACCTCGAGATGGGTGCCACCGACCCGATTCAGGTAGCCCTGAACGCCATCGCTGAGGCACGCCAGAACGGCAACGACGTCGTCATCATCGATACAGCGGGCCGCCAGAGCATCGACGAAGAACTGATGCAGCAGATTGAGCGCATCAAAGCCGCTGTCAATCCCCATGAAACCCTCCTCGTCGTCGATGCCATGACGGGCCAGGATGCCGTCAACACGGCTCAGACCTTCAACGAACGCCTCGAAATCGACGGCGTCATCCTGACCAAACTCGACGGCGACACCCGTGGTGGTGCAGCCCTCTCCATCCGTACCGTCGTCGATAAGCCCATCAAGTTCGTCGGAACAGGCGAGAAGATGGAAGCCCTCGACGTCTTCCACCCCGAACGCATGGCCGACCGCATCCTCGGCATGGGCGACATCGTCTCGCTCGTCGAACGTGCGCAGCAGCAGTTTGACGAGGAGGAAGCCAAGCGTCTGGAGAAGAAGATGGCGAAGAACAAGTTTGACTACAACGACTTCATCTCCCAAATCCAGCAAATTAAGAAGATGGGCAACGTCAAGGACCTCATGGGCATGATTCCAGGCATGGGCAAGGCTCTGAAGGACATCGACATCGACGACAACGCCTTCAAGAACGTCGAGGCCATGATTGGCTCGATGACACCATACGAACGTGAGCACCCCGATGTCATCAACCTCAGCCGCAAGCAACGCATCGCTAAAGGCTGCGGTGTCAACATCGACGAAATCAACCGTATCACCAAGCAGTTTGAGCAGATGCGCAAGATGATGCACATGATGACCAACAAGCAGGCCATGCCCAACATCCCAGGTATGCCACGCATGATGGGCAGAAGGAGAAGGTAAGAGACCCCTCCCCCTGCCCTCCCCTGAATGGGAGGAAGTAGTCACTTTCTAATATTCGTTTTTATGATTATCGACGGAAAAGCAACGGCAACAGCCATCAAGGCCGAGATTGCAGAAGAGGTGGCACGCATCGTCGCCTCAGGCGGCAAACGTCCGCACCTCGCCGCCATCCTCGTCGGACACGACGGCGGAAGCGAGACCTACGTGAAGAACAAAGTGATTGCCTGCGAGCAATGTGGATTCACCTCGACGCTCATCCGCTACGAAGCCGACGTGACCGAAGAAGAACTGCTTCGCAAGGTCGATGAACTGAACCGCAACGACGACATCGACGGCTTCATCGTCCAACTGCCCCTACCCCGCCACATCAGCGAACAAAGGGTCATCGAGGCGATTGACTACCGCAAGGACGTCGATGGCTTCCACCCCATCAACGTGGGCCGCATGTCCATCGGGCTGCCCTGCTACATCTCCGCCACCCCCAACGGCATCCTCGAACTCCTGCGCCGCTACCACATCGAGACGAGTGGCAAGAAATGCGTCATCCTCGGCCGCAGCAACATCGTCGGCAAGCCCATGGCCACGCTCATGATGCAGAAACGTCAGCCAGGCGACGCCACCGTTACCGTCTGCCACAGCCACAGCACCAACCTGAAGGAAGAATGCCGCCAGGCCGACATCATCATCGCCGCCATCGGAACGCCCCACTTCGTCACAGCCGACATGGTCAAGCCAGGCGCCGTCGTCATCGACGTAGGTACGACACGAGTGCCCGACTCAACGCGCAAGAGCGGCTACCGCCTCTGCGGCGACGTCGATTTTGACAACGTGGCACCCCTCTGTTCTGCCATCACTCCTGTGCCAGGCGGCGTAGGCCCCATGACCATCTGCTCGCTCATGAAGAATACCCTCAGCGCTGGCAAAAAAGAGTTCTATCAATAATTTTTTACGGTCTTCTGTAAAATTTTTGTACTTAGTTCTTTGTACTTTGTACTTTTATTCTTACCTTTGCACTCGCTTTCCGAAAGAGGAGAGCAACATGGTGCCCGTAGTTCAGTTGGTTAGAGCGTCAGATTGTGGTTCTGAATGTCGACGGTTCGAGTCCGTCCGGGCACCCCAACAAAGAAGAACGAATGAGAATCCCTGCAAGTTTTTTGCGGGGATTTTTTGTGGAACGATTTGGATAATATTGCAGAGACTTAAACTTGCTTTTTTACACGTCAATCTTCAATAATGGAATCGTCAATCTCTTAAAATATTTATTGATGGAGATTGATGTCTGGATTTCAGAAGATTGACGTGTAAAAGAATACCACGTGCCAACTTTATTTTTGAGTGATTCCGGTTCAGTAAATAGCGTTTCATGTGTATATAGACATGTATGACGACGACAAGGCAGATACAGCAGTTGTTTGAGCAGCATTACCAGATGCTTTTCCGACAGGCATTCTCCATGCTGCACGACGCAGAAGAAAGCAGGGACATGGTTCACGACGTCTTTGCCTATCTGCTGCAGCATCCGTTCATGACGTTGAAGAAGGAAACGGCAGAGAAATACTTGAGGACAAGTGTCCGCAACCGTTGTCTGAACGTCATGCGCAACCGCCAGATTCAGATGCGCATCAGCCGAATGTATCTGTTGGAACAAGACGGAGAATTCTTGCCCATAGCGCCCGACGAGGACGAACTGCGCATGCTTCAGCAAGCCATGGAGCTTCTGGAGCCCCCCACTTGTCGCGATGTCGTCAGAATGCACTTTGACGAAGGGATGAAGTTCCGCGAAATTGCTGCGCACTTGCAAGTCAGCGAACGCATGGTCTATCGCCACCTTCGCCATGCGCTTCAACAACTCCGTTCAACCCTCAAAAACATGGAACCATGACACCGAACACAGAACTTCTGTTCCGCATGATGGAGCACCCCGAACTGTATAGTACAACGGAGTGGCAGAAGATTCTTTCTGACAAAGAATGCTCCGAACTCTACACGATGATGGCCAAACTTCAGAGTACTTCCTGCTACGAACAAGCGGAACAAATCGTCGACGACGAAACCATGACTACAGAGTGGCAACGGCTACGGACAGGAAGGAAGAACACGTTTCTGCAACGCGCAGCAGCCGTCGTCACGGGCTTATTCGTGCTCTCGGGCCTTGCCGTGGCTATCATACTTTGGCAGCAACACAACCCTTTTATTTCGCCACAAGCACAGGAAAACGACACGACCATCCAGCCTGCGCAGAACCTACAGACGGCTGAGGTTGGGACGGACACAATCCTCTTCGACAATACCACGCTCGAGAACGTCCTGAACCGTTTAACCAATTATTATGGCATTCGCCAAGTTGAATATCGTGCCGACAACCTTCATGGCTTGCGCCTCTACTACCAATGGACCTCAGCCACGACGAAAGAAGAGTGGATAGACCAACTCAACCACTTTGAGACCTTCCACCTGCACCTGCATGAGAACACCCTGATCGTCGAACCACGACACGCATCCGTCCCATGAAAAAGATTCTCGCCACCCTTCTGCTATGCGTGACAACAGCCTGGCACACTCAGGCACAAACGCTTTCGCATACGTTCAACGACATTTCTTTCTCCGAGGCCCTGAAATACATCCAGGCGCAAAGCCACGACTTCACGATTGCCTTCATCTATAACGAACTGGAGGACTTCCGCGTATCTACCGAACTGAAGGACGTCAGCATTCCCGACGCCATTCAGCAAATCATAGGCTACTACCCCATCCGCATGACCGTTGACGGCCGTAGCATCTATGTCGAATGTACCGAAAAGGCCGACCGCCATCTCCACGGCATCATCGTCGACGAGAAGCATCGTCCCATCGCCTATGCCAGTATCGTCTTGATGCAACCGACCGACTCGGCCGTCATCACCCATGGTGTGAGCAACGAAGACGGCCACTTCGTCATTCCCTTCCATCAGCATGAAGTCCTCGTCGGCATTTCCTGTCTGGGCTACAAGAAGTACTATGCCACATGCTCCGAGGAAGACATGGGCACCATCAGCCTGCAGTCGGAGGAATACTTCATCAACGGCGTCGTCGTGAAAGGAGAGCACATCCTGCATTATGTCGATAAGAGCGTCCACACCTTTACCAACCAGCAGATAGCCCAGGCTCGCAACGTGCGTGACCTGCTCGAGCATGTGGAAGACTTGCAGATTGACCCCATTTCCAATCGCATCTGCCGCATGAACGGTGGTAGCGTGACCCTTCTGCTCAACGGCATTCGTGCCTCCGACATCGACCTCAAAAGCATTCCGCCCGACAAGATTGTCCGCGTAGAGTATTACAACGTCCCACCCGCACGCTATTCAGACGCCAGTACCGTCGTGAATGTCGTGACCAAGCGTCTTGACAACGGCTTCGGACTTGGTATTGACCTCACCCATGCCTTCACGACTGGTTTCGGCAACGACGATGCCTACTTCACCTATACCTCCGGCCGTCACCAGTTTCAGGCCTCCTATTCGCTTAACCTTCGGGAATACAAGGATGATCAGGGCGAATCGTCCTTCCACTATCAACTCAACGGCCAGCAAAACGACTACATCGAGCGCCACAAGCGTTCATTCGGCTATCGTGGCCACAACCCAGTCCTGAAATATACATACAATCGTCCCGAAGACCTCGCCGTTCAGGTGACGGCAAGTCCTTCGCTTTGCACGAAGCACGACCATCGCCACGTCGATATCGACCTGTTGGAGGGTTCTGTGGACTCCCAGGGCGAAGGACGTTCGCACTACCACACCTACGAATTCAATCCCAGCGTCAACGGCTATCTTCAAAAGCATCTGCCCCATCATCAGGAACTCGACGTCGACCTCACCCTGACCTACTTTCATAACCGCTACGAACTCGACAACGACAAGCAACGGCTGGGCGACGGCAGCAGCCTACTGTACGACCACCAGCGGCAGACGAGCAATAAACACTCAATAGGTGGCGAGGTTGCCTATACCAAGGAATGGGGAACGACCAGCCTGCAAACCGGTTACCGATTCTCCTACGGAAAGTCAAAGGCCACCCTCAGCAACGTACTTTCCGACTTCCAAGACTACCGCTACAGTTCGGCCAGTACTACCCATCGTTTCTATGCCGAGTTCGGCGGACGGCTGAGCCGCCTGATGTACCACATAGGCACGAGTGTCACACAAGTGCGTACGGCCAACGACGACACCCACACGTCGAAGTGGGCGTTCATGCCTCAGTTGGTCCTCACCTACAACCCCAGCCAGCAGACCAGCCTGCAGTTTACCAGTTCGACCTGGACCGACACGCCCACCATATCCCAACTGAGCAACAACACCACGCTCATACTGCCTGGCGTGGCTTCGAAAGGCAATCCCTATCTGCGCCCCTCGACCAATTACACCAATAAACTGACCCTGCGCTGGAATCCACCTACGCTCAACCTGTCCCTTTCTCTCACGCAGCAATACGTTCACCATCCCATCAACAGTTACTATACCGAAAGCATTCTCGGCGGCAAGCCTTATCTCATCAACATGCAAGAGAATGCCAACTATGCATCTTCCTATGGCATTGGTTACGGCCTCACATGGCGTCCATTGGCGAACAATTTGCTGACGCTGGTCCTCTCTGGATTGGTTCACAGACAAACTATCGACAGTCCCATCACCGGCCACTATCATCACACATACGCACCACTCGTGTGGCGCGTACAGTTTCGACATGCTTCATGGGGCATTACCTACATAGGCCGTATCGTCTCGTCCCAACTCAACGGCTCCCAACTCTCCTACGATGAGAATACCCAATACCTCTTAGCCTTCTGGCAGAAGAAAGGTTGGCGCGTTACGGCTGGCTGCTATTGGCTCTTCACACGGGCTCGCTATTCGTCGGAGTCGGTCCCCACCAGCCTTCTTCAGTTTCATCGGAAAAACTGGATTAACGACAACGCCTCCATGTTCGTCATCGGCATCAGTTGGGATTTCACGTCAGGCAAAGACTACCGTATTCAGAAAAAACTCGACACCACCGACCACGACTCAGGACTATTCCGCTAAAAAAGGGGAGGTGTCCTACCATTTTATTTGTACCGCAGTATAACTTTGGACGCACCACAGTATGACTACGGCTGTACCGCAGTTCAACTTTCGTCATACTGCGGTACAGTTTTTGAGGGTCTGCACGTTAATAATGGAGATGATATAGCAGTTAGCATAATTCTTTTCACGCATTCAAAAGGTTGGACACAAAATCTTCACAAATATAGCGCAAAATCTAAATTTTGCGTAAAAATTTTGAGATTATTTTGTGTCCAAAAGTTGAAGTGTCATTGTGCCAAATGCTATATCATTCCTCAAGAATTATTGAAGTTGATTGCGGTAGGCACTCCATCGCTCACGGATGTCGGCGACGTAGTTGTAGGTCTCTGAGCCGCGGAAATAGCCGTGGCGGCAGACGGGGTCGTTGTAGTAGGTGGCGTCGGACATGCGGAGCACGATGTCGGCGACGTTGCCTTGCCAGCGGTCGGGATTGCGACCGAGTTTCTTTGCCAGATTGCGTGCGTCATCGACATGGCCAGGACCTGCATTATAGGCGGCAAGGATGAAGTTGATGCGCTCGTCGGCAGGAATGGAGGCGTAGCGTTGCTGGAGAGTCTTGATGAAGGCGGCGGCTCCACGCAGGTTCTGCTCGGGGTCGAAGACGTCATGCACTCCAAACGTACGGGCTGTCGAGGGCATAAGTTGCATGAGGCCTTGCGCACCCATCCACGAGACGGCCTGCGGATTGAATCCGCTCTCCTGATAGCATTGGGCAGCCAGCAGTCGCCAATCCCAACCCACCTCGTGCGCGTACCTTTTTATAATAGGAGAAAGAGTACCAGGCGAACCAGATGCCCCCACCCTTGCCCTCCCCGAAGGGAGGGAATAGCTACCGATTGACGATCTGCGGCCCTTTCTTGAAGAGGGATGAGTAGAGGGTTTGGGAATCGACATCGCCAGCAGATTCGGCTCGTTCTTCGTCAGCCATTTGTTCAGAGCCGATTCCAACTGAGGGGAATTGTTGCGCACGAGCCAGGCGACCTGTCCTTCGGGACGGAGCGAACGGTCACGCTCGACGACGGAGAGTGTGTCGAGCAGGTGAGTGATGGCATGTTCGCCACAGAATGCCACTTCGTCTTGCAAGGAATCGGCCACACCCACGTGGTAGGCCACGATGTCGCCGTCGCCCTTCAGGAGCCGCTGCAACATTTCCTGCTCACTGCGGCAAACATCGACACGGACGCTCACACCGATGCTGCGACCAAAAGCGTCGGCCAGACGGTATTGCGGACCGAAGTCCTCGCCACGCCACTCGAAGTAACTCGCCGGCCCGTAGAGGGTGAGAGCAATGAGTTCGCCACCCTGCTGAATGTCGTCGAGGTCGAAGGCGGTCACCGCATCTTTCTTCTCAAAGACCCCTTCGGCGACGGTCGGACTCGGCTGCCGGCAAGAAATGCACATTGTGAGAGACAAAGCACAACTGCATAGCAGGCTGAAAAACCGACGTTGCGACCGTGTGTATATTATTTGAATAAAAAAACGACGCATGAGTGGAACTTTTGTGACAATTGATGCTGCAAAAATAGACAAATATACCGAAAAATGAAACTTTTACTGCTTTTTATTTTTTGTTTCTGATGAAATTATATAACTTTGCATCGAAAGACATGAAAAATTATCATCTAACTAAACACACAACTCAACATCACACACAACATGAAACAGACGATTCTCGTAACAGGCGGCACAGGCTTCATCGGTTCACACACCACCGTTGAACTGCAGCAAGCCGGCTATCAGGTGGTCATCATCGACAACCTCTCCAACTCAAACGCCAACGTCATCGACGGCATTGAGAAAATCACTGGCGTGCGTCCTGCCTTTGAAAAGGTAGATTGCTGCGACATCAAAGCCCTCGAAGGCGTGTTCCAGAAATATCCTGGCATCAAGGGCATCATCCACTTCGCCGCCAGCAAGGCTGTAGGCGAATCGGTCGAAAAGCCCCTGCTCTACTATCGCAATAATCTCAACTCGCTCATTAACCTGCTGGAACTCATGCCGAAGTACGACGTGAAAGGCATCATCTTCTCGTCGTCCTGTACCGTCTATGGACAACCGACGGCCGAAAACCTGCCTGTGACCGAACAGGCTCCTATCCGGAAGGCCCTCTCGCCTTATGGCAACACGAAGCAGGTGAACGAGGAAATCATACAGGACTTCATCCACAGCGGCGCACCCATCAAGAGTGTTATCCTACGCTACTTCAACCCTATCGGCGCACACCCCACGGCACTCATCGGCGAACTGCCGAACGGCGTGCCCATGAACCTCATCCCCTTCGTCACGCAGACCGCCATCGGCATCCGCAAGCAACTGAAGATTTTCGGCAACGACTACGGCACACCCGACGGAACGTGCATCCGCGACTACATCTATGTAGTGGATCTGGCAAAGGCCCACGTAAAGGCTATGGAACGTGTGCTTGACAATCCTGATACCGACCCCGTCGAAGTATTCAACATCGGTACAGGTCGTGGTCTCTCGACACTCGAAGTGGTCGAAGGTTTTGAACGTGCCACTGGCGTGAAACTGCCGTGGGAGTTTGCTCCGCGTCGCGAAGGCGACATCGAAAAAGTCTGGGGAAATGTCGATAAAGCCAACAAAGTGCTCGGCTGGAAGGCCGAAGCCGACATCGACGACGTGCTCCGCAGTGCCTGGAAATGGCAGTTGAAACTGCGTGAGGACGGCATCCAGTAAGAAAAAATACGGTTAACGCTAACCGTTAACCAAAGCGATATAGTTTTGTCGTGTTTTATTTTGTGTTTGTGTTGTGGCTATTCTTTTGCGTGAGCAACGGGGTAGCCCTTTTTTTTGCTACTAATTTAACGTAAGTTCGATATAAGCAAAGCCATGTGGGACATCCATCTGGTCCTTAACATCTTGAAATCTTTTTGGGGGCTTAACTGATGTATATGTATTCTTACGCCGAACTCACGTATTGATAAGTTATTTTTGCCGAGTCGCGACGAAAATGTCTTATGACAATTGATTGGGGATTTTCTCTTATACTTTTGTACCAAAGTGTCCTCACCGCAGTGGTACAACTGTTTCACTGCGGTGGTACTAAAATTTCACTGCGCCGAAACAAAAGTTCCACCGCAGTGAAACTTTTGTTTCACTGCGGTGGAACAAACATCCCCACTGTGTCCTGTTTTTCAGCCTGCATAACTCCGATTGTTAAGGCTGTTTGAAACACGGATTCGACGGATTTTTATTATTGCCGGTAAACCAGATTCTTGTAGGGACGCCCCACGGGTCGTCCCTACAATTAATACAATTTATATTTCAACATGTTAAGCCTTCGGGACCTGATGGATGTCCTGAATTTAATTTAGCAGTTGGCACATATTCATCTATCATCCCTGCAGACAATATAAAACTTGGACAAAAAATTGAGGAGTCGTTGTGCCGACCGCTCTATCGTTCCCCAAAGTAACCATTTATTTGTACTTTCGCTCCAACGCCTTGAGTTCCTTGCCTTTGTTCAGTTTGTAATAGGTTTCGCGCAAGCCAGACAGCCACAGCGACGTTTCATGCTCGTTGAAACTACGTGCCTGCTCGTATGCCTTCATGGCACGTGTGTAGTAGTCGTTGAGTTGACGACGGTGTTTGGCGTAGTTCTTGTCGCCAATCTTCAAATCGGTAGCATTATAATAGTCGTGTGCCTGCTGCAGATAGACACTGGCCAGACTGGCATGAGCCTCCGCATCGTCGGGCATGACCTGAATGGTCTCCTGAAACACCTGCGCCGCCTCTTCCAACTGATGCAGTCCTTGAAGCATTTTTCCCTTGAGATAGAGGAACTTGCGATTGCGCGGCTGCAACTCCAGCAGACGGTTGAGAATGGCGAGCGACTCGTGATAGTCGGGCTCATTGTTATAGTAGGAAAGCAGCGTTGTGTAGAAATACTCGTGGAGTGGATACTGCTCGAATCCTTGCTGCAGCATCTGCACATAACGCAACTCTGAACCGAGTTGACGGCACGACTTGGCTGCTAACTCAAGCAAGAGGGCTCGCTGAACGGTATCTTGCGTGGCAAGCGGCTGAAACTTCAACACCTTATCATATTTCTGAGCAGAAAAGGCTGAAATCATCGCCAGACGTGCAATCTCAATGCTGTCGGCATCGAGCGGCACTGCAAGGTCTGTCAACTTTTCGTTGAGAACGAGTGGGTGTGAGAGTGTCTGCAAATAGGTCTCAAAATAAGGCAGGGCACGTTCGAAGTCTCGATGCTTATAGAAGAACTTGCCTCCTGAGCGAAGGTTGTTTCGCAAGTCGGTGAGTGCCGTACTTACATTCGACGTGTACTTGGGACGGACACGGTCTTTTTCGTCAGGCAGACGGTCGAGCGAATCGGTGCGTAGGGCATAGCGATAGGCTTCGAGGACGTGTCCGAAATAGCGTGCCGTATCGGGCTTCTGTCCGAGGAAGATGGCACGGCTCTGCTGCTTAGCCAGTTCCATCTGCGCTGTCAGGGCATAGTTGACCAACTCCGCGTCGTTGGCGGCTTCACTATATTGGCTGAAAGCCGTCCGAAGCAGGTCGGCACTCTTGTCGTAATGCTCGGCTTTGTTCTGAGCCTTTACTTCCTTCAGCAAACGCTTACGTACAAACGGTTCGGGGTTGGTTTCCTGTGCAAGAACCGTCAACGTCGGCAGCAGCATCCATACAACTGCCAGCCCTCTCGTCGTCATTGTCTTCATCTTCATCTTTTTACCCATATTCTTAATTCGCTGCAAAGGTACGACAATATCTTAACAATTAAAAGATAATCAAAGAAAAAGCGCATGGGAACCATGCGCTTTTCTACCGTAAAGGATGTATCTGATTAGAGTCCGAGTGCCTTGGCAATGTCCAGGCATTTCTTTTCTGCAACATCACATGCACGCTCGTAGTCGGCGGCACCTGTGAATGCTTCAGGCACTTCGAGATAGAACTTAATCTTCGGCTCTGTACCAGAAGGACGGACACTGACTTTCGTACCGTTCTCGGTAAACCACTGTAGGACGTTGCTGCGATCGGGCATCTGAATCGGAGTCTTCTTGCCTGCGGCATCGGTCATTTCCAGTAACTTGAAGTCCTTGATGCAGCAGACGGGCGAGCCAGCCAATTCGCGCGGAGGATTGTTGCGGAAGTTCTCCATCATGGCCTTGATTTCATCGGCACCCGACTTTCCTGGACGTACGACGTTGATGGTCTTGTTGTAGGAGAATCCATACTCAGCATAGATGTCCATAAGCAGGTCGTAGAGGGTCTTGCCGTTGTCCTTTGCCCATGCAGCGATTTCGCAGATGAGGCAGATGGAGGCTGGGCTATCCTTGTCGCGAACCTTATCGAACGGCAGGAAGCCGAAACTCTCCTCACCACCGCCAATGTACTTCTTCACGCCTTCGTTCTCGCGGATGAGCGACGCAATCCACTTGAAACCAGTGTAGCAGTCCTGAAGTTCAACACCGTTCTTGTCGGCTATGCGACGAATGAGTTCAGTGGTGACAATGGTCTTTACAAGGAACTCGTTGCCCTTCAACTGACCGAGTTTCTTCTTGTTGGCAATAATGTACCATGCGAACATCATGCAAGTCATGTTGCCGTTGAGAATCTCCCACTCACCCTTCGAGTTGCGGCAGACGATGGCGAGACGGTCGGCATCGGGGTCACTGGCAATGACAAGGTCGGCATTGAGTTTCGTACCGAGTTTCATACCCAGTGTCATCGCCTCGGAGTTCTCGGGATTGGGGCTTACAACAGTGGGGAAATTGCCATCGATGACCATTTGCTCAGGCACAACGTGAATGTTCTGGAAGCCCCATGAACGAAGAGCCTCGGGGATGATGACGCGGCCTGTTCCGTGAAGCGGTGTATAAACGATGTTGAGGTCTTTCTGACGAAGGATGACATCTTGGTCAACCATCGCCTCCTTGACGCCCTGCAGGTAGTCCCAGTCCATCTCACCACCGATGATTTCGATGAGGTCAGGATTGCCTTCCCACTTCACATCTTCCATGCGAACAGCATTGACTTCGTTGATAATGCCAACATCGTGCGGAGCCAGTACCTGAGCACCATCATCCCAGTATGCCTTGTATCCGTTATATTCCTTCGGGTTGTGCGAAGCGGTAACGTTCACACCAGCCTGAGCACCCAATTGACGAATGGCGAATGAAACTTCTGGTGTCGGGCGCAGGCTCTCAAAGAGATAGACCTTGATGCCGTTGGCCGAGAAGATGTTGGCAACGGTCTCTGCAAATTCACGTCCGTGGTTGCGGCAGTCATGACCGACAACAACGCTGAGGTCCTTACGGCCTGGGAATGCCTTGAGAATGTAGTTGGCAAAGCCTTGTGTGGCAGAACCGACGATGTAGCGGTTCATGCGGTTCGTACCAGGACCCATGATGCCACGAAGTCCGCCTGTACCAAACTCGAGCGTCTGGTAGAAACTGTCGATGAGTTGCGACTTGTCCTCTGCCTCCAGCATAGCCTTCACTTCGGCCTGTGTCTCAGCATCGAACACGGGGTCAGTGGCCCATACCTGTGCCACTTCCACACATTTTTTCAAGAGTTCTTGATCCATAGTGATTAGTTTTTAAGTTGATGAGTTAGTAAAATTCGTGGTATTACTTCATTAAGTAACGTTCGCCTGTCTGCTTCACGACTTCGCGCCAGTAACGTTCTGGGTAACTTGGACGGATAGGAGCGGCACCAAAGCCGTGCTTTGTACGTTTGAAATGGCCGTTCTCTTCTGCCTTCACTACCATGTCGTTATGTTTGACGACGAGATATTTGAAGAGAATGTCCCAGCGGTCCATCATGCGGTCGGCTGCACCATTGCTATAAGCCGTAAGGTATTCAATGGCTTTGTCAGCACTTTCATCGTAAAGCGAACGGGCCTCTGTATCAACACGCAGTTGCTCCTTTTGAAAGGCTGTTTCGAGTTCCTGTTGAGCAGCCTGCAAGTCGGGATACATCTTGCTGTAGTAGGGATAAACGATATTGCTGACGGTATTGCAGAGCCAGAAGGCGGAGTTCCAAGAGAAGGTCAGTTCGTCTTGCTCACCAGCAATGCGTTCGTAGCACTGCGGTACTTTGCTCACTCCGCAATAAATAGGTGTGTAGGCCGTCATGTTGGCATCGTCGTTCGTCCACCAAATCACACCGCCGATGGGGTCTGGATAGGCAGAACGCATCTGCCCGACGAAGGAGAAACCTGTCTGCTGCGTCGAGGTGGGGCGTTCGGTATAGTATTTTTTGCCATCAACTGTAAATGAAAGCGGCGACGGACGGTATGGCATGTTATAAGGACCGCTGCCAAGATCTTGCTGCATGTCCAGCGGCGTACCTTCATAGTGGTCACGCATACCGTTCTGAACATCTTGTACCGAAAGCAGATGTTTGGGCTTCATGTAGAGTGGCATCTCCAGCGTCATGTCCTCACCATTGATGTAGGGCAGATACTTGTCCATGCCATCAACATGCTTGTTGAAGAAAACCCAAGCACGTGCATCACAATAGCGGATTCCGCCGAAGTCGAGCGGATTAAAGGCGTCACGGAAAGAGAAATCAGCATCTTTCTTGCCTGTGAAGAAACCTTTCTCACGGGCAAACTTCACCATATCCTTCGCAAACATCACGTTTTGCTTGTCCTTCATATCAAAGCGTGTGATACGGCTTTGATTAGCATGAGCACAGATGCAATCATCAGGAATGCGTACAGCCACCCATACGGCTCCCGTACGACCAGGACCTTTACCCACCATCTCCAGTATCCAGGCCTCATTTTTGTCAGCCACCGTAAAAGTCTCGCCTTCGCTGCAATAGCCATACTTTGCCACGAGGTCGGTCATAATCTTGATGGCTTCACGTGCTGTTGTGGCACGCTCAAGACCAATATAAATCAGAGAACCATAGTCGATGATGCCCGTCGTATCGACCAATTCCTCACGTCCGCCAAAAGTAGTTTCGCAGATGCTTACCTGATGTTCGTTCATCTGGCCGACAACGTTGTAAGTCACAGGTGCCTGCGGAATCTCACCAAGATACTTGTTGGTGTCCCATTCATAGATTTTGCGCATCTCGCCTGGCACGTGCTTGCCGCCTACATGTCGGTACAAGTGTCCATACATTCCATAACTGTCGGCGTTATAGCTGACAATCACGCTGCCGTCGGCCGATGCCGCCTTGCCGACAATGAGGTTGGTACAGGAGAAAGATTTGAAAGTTGATAACTGAAAAATGAGCAGGAACAATGATGCTATCAGAAAATATCTTTTCATAGGTTTATTTCTTAATAATTAGTTTATCCGAACCCGCTGCCTTGAAACTCATGTCGAGCCCCTTCACACTGTGTGTCAACGCACCGAACGAAATGAAATCAACACCTGCCTTGGCGTATGGAATCATCGTATCGAAAGTGATGCCACCACTGGACTCTGTCTCGGCACGTCCTGCCACGAGTTTCACAGCCTTTGCCGTATCTTCGGGCGTGAAGTTGTCGAACATGATGCGGTCGCAACCCTCTGCCAGCGCTTCTTCCAATTCCTTGAAGTCGCGGACTTCACATTCAATCTTCAGGTCCTTGCCGTGTTCCTTGCAGTAGGCCTTGGCACGACTGATGGCATTGTGTACACCTCCGCAGAAGTCAATGTGGTTGTCCTTCAGCAGAATCATGTCGAAGAGTCCGATGCGGTGGTTGGTGCCGCCACCAATCTTTACAGCCTCCTTCTCCAACATACGCATACCTGGAGTTGTCTTACGAGTGTCAAGCACACGGGTCTTAGTACCTGCATCAATAAGTGCCTGCTGGTATTTGTGGGTCATTGTGGCAATGCCTGACATACGCTGCAAGATGTTCAGCATCAGACGCTCGGTCTGCAGAAGGCTCTGCTCCCTACCCTTCACACTCATGACGATGTCGCCAGGAACGACGTGTGCACCGTCATTGATATAGACCTCGACTTGCAGTTCGGGGTCAAAGCGACGGAACACCTCTTTGGCGATTTCCACACCGGCAAATATGCCTTCTTCTTTAATGAGCAACTTCGACTCTCCCATCGCATCCTTGGGAATGCAGCAGAGTGTCGTATGGTCGCCGTCGCCGATGTCCTCTGCAAAGGCAAGATCAATCAGCCGGTCGTTCAGTTCTTCTACACTTAACATGACATTAACCTATTAACGTTTTCCAATTTGCAAAGATATAAAAAAAAGAGAAAGGGACAAAAGAAAGAACCATTTTTATTTATTTTCTCAGCAGAACATAGCCGTTATTCGCAAGAGTTTCACTAACTTTGCAGCCAAAATTCTAAATCAACCTTCTTTATGAATGCACTTTACACAGTTCTTTTGCTCATTGGGTCGAACATATTTATGACGCTCGCATGGTACGGACACTTGAAACTACAACAGGCAGGCATCTCTTCATCGTGGCCGCTATGGGGCATCATCCTGTTTTCATGGGCCATTGCCCTTGTCGAATACAGTCTGCAGGTGCCAGCCAATCGCATCGGCTTTGAGGGGAACGGCGGGCCCTACACCCTGATGGAGCTCAAAGTGATTCAGGAAGTCATCTCGCTGGTGGTCTTCTGCGTGATTGCCAATCTGTTGTTTCAGGGGCAGCACATGCATTGGAACCATGTAGCAGCCTTTGTCTGTCTCGTCCTTGCCGTCTATTTCATCTTCAAATAAATACACTACCCCCTTTCTGACAACTGCCAGAAAGGGGGTATTCATTCAGAGTCCAATGGACAAAACGATGTCTTAGTCGTCCATGCCCAACAGTGCGCCTTGATAACTGAACCTGAGGTCAAGGTCGTTGGAGAGTTCGATTTCGTAGCCGTAACGCTCCTTGTCAATCTTCGTGATGAGGCAGTCGGGGAAGTTTGCCTTCACATACTTCTGAATAGCATCGGGAACGATGGCTGCAGGAACAGCCTGCATGTGGCAGTCCACCTTATCCCAGTTTCCCTTCTTGTTGAGCTCGATCTTTGTGCCATCGTCTAGGCGGCATTCATACGAGTTCCAGTCCTTCTCGGCATAGATTATCTTCTTGCCTGGGAAATTGGTCGATACGAAAGTCTTTGCTGCGGCGGGCAGAGCATCGGGCGCAATCGGTGTGTCGTCAGCGCGGCAAACGGCTGACATCATCAGGCACAGAAGTGCCAGCATGACATACTTTGTCTGTTTCATTTTTAATAAGGATTTTGGGTTAATAAAATAAAGAGGATTAGTCGTCATAGAGGTCTATGTCTGTGATTTCGCCATCGTCGTCGAACTCAATCTTCATGCCATCGTCGAAGGCAACCTCATACGTCGTCTCGAACACATCGGCATCTTTTTTGACATAGATAATGGATTTGTCGGGATATGTCTTCTCAATATAAGCCTTGGCGGCTTCGGGCAGTTGGTCGGGCGTAATGACTTTCTCATCGTCAGAGCACGATGCCAGAGCCACCATGCACGCCAATGCCATCACGAACAGTTTGATTTGTTTCATCGTTTTCTTGGGATATAAAAGTGTAACAACTCGTGGGCAAAGTTACAGATAATTCTGATAACACAAAACAAAATATAGTTAATTTTTTATTACAGCCGCAAATAATCTACACAAGGGTTTACAGTTGCAGATAGAAATCGGAAGTCAAGTCACGATACTGCTGCGAAAGATTACCTTGGGCATCGTGGAGGCAGAGGGTTTCGAATTGTGTAGAGCAAGTCTGTTTGCCGAACTCCAGCAAAGTGCGCTTCGGTGCCTTTTTCGGGGTGGTCTGCACGTCGCAGCGGCGAAAAAGATACAGCCCGAAGGTGGAGGCAGTAAGTACAAAGTCTGCTACCTCAGTATGCGGGATGATGACAGCGAAACGGCCTTGTTTGCCCAACAATTCTGCGGCATTCCGGATCAACGTCACGAAGGGCAGGCTGCTGTTGCTTCGTGCAGCGGCGCGGGCAGCATCGGGAGCCTGTGTGTCCTCGGTAAAGAACGGTGGATTGCAGACGATGAGAAGTCCTTCTCCGCCTCTCCCACACAGTGCGTGTGTCCTGAAGTCCATCTGTTCTGCCTTCAGTCGGTCGGCAAATGGGGAGCAACGGAAGTTCTCCTGTGCCTGTCTGACGGCCTCGGCATCCACGTCAATCCCAAGTATTTCCGCTAGTGGATTCCGTTGCGCTATCATCAAGGAAATCAGACCACTACCCACGCCCACATCAAGTACACATTGAACATCATCGACATTCACCCATGCACCGAGCAGGACACCATCAGTACCCACCTTCATGGCACAGCGGTCGTGCCACACCTCAAATTGCTGAAAACGAAAACTGGATGTTGACATAGGGTTTGTCAGATTTTTTCGGCACAAAGTTAGGAGAAAAACTCTGAAAAACCTTAACTTTGCAAACGAAAAGTTTTATCTATCAAAATTTGCAATGCAAACATTCGACGTTTTTAGTTTTCAAATCACACCAGCCGACGACTCCTCTCGTGAGATTGTCATGGCCCTTCTGGCTGCCGCCGGATTTGACAGTTTTCAGGAAACCGATGATGGGTGCGAGGCCTACATTCCTCAAGGACAGATGACACAAGAGGAGATGAACCGCCTGATTGACGAGTTCCAGTTGCCCGACATCACCCTCTCCTACTCCATTTACACGCTCGAACAGCGCGACTGGAACGAACAATGGGAACAGAAAGGATTCGAGCCCATCGTGATTGACGGATTGTGCAGCATCCATAAACCTGGGCAGCAAGTGGCGGCACAGCCTTTCGATATTGTCATCAATCCTCGTATGGCTTTCGGAAGCGGAACACACGAGACGACCTCACAACTTGTCGAAAAACTTCTCCGCCAGAATCTGACAGGAAAAAGGTGTCTGGACATGGGATGTGGCACAGGCATTCTCGCCATCTGCATGGCAAAGGCAGGTGCCGCACAGATCACAGCCATCGACATCGACGAGTTCAGTGTCGAAAACACCCGTGAGAACCTGCGTCTGAACAACATTACGAACGTCGAAGTCGTGCATGGAGATGCCACCGCTATCAATGGGCAGTACGATCTCATTGTCGCTAATATCCATCGCAACATTATCATCGCCGATGCGCCTACCTACATGCAGCACATCACATCGGAAGGGACACTGCTTGTCAGTGGTTTCTACAAAGAGGATATGGCCCAAGTCGTCGGTCACCTCGAACAATGCGGCCTCACCTTTTGCGGCGGAGAAACACGAAATGGTTGGGCTGTGGCGATATTCTGTCCATAGGCGCCATGCAAAGCGTGGGGTTATGATTTTCAGACACCATTTTTGAGGTATTGGCAGCCATAAATCATAAATTATCAGTGATTTTTCCATATTTCGCATTAAAAAACAGAAAAAAAGCAGTAACTTTGCATGATTTTTGCGAACACTGAAATAATTCATAAATAAAATAAGAATGATTAAGATTACTTTTCCGGACGGAAGCGTCCGCGAATATGAGGCTGGTGTGACTGGCCTGCAGATTGCAGAGAGTATCAGTCCGCGACTCGCACAGGATGTGATTGCCTGCGGTGTGAACGGAGAAACGACGGAGTTGAATCGCCCTATTACGGAAGATGCGGAACTGAAACTCTACAAGTGGGATGACGAAGAAGGCAAGCACGCCTTCTGGCACACCTCGGCTCACCTCATGGCCGAAGCCTTGCAGGAACTCTGGCCTGGTACACAGTTCGGTATCGGTCCTGCCATCGAGAACGGTTTCTACTACGATGTCATGCCGCCCGAAGGCGTAGCACTCAGCGTCACCGACTTCCCAAAGATTGAGAAGAAAATGCAGGAACTCGTGCAACGCAAGGAAGAACTCGTGCGCCGCAACATCTCGAAAGAAGATGCGCTGAAGTTCTTCGGCGATCGTGGTCAGACTTACAAGAACGAACTCATTGCCGAACTGGAAGACGGACACATCACTACCTATACACAGGGCGAATTTACCGACCTGTGCCGTGGCCCTCACCTCACATCGACGGCTCCCATCAAGGCCGTGAAGGTACTTTCCGTGGCAGCAGCCTATTGGCGCGGCGACGAGAAGCGTCCGATGATGACCCGTGTCTATGGCATTTCGTTCCCAAAGAAGAAGATGCTCGACGAATATCTGGAGAAACTGGAGGAAGCCAAGAAGCGTGACCACCGCAAGATCGGTAAGGAGATGGAACTCTTCTTCTTCAGCGACCGTGTGGGTAAAGGTCTGCCGATGTGGCTGCCGAAGGGCACTGCCCTGCGTCTTCGTCTTCAGGAATTCCTACGTAAGATTCAGAAGAAGTACGGTTATCAGGAAGTCATCACTCCGCACATCGGCGGCAAGAGCCTGTATGTGACCTCGGGCCACTATGCCCACTACGGCAAGGACTCCTTCCAGCCCATCCATACGCCTGAAGAGGGTGAGGAATACATGCTCAAACCGATGAACTGCCCTCACCACTGCGAAATCTATGCCAGCCAGCCCCGTTCGTACAAGGACCTGCCACTGCGTATCGCCGAGTTCGGAACGGTCTATCGTTATGAGCAGAGCGGCGAACTGCACGGACTAACCCGCGTACGTTCGTTCACACAGGACGATGCCCACATTTTCTGCCGTCCCGACCAAGTGAAGGGTGAGTTCCTCCGTGTGATGGACATCATCAGCATCATCTTCAAAGCCCTTGACTTCAAGAACTTCGAGGCACAGATTTCGCTACGTGACCCTAACGACAAGGAGAAGTACATCGGTAGCGACGAGGTATGGGCCGAGGCCGAACAAGCCATCATCGAGGCTTGTGAAGAGAAGGGACTTCCTGCTCGCAAAGAAACTGGCGAGGCTGCCTTCTACGGTCCCAAACTCGACTTCATGGTTAAGGACGCCATTGGCCGTCGCTGGCAGTTGGGAACGATTCAGGTCGATTACAACCTACCCGAACGCTTCAAACTCGAATATACGGGTTCGGACAACGAGAAACACCGTCCCGTCATGATTCACCGTGCACCATTCGGTTCGATGGAACGCTTCTGTGCCGTCCTCATCGAGCACACCGCAGGACACTTCCCCCTCTGGCTCACTCCCGACCAGGTTGTCGTACTCCCCATCTCGGAAAAGTTCAACGACTATGCCGAGAAAGTCTGCGAATATCTCAATGCCAACGAGGTCCGCACGACCATCGACGACCGCAACGAGAAGATAGGCCGCAAGATTCGTGACAACGAACTTAAGCGCATTCCTTACATGCTCGTCGTAGGTGAGAAAGAAGCCGCCGAAGGCACCGTCAGTGTCCGCAAACAGGGCCAAGGCGACCAAGGAAGCATGAAATTCGAGGATTTTGCTAAGAAAATCAACGAAGAAGTTTGTCAAATGACAGAAAATTTCTAACTTTGTGCCCGATTTGTGCAAAAACGCTAAACGCTATACCATCAACCCTTAATGAAAGTTGACAAAAGAAAGCAACAACCCCAGTACCGCATCAACGAACAGATACGCGTACCCGAAGTGAGAATTGTAGGCGACGACATCGAGTCATCCGTTATGCCGACCCGCCAGGCTCTCCAACTTGCACAAGATCAGGAAGTAGATCTCGTAGAGATTTCTCCCAACGCCAACCCGCCAGTATGCCGTCTCATCGACTACTCCAAGTTCCTCTATCAGCAGAAAAAGAAGCAGAAGGAGATGAAGGCCAAGCAGGTAAAGGTCGAAGTCAAAGAAATCCGCTTCGGACCACAGACCGCAGAAGCCGACTATAACTTCAAACTCAAGCACGCCGTTGGATTCCTCAACGAAGGCAACAAGGTCAAGGCTTACGTTTTCTTCAAAGGACGCTCCATCGTGTTCAAGGAACAAGGCGAAGTCCTGCTGCTCCGTTTTGCCAACGACCTTGAGGAACTTGCCAAAGTAGAAAGTATGCCAACCCTCGAAGGAAAGCGCATGAGCATTATCCTCGCACCGAAGAAAGCCGGCCAGCCCAAGAAGAGCCAGCAGCGTCGCGACGAGGAAAAAGCACAGGAGGCTGCCAAGTTAACCCAAGCACCCGCCGAATCAGAGTAAATCGGTTAATCAGTAAATCCGTAAATAATCAAGGTGCGTAACGTCCTGGTATATACGTTGCCACCATTTAATTAAATAACTAAAAACAACAAAAAAATGCCAAAAGTAAAAACTAAAGCCGCTGCCAAGAAGCGTTTCAAGCTCACTGGCACAGGAAAGATTAAGCGTCAGCACGCTTATCACAGTCACATTCTCACGAAGAAGACCAAGAAGCAAAAGAGAAACCTCGACCACTCGACGATTGTCGTGAAGGCAAACGTCAAGCAGGTTCGCGACCTTCTCGTGCTCCGTTAATTCAGGACATCTTTCCTAAAGTAAAACAAAGTTTAACCGAATGTTCAGCCGAAGTCCACGAAGAAAGTTGCCGTGGCGCTGACGTTCAAAAAAGAAAAAAATTATGCCAAGATCAGTCAATCACGTAGCATCACGTGCAAGAAGAAAAAAGATTTTGAAGCGCGTCAAGGGCCAGTTCGGTGCCCGCAAGAATGTGTGGACCGTTGCCAAAAACGCCTATGAGAAGGGCCTCACCTACGCATACGTTGGCCGCAAACTGAAGAAGCGTCAGTTCCGCGCCCTCTGGATTCAGCGTATCAACGCCGCTGCCCGCATGGAAGGCATGTCGTACAGCCAGTTGATGGGTGCCATCCACAAGGCAGGCATCGCTATCAACCGCAAGACCCTCGCCAGCCTCGCCATGAACAACTACGATGCCTTCAAGGCCATCGTTGACAAGGTGAAATAAAACTACGAATTTAACATATTACACGAATAGAAGAACCTCGCAAGTCTTTGTGATTTGCGAGGTTTTTTACTAACCAACACAAGCAAGATGAAACAGAAAGCCATTGCATGGACCATCGGACCTCTGATTGTCGGAACCTTCGCCATGATGACCCTTCAGGGGAAGCACGTCAAAGACGATGGAGAATGGATACCTGCCCCACCCGACTACACCGACAGCACCATGTGGGTGGTGGCGCAAAACGACAGCGACGGCACAGGGGCAGACGTCTTCTACATCGTCTCTACATGGGAAGCCGACTGGCAGACTGACGACGGACGCATCTGCCACTATGCCGACGTGTGGAACCCGACTCACCGTGAGCGTATGGGCACCGAAATGCACAAAGTAGCAGCCTACATGGCCGACGGCAACAATTTCTATGCACCTTTCTACCGCCACACCACCATAGACGGCTGGATGACCGAGAACGACGACACTATCCGTCACCGTACCCGTCTGCCCATGGACGATGTGAAGCAAGCCTTCGACACCTTCCAGCACAACCGCGACACCATACGTCCTTTCATCCTCGCAGGTTTTAGCCAGGGTGCCATGGCCGTGGTCGAACTGCTCAAATACATGGACGACAAGACGTATGAGAACCTCGTCGCCGCCTACGTCATGGGCTACAAGGTGACAACCGACGACACAGCCTCCTGCCACCGCATCCGACCAGCCCTGGGCGAAGCCGATACAGGAGTCACCATCTGCTACAACACCGTCAAGGATGTGAAATACGTCAAGCCCCTCATTGCCAACACCTGCTTTGCCATCAATCCCGTCAACTGGCACACCGACTCCACGACCGCCATCCTCCACGACACCATCCACGTCTCTCTCCATTCCGACTACCATGTACTCGTCGTCACCAACTATGCAGCCACCGAGTACAAACCCTACAAGAACTTCATCAACGTGGGTGACATCCACAGTTGCGAACCCTGGCTCTACAGCGAATGCCTGCGCCGCAACTTTCATATACGGACACAGGCATGGAGAAACAGATAAACAACAAAACCTCGCAAGTCCCAACAGATTGCGAGGTTTTTCTTTTGTAGAAAGACTATACATTGAAGTGCAGTATTGTCTTTCGTGAAACTTGCTGTCTACAACTCGAACTTATGTCCTAGCATAAATTGAAAGACGCTGTTCTTGGAACTTTCATTATCAACAAGTATAGTCACACCGAAGTTGTAACGAGCGTCTATGACGACGTTACTGAATTCGTAGGATAGTTCGACTGGGAATGCAAGTACTTGGAAAAATCACGCCAAGTGCTTGGAAGAAAAACGCCAAGTGCTTAGCGTCAGAACGCCAAGCACTTGGACATAGAGTTGAAATACAGAAAATGGATGGGTAGATGCAGCGATTATTTGCCGATTCTGACTACTGCACCGCCACGAGGTACGAGTTGGAGCGATGTGGGCAGATGCTTCGGTGTTGTGATGAGCCAAGGGGAAGACTTATCGCCGCTATCCTCGAACATTTGGATGCGCCCCTTTGGCATCTTGTCAAGTTTGGTCCAAGGGATGACGACGGTGCGCGATGTGTCATTGCCGTTAAGGATGCCGACGTACCAGGTCTTGCCGCTGCGACGTGCCAGCACGACGTACTGGGCTGGATAGCCACCGAGCAGACGAGTCTCGTCCCAGGCAGCAGGTAGCCCACTGAAGAAGTCCTTCACTGCGTCGGGTTGGGCAAGCAGGCTCTCGGGACGGTCGGCCAGATGTTGCAGGGCCGATTCGAAAACGACGGTGAGGGCGAGTTCGTGGGCATGGGTGGTGATGTGCGGATGCTGCGAGTCGGAGAAGGCACAGGGAGTATAGTCCATCGGACCAATGACATTACGCGTGAAGGGCAACGTGCAGTTGTGAGCGGCGGCACGATGGGTGAGCCGGCCATTGTTGTTGTACCATTCGGCTCCATAGACGGCCTCCACCGACATGAGGTTGGGCCAGGTGCGCTGCCAACCACGGGGGATGGTGGCTCCGTGAAAATCGACGAGCAGATGATGACGGGCTGCACTTTCGAGCAGGTCGATGCAGTATTCCATCGTGGGCTGTGTGTCGCCTGCGAAGAAGTCAATCTTCACGCCTGCCACGCCCTTTTCTTCCAGCATCTGGAACTCACGTTCGCGGTCTTCGGACTTGTTCAGGCGGTAGAGCGGTCCGTTGGCCTCGGTCACCCAAGCGGTCGAACTGTTGTACCAGAGCAGGGTGCGCACTCCTTTCTCTTTGGCATAGGCCAGCGCATCGTCGATGTTGCCACCGTTCGACATCTGGTCCCACTGCCAGTCGATGAGCACGTAGCGCAGATGAAGCGTGGCAGCGAGGTCGATGTATTTCTTGACTATCTGAAAGTCTTTCGAACCTGTGTTGTAGGCCCAATATACCCATGAAACGATGCCTGGCTGAATCCAGCGTGTATCCTTCACCAGACAAGGCTCGGACACGTCGGTTACGAGAGTGGACTCCACAACATCTGCCAGCGAACCCGTGATGACGACACGCCAGGGTGAATGCCAGTTGCCCGTCTGACGCACATCGTTCTGGTCGGGGCATACCTTGTATAATTCTGGATTTTCATTGTTCTTCAGCGACGAAGCACTTTGAGGCGATTCGATGTTGGCCTCGGTAATCAGCGCAAAGAGTCCGTCGTGCGGCTCAATGAGCATGGGATAGCACCAGTGGTGGGGGTGCATATCGCCCGAAATAGTGAGGGGAAAGAAACGTTCATAGCCCATGTCCCACTCCATCACCCAACGGCGTATACCTTCGGGAATGTGATATGCAGTATTCTCATCCTGGATGAGTTCGCTACTCAGGCCGTCCATCTCATAGCGGAACGCCACACCATCGTCGAAGACAAGCCACACCATCCGCACAGGTTCGCACCCCGTGCCGTTGTCGTAACAGAAGGTATAGCGGTTGGCAGTGTTCGACGCGTGGCTCGTCTTGCCAGCCACCATCCGATAGTCGGTCTTGAAGCGGTCTTGCTTCACGATATCCGTGGGTTTCCATGTGCCGGTCTGACTGCTGGTCGTTACTCCAACCGTAGATACCTCGACCACATGTTTATCACCGCAAAGAATGCGGAACATTCCGTTGTTCAAACGCTCCACCGTCACTCTTCCTGAAGGAGACACATACGTCTGTGCCTGCACACCCAGCACACAGAGCATCAAGATACTCAATAGGATTCGTTTCATTCGTTTACCTTGATTGTTTTCTGACGTCAAAGTTACGAGAAAACTCATAGATAAACAAATAATCACGGGAAAAAGGGAACGATAGAACAGTTAGCACAATGATTTTTTACACGTCAATCTGCTAAAAATCTTGACATCAATCTTTATCCAAATAATTATTTTATATGATTGACGTATTAATTGACGCAGATTGACGTGTAAAATAGCATGTGTATGTTTTTGCGCCTCTGCTATGTCATCGTGAAAAAGCCCTGCATCCATCATTACGACAGACACAGGGCCCTTACGTATTGTAAAAGAATGGGGTCAATTGAAGGTTGACGCATCAGGCTGCTCATCCTCTTGTGTCTCCTTCTTCTGCATCTTCATCTCTACGATGAAGGAGGCGAGGAAACCAACGCCACAGCCTGCAGCGAGGATAAGCCAGAAGTAAATATCGTCCTTGGGGTCCATGTGAGCCAAAGCGTTGATGGCAGCACCCAGACCGATGCCGAGCAGTACACATCCCCAGCGCAAGGCTGTGAATTTGTTGCTTTTCGGCTCCTGGTTCTGAATCAGGAGTTGTGCCGTTTCTGGGTCGGTGTGGTTGGTAATAATGGCTTCGCGAATGATACGCTCATTCTCGTTCTTTTTGATGGATTTGCTGATACCCATCACGATGGCAAAGATGGGGATAGCAAGTGAAAACATGATGGCTACCAGGCCTTCAAGTTCAACTGGATGTAACATAGGATTCAGTTTTTAGTGATTAGTAATATAAATGTTTTGAAGCCGGTCTTCACTATTAAGACATGGGCTGTGGATTTTTATTACATCGACTCGGGAACAAAGTTGCGGATGGCTTTCGCAAATGAGTAGAACAGAGCGATGAGGGGGATAATGAGCAGCAGGGCGTAGGCCGAAGGATGCATCGCAGGAAGCACATACATATATAATAAGTACGCACATGCGAACACAGTGAGCGGCATAGCAAAGGCAAATGCCACAACCCTCGCCCATCGGCGCAGACAACGGCGACGTACTTGTCGGCGTATGTCGCAGACAATGGCATGATTGAGCGTGTCGAGCAAGTGCTGACGGTCGAGTGTCGAGGTTATCAAAGTGTCGATATTTTCATTCATGGGTCATGAGTTTTTTGAGATGTTCTCGGATGCGATGAAGACGGACGAGGACATTCGATTGTGTGAGTCCGAGGTGTCGGGCTATGGCCTCCGTTTTCTGCTGTTGATAGTAATGAAGTTCGAGGAGTTGACGGTCGGAGTCGGAGAGTTGGGCAATGGCGCGTTCCATACGTTGCAACTGTTCCTCACGTTCGGGCGAATAGGTCTCGTCGGGCGGAATAAGTGACTCTGGCACGTCGTCGATATTCACGGCTCGCCGTCGTCGGTACTTGCTGAGCAGATCGAGCGATGTGTGCAACGCGATGGTGACGAGCCACGGACCGAGCCGTTCGCCACGCCACGTGTCCAGACGGTCGTAAGCCTTAACAAACGTCTGCTGCAGCACTTCGGCAGCCAGTTCCTCATTGTGAACGACACCAAGGGCCTTCGAGAAGACCATGCCGCTGTATCGCTGGACAAGTTCGGCAAAACTACGAGTGTCACCGCTACGGAGTATGTTGTTGACTAATGACTTGTCGTCCATGTCTGGGATTACACTTTATCTTTATGACGAACGAAATCGGAGATTATTACAACGTGCTAAGAAAAAAGCATACGATAGAGTCGTTGGCACAACGATATATTTTTACACGTCAATCTGCGTCAATTAACACGTCAATCTTATAAAATAATTATTTAGATAAAGATTGATGGCAAGATTTCTGCAGATTGACGTGTGAAAAAATATATTTATGTATCCGTACTATCGTCCTATTATTGCACGGACGTGCTGTCCGAGGAAGCAGGAGGTGTAGCGGATTCGGTCGTCACAGGCTCGATTGTCTCGTCGGCAGCAGGTTCTGCCTTTTCCTGTTTTGGCTTGGCGACAGGAGCACTCCACTGCTGATGCAGGAAGCGTCGGTATGCGGCTGCGGTCGTACCACCATAAGCCGAGAAGATGTTGTTGGCAAAGAGGATGTCGGTGATGTGGTTGTCCTGTACATACTTCACCATATCCTTCGTGAAGTAGCGGGCATCGATAACGTGAACTTCCTCAAACGAATAAAAGAGATAGCCTGGGAGCATGTTGCCGAAACTGTCCTTGAGGATGATGACCCGTCGGCCGTTCTTCGTGCCTGTACGCACCTGGGTAATCTTCGAATCGCCGCCCATCATCGTGCAGTAGGCTCCGCCGTTGCCGTCCTTGAAGTGGAAGAAGAACTGCGACTTGAAGGGACGCCCCTCGCCCGTCACCTGATAATGGTCGTTGATGGTGTAGTTGATGTAGGTGGTCTCATAATCGACCTCAGTAGGAATGTAGTAAACGAAATCCTCGGGAGCATTCTTGACGGCAATGTCCTTCGAATAGCCGTACATGGAGCCGACGTAGCCATGGATGACATGTTCTTCGTAGTGAGTAAGGTCACGGAAAGGAACGCCAGCGACTTTGGCAAAGGCCTGGGCCGCATAGTAGCCGCCAAGAGGCGACCAGTGGTGGTCGGTGCGCAGGTAGATAGGCTCGGAGCGATGACGCTTGAGGGGATGATAGATATCAACAGGCTTGACATCTGCATCGAGACAGGAGAAGATATGCTCGGTGGTGGCAAGTTGTGACTTGGTCACATTCTGAACCTTCTCGGGGCAGTAGAACTCGATGGCCGTGGGGATGACCATGCAATAGACCTGTACGTCCGTTCCAAAGGTCTGCTGATAGAGGTTGGCAACATCGGCATAGGCCTTGCCTCCGTGAGCATCGCCGCCGTATGCCATGAGGGCACGGACATTCTCCCCCGTTCCGACCACGATGATGCCGGCATGGGCAATCTTCGCATTTTCTTCGAGCACAAAGTTAGGGTCGTCGTCCAGTTCGGCCTCTTCAGGGGTCTCGGCCGTCGGGTCTTCTCCGTCGTGAGGAGTGATGGCGGGCGTCGGTGACTCCGCTGCATGGAATTTTACATTCTCCTCCCCAAGCGCAATGCCCAGTTTGTCCTTAATCCACATGCTGAGCGTCATGAAATGGTCACGATAGGGTTCGCTGTCGCTGAACCATGTGGAGACATCATTGGTGAAAGCCCCACTCCACAGTCGCTGCCAAGTGAACTCGGGGAAGGTGGCAAGTTCGCGCTTCTCCAGTTCTGAAATGCGCGTACGTGGAAAGGTGTCGAAAACCACCACAAAGGCAGCGAAGACGACAGCCACAAGGAGGATGTATGTGAGGTTGCGTTTCATCTTTGTTCCAGATAGACGTGATACTTCTCTGCCGTAGCAGGTGAATAGGCATGTGATATGTTGTTGGCGAAGAGGATGTCGGTGATGTGGTGGATAGTGACAAAATCGACCATGTTAGTGGTGAAGTAGCGGCAATCGACCACACAGATTTCCTCGAAGGAGTGAAACAGATAACCAGGCAGCGCATTGCCGAAACTATCCTTCAGAATGAGCAGACGGCGTCCGTTGTGCGTACCTGTACGAACCCAGCAGACACAATCGTCGCCATGCATGAAGCAGAGGTAGGCATTGCTGCTGCCATCGGGATAGTCGAAGAAGAACGGCTGCTCAACCAGTTCGTCGGTCTGGGCTATCACGTCCTTACGGCCACGACCCAGCGTATAGCGGATGTACGTGCAGTCGTAGTAAATGTCACGAGGCGTGTAATAGACAAAATCCTCGGGAGCATTGCGCACAGCAATGTCGCGGGAGAACTTGTACATCGTGCCCACATAGTCGTGGACGACATGGGCATCGTAGGTCGAAAGGTCGGCAAAGGGGACCTCGGCAGCAGCGGCAAAGGCACGGGCTGCATAGTAGGCACCGAGAGGAGCCCAGTGGTGGTCAGTACGTGAGTAGATAGGCTCCTGGACATGTGCCTGCAGCGTATCGAACAAGGTAATGGGAATGACCTTTTCAGCCAAGTGGTTATAGATGTGGCGCACGGCATCAGGTTGGTCTTGCGTCCATTGCTGTGCTTCGTCGGGACAGTAGAACGCCACGGCAGTCGGAATGACCATGCAATAGATGTTCATGCGGTCGCCAAAGGTCTCATAGTAACGGTTCACAGCCTCTGCATAGGCAATGCCACGTTCACGTCCTCCGCTGAAAGGCGACACGGCACGCATCGAATTACCACGTCCGATAATAAGCATACCCGAACGTGTCTTGCGGACAGGAGTAGGAGACCCTTCCCCCTGCCCCTCCCTTGTAGGGAGGGGAGTAGTTACCTGTGCCCATAAGGATGGGCAACAAAGCAGCAACAATAAATATAAATATATTCTTATCTTCATTGAATTGTAGTATTTAGCACTCTCCCCTACATCACGGGAAGGGTCGAAAGATGGTATTTAAAATCTCGTATAGATAAACGCATTGTTCGTTGCGCCGACCAGCAGGGCTGTACTCAGCACGAGGATTACGATGCTGACGAGGGTCTTGGCCGTCACGGCGACAAACGACTTCAGGGCGCACGGCTTAACATGGCTGTCGTACCACTGCGTCACAAAATTACGGACAGGCAGGCAGAACACAAGGGCCAGCAGCCACAGCCAGAAGTGGTCGAGCAGCGCACTTTCTACGGAGAAGTCCATCAGTTCGCCACCCTGTGCAAAGGCCGACGTGAAGAACTTGCCCATGTTCGCAAAGTCATCAAAGTAGAAGATGCCCCACCCTACGACAAACAGAAAGATGGCATAGAGATGCAGAAAGATGGCAGGAATCTTTGCCTGAACCTTCAGCAGCGTATATTTCTCCACCATGACAATGATGCCGAAATAGACACCCCACAGGATGAAGTTCCAACTCGCACCATGCCACATACCCGTCAGAAACCACACCACCAAAATGTTCAGCGCCTGATGACGTCGGTTGCCACCCAGAGGGATATACAAGTAATCGCGGAAGAACGAGCCCAACGACATGTGCCAACGTCGCCAAAACTCTGTGATGCTGCGAGATATGTAGGGATGATTGAAGTTCTCATTAAAATGGAACCCCATGCAACGCCCCATGCCGATGGCCATGTCCGAGTAACCCGAGAAGTCGAAGTAGATCTGGAACGTGAAGGCTACGATGCCCACCCAGGCACCTGCCGTCGAGAGGCCGTCGATACCGTTCTTGAGGAACTGGTCGGCCAACTCACCCATCTGATTGGCGATGATGACCTTCTTGCCCAGACCGATAAGGAAACGGAACACACCGTCGGCCACATCCTGAGCCGTGGCATGGCGGTCATGAATCTCCTCGGCAATGGTACCATAGCGCACGATAGGGCCTGCAATGAGTTGCGGGAACATCGAAATATACAGCAGCAAATCCCAAAAACGACGCTGCACCTTAGCCTCTTGTCGATAAACATCGATGAGATACGAAATCGACTGGAACGTATAGAACGAAATACCGATGGGTAGTGCAATGTTGGGCACACCTACAGGCACACCCAGCCCCACCAGTTGCGCTGCCAGAAAACCAAGATATTTGAACGTGCAGAGAATGGAGAGATTGGCAATCAGACCCAGTGTCAGAGCCAGTTTGCGATGCCTTTCTGCCCTGGCAATCCCCAAACCGGCAAGCCAATTCAGCAGCACGCACAGCAACATGAGGAACACATAGACGGGTTCACCCCAAGCGTAGAAGATAAGCGAAAAGACCACCAACACGCTGTTGCGCCACGCCAGTTTCCCTCGATCCAACAAGCCTGCCAGCCCATAGCACAGCATAAAGGCTGGAATGAAAACGAAGAGAAAGAAAAGGTCAGAGAAAACCACAGAACTACATTTTACAGTTTAGAGTTGACAAAAGAAGCCAGCCGCTTGGCACCAACCTCATTCATGTGTACTCCATCACGGGTGAAAGTGGGCCGTTTCAGTTCCTGCTCACGGTCGATGACATCGCTACCGCTAGCATCAATCAACAGTACATCCATGCGAATGGCAACGGTTTCAAGCATGTCGGCAGCCTCACGCACCAATTCGGCACTCACCTTCGTGTTCTGCATCGGCGTGATAAGTGCGATACGGGCATCGGGAAAAGACTCCTGAAGCATATACACGTCATCCACTGCTACATGTTCCAGGGTGGAAAGGATGTCCTGACGGAACCATACATCGTTCGTGCCAGCCATGATGAGGATGAGCGTGGGAACAGCCTGTGTGCCTGATTCCACAGCATCTTGCAGACGATAAATCTGGTTGGTAATCACGTTGTTGTCACTCAGCCGCGCCGTGTTCTCCTTCGTGTCGCGAACATACTTGTCCGTATGCACCCACGTGGCGCCACTGCGCGCATAACTGCGGCAAGTAGTCGGCTTGAGCATCCCACGCAACCAGTAGTTCCAGCCACGGCTGACATCACATTTGTCACCTCCAATCCACGTGTTCGAATCGCCCAGGAAGACCACATGCATTTCTTCTTGGGCATAGATGCACGTCGTACACAGTACGAGGGCAAAGAAAACAATCAGTCTTTTCATATTGTCTGCAAAGGTACGGTAATTTTCCGACAACACCAAGTGCTTAGGAAGAAAACGCCAGGTGCTTGGAGAATCTCCAAACACCTGGACGGAAATACTAACTGAAGATGATGTGCTAGGAATTACTTGCCTGCCTTCTTCTCGTCTTCAATCATCTTGATCATCTGCTCCTTGTCGATGAAGTACTTGTAGGTGGCTACCTTGAGTTCAGCACAAGCGGCTTCGTCGCAGACGATGATACCGAAGCGGTGGGTCTGCAGGGCACTGATAGTCCACTCCTGGCAGACGGGACCTTCGATGGCTGCATGAAGGGCACGAGCCTTGGCATGACCGTTGCAGAGGATGAGGACTTCACGGGCTGCCATGACGGTGCCGACACCCACTGTCAGCGCCTGCTTGGGCACTTGCTCAACGTCGTTGTCGAAGAAACGGCTGTTGGCGATACGTGTGTCCATCGTCAGCGTCTTCATACGGGTCTTCGACGAGAGCGAAGAGAAGGGTTCATTGAAGGCGATGTGGCCGTCAGGACCGATACCACCGATGAAGAGGTCGATACCTCCGGCAGCCTCAATCATCTCCTCGTAGTGAGCGCACTCAGCCTTAAGGTCGGGGGCGTTGCCGTTGAGAATGTGAATGTTCTCACGAGGAATGTCGATGTAGTTAAAGAAGTTAGAGAACATGAAGGAATGGTAACTCTCGGGATGGCTCTCGGGCAGACCTACATATTCGTCCATGTTGAAGGTAACGACATACTTGAAACTGATACGGCCTTCACGGTGTGCCTCGATCAGGGCGCGATACATGCCGATGGGCGAACTGCCTGTGGGTAGGCCCAATACAAAGGGTTTCTCTGCTGTGGGGTGGAAGGAATTGATTTTGTTGATAACATATTCTGCAGCCCACTGCGACATCTGCAGATAGTTCTTTTCGATAATTACTCGCATTGTTGCTTGAAATTAAAATGGGTTAATAATGATTTGTATAAAAGACTGGTGTCTGAGTGACACGAAACACGTTTTCCACTGAATCAGGGGAAATTGTCCGACGCCAGCCAGCGCTTGAAGTTCAAGCGGGCATTACGTCGTTCGTTATGGTGCAACAATCTCTTATAGGCTCTCATTATTACTTCAATTTTGCAATGTTCTCTTTCAATGCGGCAATCTTGGTCTCAGCATCGCGCTGCTTCTTGCGTTCGAGTTCAACGACCTGTGCAGGAGCGTTGGCGACGAAACGCTCGTTCTGAAGTTTCTTCTGAACACTGATGAGGAAGCCTTCAAGGTGTTTGAGTTCAGCCTCCATCTTCTGCAACTCAGCCTCAGTGTCAATCAGATTACCCAGCGGAACTGCACATTCGGTGGTGCCAACGAGGAAGGCGCTGCTGCCCTCACCCTTGGTCTCTACGATGTGAACGGCAGAGAGGTTCGCCATCTTCACGATGAGGTCGGTGAGGCTATCCACAGGATTCTTCTCCACAATTTCCAGTTCAAGTTTCTCCTTGGGAGCGATGTTCTTGGCATTGCGCACAGCACGCACGCCTGCAACCATCTGCTTCATGACGTTCACATCGCTGAGCAACTGTTCCTCTTCCTTTGTAGGAGTGGGCAGATGCAGGCTTTCGGTCATGATGCTGTCACCGTCTTTGCGGTCATAGATGTGCTGCCAGATTTCCTCGGTGATGAAAGGCATGAAGGGATGCACCAGTTTCATCAGGATGTCGAAGAAACGTAGGGTTTCTGCGTAGGTAGCCTTGTCGATGGGCTGCTGGTAGGCTGGTTTAATCATCTCGAGGTACCAGCCCGAGAACTCGTCGGTAAAGAGTTTGAACACCGACATCAGCGCGTCGCTCAGACGGAACTTCTTGTAGTGGTCCTCAATCTCAGCATAGGCAGCCTTCAGCTGTGCATCGAACCAGGCAATGGCTTTCTTTGATGCTTCCGGCTGAGGAATATCTGCTTGCTCCCATCCTTGAACAAGGCGGAAAGCATTCCAAATCTTATTGCAGAATGCAAGACCGTTCTGACAGAGTTTCTCATCAAAGAGAATGTCATTGCCAGCAGGGGCACTGAGCAGCATACCCATACGCACACCATCGGCACCATATTGGTCAATCAGCAGGAGAGGATCAGGCGAGTTGCCGAGACTCTTTGACATCTTACGGCCAAGTTTGTCACGAACAACACCTGTAAAATAGACGCTCTTGAACGGCATCTCTCCCAAATATTCGTAGCCCGCCATAATCATGCGTGCCACCCAGAAGAAGATGATGTCGGGAGCTGTCACCAGCACACTGGTCGGATAATAGTAGTTGATTTCCTCGTTGCCAGGGTTGTTGATACCGTCGAACAAAGAGATGGGCCACAGCCAGCTGCTGAACCATGTGTCAAGTGCATCTTCATCGCGTCGCAAATCAGCCAGCGTCAGGTTCTCACCACCTGGCAGTTTCTTGGCTTCTTCCAAAGCTTCCTCGGGAGTGAGTGCAACGACAAAGCGTTCCTCTTCGCCCTCGGCTTGGGGAAGGAAGTATGCAGGGATACGGTGTCCCCACCAGAGCTGACGGCTGATGCACCAATCCTGAATGTTCTCCAGCCAGTTGGTGTAGGTCGTCACGTATTTCGTCGGATAGAACTTGAGTTCACCGTTCTTCACAGGCGGCAGGGCGATGTCGGCAAAGTGGCGCATCGACAGGAACCACTGCATACAGAGACGTGGCTCGACGGCTGTGTCGCTGTTGCGTTCCGAATAGCCCACCTTATTGACATAGTCTTCCACCTTTTCGAGCAGGCCTGCCTCTTCGAGGTCCTTGGCAATCTGCTTACGGACATCGAAACGGTCCATACCCACATAAAGGGGCGACTGCTCGCTGATGGTGCCGTCTGGGTTGAAGATGTCGATGGTCTCGAGGTTGTGTGTCTTACCGAGATTGTAGTCGTTCACGTCGTGTGCAGGTGTCACCTTCAAGCAACCCGTACCGAACTCGATGTCCACGTAGCGGTCTTCGATGACAGGAATGGCACGGTTCACCAAAGGCACGATGACTTTGCGGCCACGCAGCCACTGGTTCTTCGGGTCTTTGGGATTAATACACATCGCCGTATCACCCATGATGGTCTCAGGACGTGTGGTAGCCACAACAGCATAGTAGCCCTTGCTGTCTTTGTGGATGACGTTGCCATCCTCTTCAGACATTCCCGAAATGCCGGAGAGACTGCACTCGCCTGCTACATAGTATTTCAGATAATACAGCTTGCTCTGCTCTTCTTTATAAATGACTTCTTCGGTTGAGAGTACCGTCTGCGCCTTAGGGTCCCAGTTCACCATTCGGAGGCCGCGATAGATGAGTCCTTTGCGGTAGAGGTCCACAAACACCTTGAGCACGCTCTCTGAGCGCTTCTCGTCCATCGTGAAGGCCGTGCGGTCCCAGTCGCAGGAGGCACCAAGCTTGCGGAGCTGCTTCAGGATGATGCCACCGTATTCGTGTGTCCAATTCCAGGCATGTTCCAGGAACTGCTCACGCGTCAGGTCACGTTTCTTGATACCTTCCTTGGCCAGTTTGTTCACCACCTTCGCCTCCGTAGCAATGGAAGCGTGGTCGGTACCAGGCACCCAGCAGGCATTCTTGCCGTCCATACGGGCTTTACGTACCAGAATGTCCTGAATCGTATTGTTGAGCATGTGTCCCATGTGGAGCACACCTGTCACGTTGGGTGGCGGGATGACGATTGTGTAGGGCTCACGTCCGTCGGGTTTTGAGGCAAACAGTTTGTGCTGTTCCCAATACTCATACCATTTCCCTTCCACTTCAGCGGGACTGTATTTAGAGGCTAACTCCATCATGTTGATTTACGGATTTACTGATTTACGATTTTCAAATGGTTCCAAAAACGTGCAAAGGTACGAATAAGTGAGAGAAAAAGCAAATTTATTTGCATTTTTCCGAACGGAAGTACCTTCGGCGAAGCCAAAGTAACGAATAAGTGAGAGAAAAAACCAAACTTGTTTGAGTTTTTTCGGACGAGAGTAACTTCGACAAAGCCAAAGTTAACAAAAATCCAACTTTTCATGGAAATTACTTATGTTTTTTTCACGTCAATCCCCATGAATCTGATTCGTCAATCTAACAGTTGGCACATACACATCGCGTTTGTAGGGGCTGGTTTCCATGCCTGCCCGAAGGATTTCCCGAAACTCGACATGAGGAGAATCCTGTCGTCATCATGGACGCCCCACGGGTCGTCCCTACAAGTGGTAGTTGAATATGCGCCCAGTAGGGACGACCCGTGGGGCGTCCATCATTGCCGTGCGGTGTTTGTAGAAAACCTTCCAGCATCGGACCTCATGTTTTGAGCAGGCATAGAAACCAGCCCCTACGATGTGTGCCAACACCCTAATCATTCCCATTCTTTTTTACGGAGATTTATGTTCAAAAAGTTCCTCCAAGTCCGCAAAAAAATACACCGCAGTGTGCTGACAAACGCACTGCGGTCCGTACTGAAACGGACCGCAGTGCACAGATATTTGCACCGCAGTGCAAAAACAGAGATAAGTAACAAGTATTTAGTTACGATGCAAAGCGTTGATTACCAAAGATTCCCCCAAACGAAGTCTTCGGCCTCCTCCTTGGCGCGCGGGTCTTCGTCGCTGTCGTCCTCGCCGCCGACATGCACATCGTCACTGCTTCCTGTAAACTCTTGGAGGAGCAGGGGTGCCCACACCTCCTGCTCACTCATGGGCTGTATATAGGTTTTCTTCTTCATTTTACAAATACTTTTTTGCCGTTCACGATGTAGAGTCCCTTGGTGGGTGTGCTGACGCGACGCCCGCTGAGGTCGTACACTTCGTTGTACTTTATACTTAGTACTTCGTCCATGTCATGGATAGAGGTTGCCTCATCGTCCCCGAAGTCGATGTCGAAGGTCAGGGCCTTCACGCCGCTGTCGTTGGGGTAGAACCAGAAGTAGGCGCGGAATCCTTTCAGCGTGCGGGGCTTCGACGTGTGCTTCAGCGTGTTGTCCGCCGTCATGTAGTAGATGTCGGAGTTCGTGGCGTCGATGCCGAAAGCGTCGTAGTAGCCGATGAAGCGCGTGAAGCCGTCTGCTGCCCACTGTTGGTTAGTCCTCCAGGTGATTTCGACGTTATTGAACACGGGATTGACAATGTCGTCGCCGCTGTCCCACTTGATGATATAAGGTACGCCAGCTTCAAGCGTAGTGCCCGCATCGATGAAGGCGAGGTGGACGTGCGTGCCCGACATCGTGGTGTTCTGTCGGTCAAGCGTCTTGACTGTGGCTCCTGCGAGCGGACTGTCTTCGATATTTTCTACCTTGAAGGGCAGGCAGAGGGTGTTCCACGAGCCGTCCTTGTAGAGTGTGCGGCCAATGCACACGTTCATGGTAAAATAATGGTTATTATCAAGGTATTCAAGGGTACTACTGTTGTCGGTCGCTGCATCATCGAGGAAGAGGTAGTCGTGTAACGTAGCCGTGACGGTAACGTCCTTGTCGGGCATGAAGAAGTAGGTGTCGGTGTCGTAGCCATTGAAATAAGTATATACCTTCACGGGCTGTCCGTCCGCAGCGGTAACGGTCCAGATGACAGACTGCGTGGGAGAAGCCTCAAAGTCATTGTACAGGCGAACCATTGCACCCTCCAAGACAGTACCTGTGTCTGTGATTTGGTTGTTGTTGCTGAGGTCCCTTACATAAATCGAAGCGTCAGCGGGCTGCACGAGGGTGACGGTGTGCGTTTCGACTTTCTTGACGAAGACCGGCACGTCGGCAGCATTCCAAGTGTAGAATCGGAACGTATTGGTCGTGCCTGCCGTCATCTCCTGCAGGATGGTGAAGTCGTTGCCCATATAATATATACCTTGGCTGCCCCACCACCCATTGCCTATCGGCATGGAAGCATTGAGGTACTCGAGGCTGCCTTCGGACCAGATGTAATACCATCCGTCGGCAGGGGCTGTGAAGGTGTAGGAAGCATATTCATTATGACCAGGCAGATGCACGATGTTGCGGCCGACGTAGAGAACACCTTCTTCTGCCTGTGTGTCGGTATAAGTCGTCCCGTTGACCGTCACCGTGGCGGTGTAGGTGTTTCCTTCCTGCGTGACCGTGGCATCATAGTCCTGTGTCTCGTGACAACGCGAGCAGGTGAAGGTCAACGTGGCTGACGCATAGTCGGCTGCCCATGCCCACACGGGGTCGGTGTCGTACTCGTGGCCGAGGGCAGGAATCTGATAATACCGGCTTTCGACGTTGGCATCCGGATAGGGAAGGTTATCCGTGGGGAAGTCGAACGTGGCATGGTAGAGGTATTCGCCTGCCGTGGTGCACGTGGGTTCCGTGATGACGTCGTAGGTCATGGTGGCATAGACCGTGCGCTCGAAGTTGCAGCGCTTGCAGGTGATGTGACGCGAACAGGGCATGTAGTCCCAGTTGGCATCGGGTATGTTCCAGTCGTGGCCCAACGGTCCTAAGTCTGTACACCAGGTCTGTGTCGTGAAGACATCGTTGGTGAACGTTGCCTCATAGCCGTTGCCCGAGCCTTCCGTACAGGTGCGGTCGTTTCTGTTATGTTCGTACAACCAGGTGATGCTGCCGTTCTCGCTTTCGGTCGCATGGCAGATGCTGCACTCGCGGCTGGCGGTGCAGTGGGCTACATGGTTCCAGTCGTCGTCTTCTCCCCAGGCATAGGTGGGGTCGCCCCACGTGTGTTGGTAGGTGGGTTCGATGTTTTCCTGGGTGTGTGTCTGCGTCTCGTAGCCAGGCTTGGTGAAGGTGGCCGTCCACGTCGTCTCACCCCACTCGCCGCAGGTAGCCTCACGCGTCACAGCGGAGGTGACGGTGGCATCGTCTAAATCTGCGAGTATGCCACAACGTGTGCAGAATCGCTTTCCCTGACACTGCCACTGGCCTTCGAGCAGGAACCATGTGTACCCAGGCTCGCCTGGTTCGTGAGGAACGACGCTGGCGGTG
>JAIKWU010000021.1 GCA_024684455.1 Bacteroidaceae bacterium | reverse complement strand
TTTGTACCAAAGTATCCTCACCGTATTGGTACAACTGTTTCACTGCGGTGGTACCAAAATTTCACTGCGCCGATACAAAAGTTCCACCGCAGTGAAACAAAAGTACCTCTGCGGTGGAACAAAAACCCCACTGCGTCCTGTCTTTCAGCCTGCATAACACCGATTGTTCACACTGTTTGAAACGCGGATTCGACGGATTTTTATTATTGCCAGTAAACCAGATTCACGTTCTTGTAGGGACGCCCCACGAGTCGTCCCTACAATTAACACGATTTATATTTCAACATGTTTTCACACGTCAATCTTCGGAAATCATGTCATCAATCTTTAGGAATAATCATAATTTTATGAGATTGACGTGAAGATTTACGAAGATTGACGTACAAAAAGCCTTCGGAACCTGATGAATGTCCTGCATAATCTGCGGTAATATAAACAGGATTATGGGGATTATGAGGTCCGCGCGAAATCGTAGCGCGGTTTGCGACGACGGGAGATTCAACTCCTCCCAAATGAGTATCCCTAACTTACGCCAGCCCCTAGGGGCTTCAAACCTTTTAATCCTATGAACCCTGATTATAACTCAACTTGCGAAACTATTAATGAATGTTTTTTCAATTTTCATTTTTCTTTTAGACAATTTTGTCAAGGCTCGGCAAATAAAATACATTTTTTTTGCACTCGCTGCTCCAAAATTTGGTATTTCACTCACTTATTTGTACCTTTGACTTCATCGAAGGTACTCCCGTTCGGGAATAAAATTGAAAAAAATGGCTTTTCGTTTTGTATTCCGCTCACTTATTTGTACCTTTGCAATTTGTGCGGATATGCGCATTTTATTCTTGTAAAGATATGGCTACAACAAAAACAGATAAGACCAAGAAGAGCAGAAAGGCTGTGCCGACGAAGGGAAAGAAGGGTCGGGAGCCTGAGATTTCGAAATGGAGAGTGGCACGTGTACTGACAGGTATGGCACTGCTGTTCATTTCAATTTATATGATTGCGACCTTTATTTCATATATTTATACAGGTGCTGAGGATTATAATCTTTGTCAACTCGAGGGTGCGGATTTTTGGAGTAACGAAGTGAAGGCGAGCAATGTGGGCAACAAGTTAGGCTTGTGGGTTTCGTACCATTGCATCAACGACGGCTTCGGTTTGGCTTCATTTTGCATCCCTGTGTTTCTGACGCTGTGTGGGCTGCGTCTGATTGGCTCCTACCGATTTAAGTTGTTGAAGCATTTTGTGAAGATGGGTTTGCTGATGATTTGGCTGAGCGTTGTACTGAGTGTTTTGAGCAAACTGATTCCTGGCATAGAGGATTCGCATGTGCGTTTCGGCGGTGCTCATGGTGATACGGTTCATGCATTGCTGAACAATATGGTGGGTGAGATAGGTGTGTATGGCATCATCGCCTTGAGTATTGTCTGTGTGGTGGTTTATTTCAGCGTTCAGACGGTCGATAAAATTACCGAATTCTTCCGTTTCCGACAGATTCAGAAACTGAGGGAAATGGGCGAACGTCTGAAGGAACGTGTCAAACATGGTTCCAAAGGGTCTGATGGAGAGGATAATGACGACACCCGCGAGTTTGCCGACCCAGAAAAGAGCAAAACGCTTACCTTCGATGCTGAGGGCAAACTCATCGAAGTGGAAGAGGAGCAGCATAATGACGTAGCAGAACAACTCGACAAAGTCGTTCAAATGAATGCTGTGGAAGACGATGATGTATCTAATGATAAGGATTCCGAGTCGGAGACCGATCCTGACTTCACCATTGAAGATATTAAGCAGACAGAGGAAGGTGAGGGCAACATTGACCGTGGTGACATCAACACTCCCTACGACCCGAAGCTGGAACTGGAACACTACAAATACCCGACACTCGATTTGCTGGAACAGGGGAAGGACGAAGGTCCCAGCATCGACATGGCAGAACAAAATGCAAACAAGGAGCGCATTATTCAGGTATTGAGGAGTTTCGGTGTGGAAATCAGTACCATTCGTGCCACCATCGGCCCAACGATTACGCTCTATGAAATCACGCCTTCTGAGGGTACGCGTATCAGTAAAATCCGTAACTTGGAGGATGACATTGCGCTGAGTCTGGCTGCCAAAGGCATTCGTATCATTGCACCGATTCCTGGCAAGGGAACCATTGGTATTGAGGTCCCGAACAACAAACCGAGCATCGTGTCGATGGAGAGCATCTTGAACAGCAAGACCTACCAGGAGTCGAAGATGGAACTGCCCTGTGCGATTGGTAAGACCATCACGAACGAGGTGTTCATGGTCGATTTGGCAAAGGCGCCTCACATGCTGGTCGCCGGTGCTACGGGTATGGGTAAGTCGGTCGGTCTGAATGCCATTATCACTTCGCTACTTTACAAGAAACATCCAGCCGAACTGAAGATGGTGATGGTGGACCCTAAGAAAGTTGAGTTCAGTGTCTATGCTCCCATTGCCAACCAGTTCTTGGCAAAACTGGAAGACGAGGAAGAGGCCATCATCACCGACAACCAGCGTGTCATCAAGACACTGAATGCGCTGTGCAAACTGATGGACGACCGCTACATGACGTTAAAGTCGGCCCGTGTCCGTAACATTAAGGAATATAATGAGAAGTTCAAGGCTCGCCAACTCAGTCCACTCGAAGGCTATGAATACATGCCGTACTATGTGGTCGTGATTGACGAGTTCGGCGACCTCATCATGACGGCAGGCAAGGAGATTGAGTTGCCGATTTGCCGCATCGCCCAGTTGGCACGTGCCGTGGGTATCCACATGATTATTGCCACTCAGCGTCCGACGACCCGCATTATCACGGGTACCATCAAGGCGAACTTCCCTGCCCGTATTGCGTTCAAGGTGGCGGCCATGATGGACTCTCGTATTATTCTCGACCGCCCAGGAGCCCAGCAACTTATAGGCCGAGGCGACATGCTCTACTTACAGAGTGCTGACCCTGTACGTGTACAGTGTGCCTTCGTCGATACGCCCGAAGTGGAGCGCATCTGCCAGTTCATCAGCGAGCAGCAGAAGTTCCCAGAGATGACCTATCTGCCCGAACCTCCGATGGACGAAAATGGTGGAGGCGGTGGCGAAGTCGATACTAAGACACTCGACCCGATGTTTGGCGACGTGGCGCGCATGGTGGTGTCGAAACAGGCAGGTTCGACGTCTAACATCCAGCGACAGTTCTCCATCGGCTACAACCGCGCAGGTAAACTGATGGACCAGTTGGAGCGTACGGGTGTAGTGGGTCCGCAGATTGGTTCGAAACCTCGCGAGGTGCTCATCCAAGACCTGATGTCGCTCGAAACATTATTACAGAATTTAGGAGTAAACTAATTTGATTAGATATAATCCTTATACTCTTAACTAATATGGGGTGGAGATTTAGAAAAAGAATCAAACTGCTTCCTGGTATTTTTTTGAATATCAGTAAAAGTGGATTTGGACTCAATCTAGGAATTAAAGGTGCAAATGTTACTATTGGTCCTAATGGTACTTCTGTCAACACAGGCATTCCTGGAACGGGACTATATAGGCGAGATCGAATTGACACATCTGCTTCTCAAAGAGATGTTTCAGAGTATTATTCTATAGAAGATAATTATCAAGATGATGCTTGTAAGATTCCTGCTACTCCCCAGCATAATACAGCCAGAATGCATGATGCTGATGTTCCTAAGAGTGAAGAACTAACACAGTGTGTTGGTAATTGTGAACATAGTAAAGAAACCGTGGACGTAACCAATGCTTTCGACCGTGTGGCACAGCAGGCATCGGGACGGCTTGCAATGAAAGATAAAGCAGGCAATGGAGAAGAAGATGAGCCGAACTTCACCATCGATGAACTGAAAGAAACGGAAGAAGTTACAGGCTTAACTTTCCAAGAGGATCTTTCTGTTCCCTATGACCCGAAACTGGAACTATCGCACTACAAATATCCGACACTCGATTTGCTGGAACAGGGCAAGGACGAAGGTCCCAGCATCGACATGGCAGAACAAAATGCAAACAAGGAGCGCATTATTCAGGTATTGAGGAGTTTCGGTGTGGAAATATCCACCATTCGCGTTACGATCGGTCCAAGTGTTACTTTGTACGAGGTAACATTATCGGAGGTAACATCAATGAATAAGTTACACTATCTGGAGGATGATATAGCATTGAGTTTAGCCGCAAAAAGTGTTCGGATTATTGCGCCAATGCCAGGTAGAGGGACAATTGGCATTGAGGTCGCTAATATTAAACCTTATAATGTTTCGATTGAAAGCATTTTGAATAGTAGGACATTTCAAGAGTCGAGAATGGAACTTCCTTGTGCAATAGGAAAGACAACTACTAATGAAGTGTTTATGTTCGACTTGACAGATGCCCCTCATGTTTTGATCGCCGGTTCTTCAGGGCAAGGAAAGTCAGTTGCGTTAAGTGTTTTGATTACTTCCTTGTTATATAAGAAACATCCTTCAGAGTTGAAATTAGTACTGATGGATGCGCAAGGAATAGAATTAGGACTTTATCAGTCACTCGAAAACCATTTTCTTACTGCTTTAAAAGGAATAACGCCTATTATCACAGAACCTATTGATGCAATTAATACTCTAAATGGTTTGTGTAGGTTGATGGATCATCGTTACAGGGTGTTTAAGTCCGCTCGTGTACGCAATATTAAGGAATATAACGATAGGTTTAAGGCTCGCCAGCTCAGTCCACTTGAAGGCTTTGAGTATATGCCTTACGTCGTTGTTGTGATTGATTCTTTTAATGCGCTAGCATTTGGATATGAAAAAGAAATGATGCAATCATTGACAAGACTTACTCAATTGTCACGAGCAACGGGTATTCATTTAATTATAGCAACAAAGCGTCCTTCAAGTGATATTATTTCGAGCGAGATTAAATCCTATATTCCGGTGCGTATATCTTTCAAAGTGCCAGAAAGAATAGACTCACAAGTTATTATGGATTGTAATGGTGCAGAAGAACTTGTAAGACCTGGGGATATGTTGTTTAAATATAATAAGGATGTTGTCAGAGTGCAGTGTGCTTTCATTGACACAATTGAAGTTGAACAGATTTGCAAGTATATCAGCCAACAGCAGAAGTTCCCCGAAATGGCCTGTCTCCCCGAACCTCTTATAGACGAAGACGATGGTTGTAACTATGTTGATATCAGAAGTCTCGACCCGATGTTTAGTGACGTGGCACGCATGGTCGTATCAAAGCAGGCAGGTTCGACGTCGAACATCCAACGCCAGTTCTCCATTGGCTACAACCGTGCTGATAAACTGATGGATCAGTTGGAACGCACAGGCGTGGTAGGTCCGCAGATTGGTTCGAAACCTCGCGAGGTGCTCATCCAAGACTTACTTTCTTTGGAGAATCTACTTACAAACTTAGGTGTAAACTAAATGAATTGAACGATGAAACGTATATTTCTCTTGAGCGTAATGCTGTGCAGTTTACTGACAAGTTTTGGTCAGAAAACTGCGATGAAGGTGCTTGACCAAGCCGCTGCCAAATTCAAGGTGGCTGGTAGTCTGACAGTTGGCTACACCTTTTCCATGAACGGTCAGCAAGGCAAAGGCACGATACTGATGAGTGGTCAAAAGTTCAGGAATGACCTTGGCGACCACATCGTCTGGTTTGACGGCAAGACCATGTGGACATTGGTAAAGGCGAACGACGAGGTGAACGTAACTGAGCCCACACCTCAGGAAATCGCCACGATGAATCCTTACGCCTTCGTTTCGATGTACAAGAATGGTTACTCTGCTTCGTTTGGCAAATCGACGAACCAGTACCATGAAATCATCTTGACCCCTACCACCAAGAAGGGTGGTGCAAAGAAAATCGTGCTCCGTTTGGCCAAGAGTTCGCTCCAACCCACCTATGTGAGTATGACCGCTTCAGACGGAAATGTAGTGAACATTAACGTGACATCCTTCAAGTCAGGGGCCAAGTTTGGTGACTCCACCTTCCGCTTCAACCCTAAGTCGTATCCAGATGTCGAAGTTGTGGATTTACGCTAAACACAGAACACAAATCATTTAACTAAATAACCCAATATGGAACACATACGCTGTCTTATCATCGGCTCTGGCCCTGCTGGCTATACAGCAGCCATCTATGCAAGCCGTGCTAATCTCTCTCCCGTTCTTTACGAAGGTATTCAGCCTGGTGGACAACTCACCATTACCGATGCTGTGGAGAATTTTCCTGGACATCCTGAAGATATCTCTGGTCCTGAACTCATGATGCTGATGCGTCAGCAGGTTGATAAATTCAATGTAGAGGTGCGTCAGCACATCTGTATGCGTACTGATTTGTCGCAGCGTCCTTACCATTTCTGGTTCGACGATGACAGTGAAGTGACGGCCGATGCTGTGATTATTGCAACAGGTGCTTCGGCTAAGTTCCTCGGACTTGACGACGAGAAGAAGTACATGGGTCAAGGTGTGAGTGCCTGTGCTACATGCGACGGTTTTTTCTATCGTAAACGTACTGTTGCCGTTGTCGGAGGCGGTGATACCGCTTGTGGTGAAGCACTATATTTGGCAGGCATCGCCGCAAAGGTGTATCTGATTGTCCGCAAACCCTTCCTTCGCGCCACGAAGATTATGCAGGACCGCGTGATGAACAACGAGAAGATTGAGGTTCTTTTCGAAACCAATACGCTCGGGCTGTATGGTGACAACGGAGTAGAAGGTGCACACTTGGTACATCGCAAGGGTGAGTCAGACGAACACTGCTATGACCTGCCTATCGACGGTTTCTTCCTGGCTATCGGGCATAAACCCAACAGCGATATTTTCAAGCCGTGGATAGAAACCGATGATGCTGGTTTCATCATGACGAAAGACGGCACTCCGAAGACCAATCTTCCGGGTATCTTTGCCGCAGGTGACGTGGCAGACCCAACCTATCGTCAGGCAGTTGTGGCAGCAGGCAGTGGTTGCAAGGCTGCTATGGAAGCCGAGAAATACCTGCTGACGCTATGAACCTGAAACAAAGTTGGCGCCTGTACAGGTTGATCAACAAAAACAAGAGTCTTTCGCTCAAGCGGCATCCGCTGTTTGAGCAGAACAAGATCATGAAGGTGTTCGGCTACATCTTCATTGGTTTCTGGGCGGTCTATCTGATGTTCTTCGGTGTGATGTTTGCCCAAGTATTCAATGGAACTAACTATGAGTCGTTCGACCGCATTGACGGTTCGATGCTGGTTTTCCTCGTGATTGACTTCTTCATGCGTTTTACGATGCAGGAAACACCAGCACAGGACACCAAGCCCTACAAACTCATGCCCATTCCTCAGAACTTCCTTCTGAACGTCTTTCTGCTTCGCATCGGATTGAGTACGGCAAACCTTTTCTGGGGATTCTTCTTTGTGCCGTTCGGTTTGCTGGCCGTAGTCAAGTTCTTCGGATGGATGGGCTACATAGGCTTCTTGTTCGGTTGGTGGCTGATGTTCGTGCTCAACAGTTACTGGTATCTGATATGGCGAACGCTCATCCAGCGTAACCTGCTCTTCTTGCTCATACCAACGGCCATCTATGCTGCGCTGTTTTACTTTGGCATCTTCTACGACGAATCGAACACATGGTTGTTTGACTATACCGTCCAACTGGGGCGTGGTTTTTGCACGGGCAATGTGCTTTGCTATCTTCTGCCCGTTGTCTTGGCGGTGATTCTCTTCTTCGTCAACCGTAAGATGCAGTATCAGAGTGTATATCGTGAAATTGCACAGGTAGAGCACATCACCCATGTGCGTTCGATGGAGATGTCGTGGCTGAACCGCTTCGGTACCATCGGCGAATACATGAAACTGGAAATCAAATCGACCATGCGCAATAAGATTGTGCGCAACCAGTTCATTATGGGTGTTTGCTACATGTTGCTGTTCTGTTGTCTCTTTGCCTTTACGGATGTATATGACAGCCAACCTTTCATGCGTACGTTTATTTGCGTGTATTGTTTTGCGTGTCTCGGAACAATGACCCTGACTTCGGTAATGTGTGTCGAAGGCAACTACATCGACCTGCTCATGTCGCGCCATGAATCGGTGCTTTCGCTGCTGAAGGCGAAGTACTACTTCAACTGCCTCATGCTCATCTTCCCGATGCTCTTTGCTTTGCTGCCAATCTTCAACGGCAAAGTGCTGTGGGTAGAGGCGTTGGCTTGTGCATTCTTTACGATGGGCTGCGTCTTTCCGTTCCTTTTCCAACTGGCGGTCTATAACAAGAGCACCCTACACTTGAATCAGAAAGTGACACGCAGCAATAGCCGCAGCAGTAAGACACAAATCATCTTCTCGTTCGCGGCGCTCTTTGTGCCTATGTTTATCATGTATGCACTGATTGCGCTGCTTGACACAGCCACAGCCTCATGGATTCTGCTGGGTCTCGGCCTTGCCGGTTTCCTGCTCAATCCTGTGTGGCTTCGCAATATCTATCGCCGTTTCATGTTCCGCCGCTATGACAACATGGACGGCTTCCGTACTTCACGTGACACCTAATTTGACATATCATCAATGGAACTAACTCTTGAAAACGTAAAGAAGACCTTTGGCGAGAAAGTCGCCCTCGATATTGATACATACGTCGTTCATGACGGCGAAATCGTCGGTCTTGTCGGAAACAATGGTGCTGGTAAGACCACTATGTTTCGCGTCATCCTCGACCTCATTCGCCCTGACCATGGCGTTGCCCGTATTGGTGGCATTGCTACGGCTCACAGCGAGGACTGGAAGGCAACAACGGGAGCCTATGTTGATACAGGCTTTCTCATCGACTATCTCACGCCAGAGGAATACTTCGATTTCCTTGGCAAAGTGAATCATATTGCTAAAAGTGACATAGAGCAGCGCTTGCAGCAGTTTGACCACTTTATGAATGGCGAAGTCGTTGGCACTAAGACCCTCATTCGCAACCTTTCGGCAGGTAACAAGCAGAAAGTCGGCATCATTGGTGCCATGCTTCATCAGCCCCAGTTGCTGATTCTCGACGAACCGTTCAACTTCCTTGACCCATCGTCGCAGCATGCCATGAAGTACCTGCTCGAAAACTATAACCGCGAGACGGGTGCTACGATTATTGTCTCGTCACACAACCTCACTCACACCCTCGACATTTGTACGCGCATTACGCTCCTTGAGCACGGCCATATCATAAAGGACCATTCGAAGGACTATGCCAACCTCACTGCCGAAATTGAAGAATACTTCATTCATAACTAAGGTCATACGCTTGTTGGTTTTGACCCTCCCACTATGGGTGGGAGTTGGAGGGGGACCTCTGCTCACCTCTTGCCACAGTGCTCGTCATGGCACCAAAGGTGTGAATGATGAGATGCGGCAACTGGTTCGTGCTGGCATCCTCCTGGGTTTCGACATTGAGGAGGATGACCCTCATGCCCTCTATCTTGAGAGTGCCTCTTGGCTGGGTACACCTTATCGTTTCGGCGGAATGACTCGTAGTGGAACAGATTGCAGCGGGTTGACCTGTTCCATCTATCGTAATGTCTATGGCATCAAGTTGCAGCGAAACAGCAAGAAGCAATATGAGAAAGACTGCCACCATGTCAACCGCAAACATCTTCAACCTGGCGACCTCGTTTTCTTTGGGAGTGGGGGACGTGCCTCCAACATTAACCATACAGGAATCTATTTGAAACGCGACCTTTTCATTCATGCCAGTTCGTCGCGTGGTGTCATGGTCAGCAGTCTTGACGACCGTTACTGGAAGCAGCGTTGGGTAGGCGGTGGACGAGTTCGCTAATCCAAACAGCAAGCCCCGAAAACTGACTGAGGTTTTCGGGGCTTGTTGTATCAGCAAATGTATAAGGGCATCCGATAGGGGGATGACTGCCGGAAGTACGGAGAAACCGGAAAGGCTTGTGCGGCTTTGCGGTCGCGCTGTTTTTTCGTTGTGTTGAGAGGAACGGCGGTCGGTCGGGTTTGTTCAGCATCGTAAAGTTGGATGGCACGCTCGATGGTGGGATCGTTCTGGTTGATGTATTGCAGGTATTCCTGCATGTCGAACATGTTATAAACGATGTTGCCGTAGATGGCACGTTCGAAGAGCGGCTGCGAGTGACGTATCATGTTGTTGCGCCGTTGGATTCCTTTGCTGTCGGCAAAGTGAGCAAACTGCTCTATGAGATGCTGGTGGCGGAGGTGCTGAACGAGTTGCTCGGTATCGGTAAATCGGCTGAGGTCGGCACGATTCTGGTCGGTATAGTTGAAGCAGAACTCAACAATCAGTCCGCGTGTGGCACACTGGGTGTAGTAGGGAGTGAAGAGGGTGGTGTCCTCTGCAACGAAGTAATCGGGCATGATGCCTCCACCACCATAGACAATGCGGCCGAGCGTGGTCTGATACTGCTCACCCGTCTGCTGGATGGAGTCTTCGTTGAAGAATTCACCTCGGTTGTAGCGTGTGATGAGGTCCATGTCGTAGTCTTCGCTGTGTCCCTTTTCGTAGGGTTTCTGGATGCAACGCCCCGAAGGTGTGTAGTAGCGGGCGATGGTCAGGTGGATGAGCGAGCCGTCGCTGAACTCGATGGGTTGTTGCACGAGCCCCTTTCCGAAGGAACGCCTTCCGACGATGATGCCTCGGTCGTTGTCCTGAATGGCTCCTGCAAAAATCTCTGCAGCAGAGGCCGTCGTCTCGTCCGTCAGCACGATGAGAGGCAGTCGCTGGTACGATCCGCGTCCGTCGCTCTTGTAGTCTTCTCGTTTGGCTTTGCGGCCTTGTGTATAGACAATGAGGCGATCGTCGGGCAGAAACTCGTTGACGGTCTGGATGGCAGCCGCGAGATAACCGCCGCCGTTGCCTCGCAGGTCGATGACGAGTCCCTTGAAACCTTCTTGTTGGAGTTGCGCCAGCGACATGAGCAGTTCGGGGTAGGTCGTGTCGCCGAAGTTGCGCATACGGATGTAGCCGAGTTCGGGTGTGAGCATGTAGGTGGCATCGATGCTGTGTACGGGAATGTCGCCACGGGTGATGGTAAAGTTTTTCTTTTCCCCATGACGCATGATGCCCAGTTTCACCTTCGTACCTTTCTCGCCCTTCAGGCGGTGCATGGTCTCTTCGTTTGTCACTCCTTCGCCCACAAAAGGTTCTTCATCCACACTGATGATACGGTCGCCTGGCAGCAGTCCTGTCTTTTCCGAAGGCCCGCCGTGGATGACGTTGGAAATATAAACAGTGTCGCGCTTGATGGTAAACTGTACGCCGATGCCCGAGAAAGAGCCGCGCAGGTCGTCGTTCGCCGTCGTGGCATCTTGGGCGGAGATGTAGGAAGAGTGGGGGTCGAGTTCGCTCAGAATCTGCGGCATGGCCTTTTCGACCAGGTCGGTAATCTGCACCGTATCGACATACTGCTCGTCGATAATGTGGAGCAGGTCGTTGAGTTTGTTGCTCGACGTGTTGATGATGTTCAGTCGGTTGCCGGAGAATCGGTTGGCGAGAAACGTGCCAATGATGATGCCGGCAACGAGACTCACGGCTATGATGATGGGTACAAAACGGTTGCGATTCATGTGATGCTTCAGACTTCAATATAAACAACTTCAATGCCGGCACGACGGAGCAGTTCGATGCCGTCTTCAAGTCGGTACTTCTCGCTATAGACGACGCGCTTGATGCCTGCCTGGATGATGAGTTTTGAGCATTCCAGACATGGGGATGCGGTGACGTAGAGTGTGGCACCGTCGCTTGAATTGTGGGAGCGTGCAATCTTCGTGATGGCGTTGGCTTCGGCATGGAGCACGTAGGGCTTGGTGACGTTGTTCTCCTCACAGACGTTTTCAAAGCCGCTGGGCGTACCGTTGTAGCCGTCGCTGATGATCATCTTGTTCTTGACAATGAGCGCACCGACCTGTCTGCGCTGGCAGTAGGAATTCTCAGCCCAGATGCGAGCCATGCGCAGGTAGCGCAGGTCGAGTTTGTGTTGCTTTTCTTCTTTTTCTGTCATTGTTCGCTTGTTATCTTTTCGTCAGTCGCAGGCGGAGGAAGTTCTGTTCGTCCGCCTTGATGTTGATGATGTTGGCATCGCCACTGTATGCGGTGACATGCTGAAGGATACCGTAGATCTTCTCCGTGAGCACACTGGACGACGTGTTCACATACTGGTCGATGTGCATAATCATCGTTTTCTTCTTGCCGTCTGCACTCCAGTAGCCCGAAAAGTGGCATTGGACATCCAGTTTTCCGTTGAAAGTCGTCTCATTAAACGTGATATAGTAGGAGTCGGGGTTCTCGTAGAGTTCCTTCACCTCGTCGTTCAGAGCCTTCCCGTTGATAGTCGCACCGCTGATGTAGAATGTCTTGCCCATAAAGATTTCCTCAATGTCGTCTTCTTTCGAGCAGGACGTACTAATGATGACCGGAGCCAAGGCCATCAGGATGAGCATCAGTATTTTCAGAAAGATAGTCACTTGTGAATTGTCTAATGGCAAATAGTAAATGGTAAATCCTCAAATTGGTAAATTTCAATGACGCCACGTCGGATGCTGACCAGTCCGTCGCGCTGCCAGCGGTTCAGGGCTTGCGACACATTCAGGCGCGTGTCGCACGTCAGTTCTGCCAACGTCTGCATCTTGATGTGCAGCACCTTGTGCCCCGTGTCCGTCAGCGCTAGGTTGCGAATGAAACGCACGATGCGTCCTTCTGTCGTGTCAGGCCACGGCTCGCACAATTGTGATGTCACGCCTTGCAACTTGTTGCAGACGAGGCTCAGCACATTGGTCTTCACCAGTTCATAATTGGAAATCAGGCCACTCAGTTGCCGTTTGTCGATGCTGCACGTGCTGCCTTCCGTCTCGAGCGAGTACGTCCGAGCAAACCGCTGCTTCATCCCCCACAAATTCTGGGGTTCCAGCACCATCGGCACTCCATCGGTCGTCTCCGACAGCAGAAAACCTCGATGGGCATCCTGCAAGTCGGCACACACCGTACCGCTCAGCACATACACAATGCGGTCACAGCGTTCGCCCTGACTCACCAGTGTCGTGCCCTCTGCATGTTTGTGAAAGTCGAACTTCACTCGCTCGACAATCGACATCAACTCCCCCTTGCTCAGTCCCATGAGCAGCGGCAGTTCCTGTAACTTTTCAAACATCTGCATGTTGCATGCTCGTTTCGGTCTGCAAAGGTACGATTAAGTGAGCAAAAAACCAAACTTTGGAGCAGCGAGTGTGAAAAAACAATAAAATTGTTTGTTTACCGAGTCGTGACAAAGTTGTCTTTAGACAAACTTGTTTGAGTTTTTTCGAGCGTGAGTACCTCCGACCGTGGGGCAAAAGCACCATTCTCATTGTTTTTCATGCAATTGCGTATTCGTATCGGTGTCATCAACATCTCTGACGCGGTGGCTATCATCAACATTTACTTGAATAGTCAATAACTCTCTTATGAAAAAACGATATCTAAAGCCCTGTTCGATTCAAGAACAATTGCTACAGGAGCATGTCCTTATGACATCCAACCCCAACGTCAACTATACGGACGACCCTGTTGACCCAGAACAGCCTGCCCTCAACAAGGAAAGAATCGACGCCATCGAGGAACTAGACGAATGGACTAACGGTTTTTGGTAATTACCGTATGGTCATAGAACAAGCGCGACAATCATTTGATATGATTGTCGCGCTCGTGATTGTCTATGGGGCATCCATGTTGGCAATCCTCTTCCACAATTCTTCATGGACGCCCCACGGGACGTCCCTACAAGACGAAGATGTCTTTTGTACCAAAGTGTCCTCGCCGTATTGGTACAACTGTTTCACTGGGGTGGTACCAAAATTTCACTGCGCCGATACAAAAGTTCCACCGCAGTGAAACTTTTGTTTCACTGCGGTGGAACAAATACTCCACTGAGTCTTGTTTTTCAGCCTGCATAACACCGATTGTTATGGCAGTATGAAACACGGACTCGACGGATTCTTATTTTCGTTTCATTCGTTAAAATTGCCCGTAAACCGAACTTACGTTCTCATTAAGGTAGAACAATGCTGTCGGTATGCCAAGTAAAGGTTCCCCCTTCTTCGTCGGCACAGATGAAGTAGGCTTGGAGTTTGGGGTGTCGGGTGAGAATTTGTTGGGCTTCGTCAAGACCGAGGACCATGAAGGCGGTGGCATAGGCATCGGCAGTGGCGCAGTCGGGGGCGAGTACTGTGGCGGAGAGAATGCTACGCTGGACGGGGCGGCCTGTACGGGGGTCGATGGTGTGGGCGATTTTCTCACCGTTTTCCGTGCGAAAATTACGATAGTTGCCTGAGGTGGCCATGGCGATGTTGCCTACTTCAAGGATTTGTTGGATGTCACCGTTGACTGAGAGTGAGTCATCGACAGGTTTGTTCACGCCGATGTGCCAGGCAGCCCCCTGTGGGTTGAGACCATGTGTGCGGATTTCTCCACCGATTTCTACCATGTAGTCGAGGACGTTGCGCGATTCGAGGAACAGGGCTACAGCATCGACTCCGTAGCCTTTTGCGATGGCGGAACAATCGAGCATGAGACGTGGGTCGGCCTTGACGATGCTGTCGCCTTGTAACTGCACTTTATCAAAACCAACAAATTGACGCAGGCTGTCAATCTGTTCGTCGTTAGGATTTCTCCCTTCTTTGAAGCCGAAGCCCCAAGCATTGACGAGGGGTGCGACGGTGATGTCGAAGGCTCCGCCAGTGGATTCATAGACGTGGTGGGCAAGTGTGAAGACTTGACGAAAACGGTCGTCGGTCTTCATCGATGTGTTCTCGTTGATGGCGGTGATGATGCTCTTTTTGTTGAAAGGGGAGAGGCTGCTGTCCACCAAGGCGAGCACGCTGTCGATGGAGGCTTGAAGGTCGGTCGTGCTTCGGTAGGTGAGGTGATAGAAGGTGCCAAAGACGGCTCCTTCATTTTTTATCAGTTCGGTTGATTTCCAGGCCGCATCAGTTGTTTGTTCATTACGGCCATTGTATTCACGTGCAATGAATATGGTGCCTATGATGAGCAGCAGGAGTAGGGGGATGTGCCACCAACGGCGGGGGTGTGGTGTCGCATCTTCTCGAAGATGTAATTTCATTACTGAATAGAGTCTATGGGTGATTCGATGGTGTCAGGCATCACAACGGTACTGTCTGTCGGAGCGACGATGGGGCGTTCAATGATGGTGACTTGGGTGGCCTTTTTCTTTCTCTTGCCCCAGTTGAGGTCAAAAATCAGATTGTAGGTGGCTCCCCAGCCAGTTGTGTGTGTGGTGGTGCCATAACCAGGAATGTAGTATGGCTGGGCATACTGATTCTTGGTGGAGGAGATTTTGTGCTTGTAGCGTACTGACCAGCCCATGTGGAAGTTGCGCCACACCTTTACTTGTACTCCAGCAACGATTTCAAACCAATGGCTGGTGGTGGCTATGTCTTTGTAACTGAATGCTTCGGAGCCTCCCCAGATGGGGTCAACAATCGGTGGACCGGAAATGTCGAAGTTATAACGCGACAATCCATATCGAACACCGAGGTAGAGGCGGTTCTCCTGAAATTTGTTCTTGAGCATGTTGAAGTCAACGCCGACACGCAAATAGGGCGCAGAGGTCTTATAGCGTATCTGGGTGTTGGCATCTTCGCTGTCACAAGTGGCATAACCGAGTTCCACGATGGGAAAGTAGGTGTTTTTCAGATTCAGGCGCAAGGCTCCCTCAAGGCTTCCATAGTCGGAGAAAAGATATTGAGCAAAGCCAAATGCATCGGCTGAGAGTGTGAAACCTTGAAAGAAGGTAAGTTGGGGCGTTTCCTCAATGACGGCGACATACTTCTGCGGTTGTGGCGGTTCTTGTGTGTTGCCCTGAGCATGAAGCAGCACCCCTCCTGTTCCTCCTAACCATAGGGGGAAAATTAGCGAAAGGAAGTATGTGAGGCGTTGTCGTTTCATGTTCATTCCTCCACTTCGACCGTGCCGTTAAAATAGATGCGTATGTTTTCACTGCCTGTGTAGTTGACGGCCGGATTGACAATCTCCACGTGGTCGATGCCTGCATCGGTGGCACGAATGCCGGTCAGTGTGTGAAAGCGGTGTGTGCCGCATTCTGGTAAATCGACGTTGGAATAGCCGACGTGCTGTATGTAAAGGGTGTCGCGGTTGGAGATGCTGGCGTAACGGATAATGATGGTGTCGCACGTCGAGAAATAGCCCATGGGTAGTTTCATCTTGGCAAGCCCTGCAAGTTTGTTGCCGAGGATGGTGTCGCGACGTACTTCGGAGATTGTTTCTGTATAACCCTGTTCAAGGAGGGAGTCAATGCGAACGTCGCTGGTGATGGTGCGATGGCCAAACAGTTGGTAGGTGTATTGTGTCTTGGAGCCTGCCAGCAACGTCGAAACGGTCATCGTGTCGTTGTAGGCGACGGCTGTTCCGTTTGTGTCGTAGAATCCATAGTTACAGGTCACGGTGCTTTCCAGCGGACAATTGCTGGAGGAACAAGAAGTCAGCGTACGAAGTACAAAGTACATGGTACAAAGTACAAGGTACAAAGTAAGAGTTTTTGTTCTTTGCAACGTGCTCATACTTCTTTCTCTACTTGATACTTGTTGCGTTCTGAAGAGTTGCGGCTGACCATTTCACCGAGGAAGCCGGCGACAAAGAGTTGTGTGCCCAGCAGCATCATCGTCAGTGCAATGTAGAAGTAGGGCGACTGGGTCACCAGAATGTAGTGGTGGCCGTGAGTCAGTGCCCAAAGTTTAAGGAAGCCTACTACGATGACGGCAACCAGACCGACGAGGAACATCAGTGTGCCGATGAACCCAAAGACGTGCATCGGCTGTTTGCCAAAACTGCTGAGGAACCACAACGACAGCAGGTCCAGGTAGCCGTTGACGAAACGGTTGAGACCGAACTTTGTCTTGCCATACTTGCGAGCCTGATGCTGCACCACCTTCTCGCCGATTCTGTCAAAACCGGCGTTCTTGGCAAGATAGGGGATGTAGCGGTGCATCTCGCCATACACCTCGATGTTTTTCACAACGTCCTTTCTGTATGCCTTCAAGCCACAGTTGAAGTCGTGCAGATTCTTGATGCCGCTGACCTGACGTGCAGTCGCGTTGAAGAGTTTGGTCGGCAGGGTCTTTGACAGAGGATCGTAACGCTTCTGCTTGTAGCCGCTGACAAGGTCGTAGCCATCCTCTGTAATCATGCGGTAGAGTTCGGGAATCTCGTCGGGGGAGTCCTGAAGGTCGGCATCCATCGTGATGACCACTTCGCCCTGTGCACGGGCAAAACCGTGATAGAGTGCGGGCGATTTGCCATGATTACGGCGGAACTTGATGCCATGAACCTCTGGGTAGTCGTGGGCAAGACGCTCAATAATGTCCCAAGAACGGTCGCGGGAACCGTCGCTTACGAAGATGATTTCATACGTAAACTTATGCTCCAACATGACACGCTTGATCCAGTCATGCAGTTCTGGAAGTGACTCCTCCTCGTTGTATAAGGGGATGACAACTGAAATATCAATCATTTTGATTTACGATTTTACGATTTACGATTTTTTAGCAAATAAGGCCGTTGGCAGAGCGAGGATAAAGGAGAACACGATGTTCTGGTTGAACAGGGCCACTGCAATGTCGAAGGGAGAAACTTCAGAAAGGTCTTTGAGTACCTCCTTCATCATCGTCAGCGTGTCGCTCATGCCGAGGTCGCTATATGTCTGTTTGGCCAAAGGGCTTTCGATGGTGTCGCGCATCACCTGCATCAAAGCACCGTGGTCCATCCACTTGAAGTAGGCATAGACAGCAGCGGCTGTCAACAGGCTCGCATAAACCAGCATCATCAGGCAGAACCAGTAGGCACGGCCATAGCCGATGGTGGTTTCTTCAGGCAGTTGCTGTCTAAAGCGGCGGGCAAAGTAGAATGCAACGGCTGGCAGCGCACAGAATGTCAACATCCCCGTCGTCATCAGAGTGCTGTTCTGAAGGCGCATTCCCATCACATACAGCGCGAAGACCAATATCCACGACAGTCCCACGAAAGTGCCATATTCCGTGGCATATCCGCTTTGCTGCCGGTAGTAGTTGATGTCTGCCATAAGTGAATCAATGTTGTTTTGATTTGCAAAGTTACGATTAAGTGAGAGCAATACAAAATAAATTAACATTATTTATTTTATTGCCGAAGGTGAGTACCTTCGACGAAGTCAAAGTTACGATTAAGTGAGCGGCAAACCAAACTTTGGCGCAGCGAAAGATTGACATGTGAAAAACATGTTGAAATCTAATTGATTGTAGGGATGCCCCGCGGGGCGTCCCTACAAGAGTTGTCATCAAAGCGATGCAGGACATCCATCAAGTGCCGTAGGTTTTTACACGTCAATCTTCGTAAATCTTCACGTCAATCTCATAAAATAGCAGAACTTTCACGTGATATTTTTCTCACGTAATTGCGACGATTGCTTCATGCAATTGCGCGTTCGCGTTCAAGCAATTGGGCAGAGAGCGCAGAGAAAGACCGAACTAAATATGAACCTGCGCAGAGAAGCGCACGCTGACGTGCGCGAGGACGCAGAGGATAGTTTGTACCACACACATTGAAAGATTGAGATTGTTTTCTCAGCGTCCTCGCACCGTAGGTGCGTCTCTGCGGAGCGCAAAATCGTAAGAATGGATTAGAACAACTCTGCGCACTCTGCGTCTCTGCGTGAAACTTGAGAAACTAACGCTTAGAAGTTCTTAGGCAGCACGCCGAATTGTGCGTGGAAGCATTTGGTGAAGTAGGAGGGAGAATTGAATCCGACACGGTAGCAGACTTCGTTGACCGTCAGTCCTCCTTGCCGTAGCAAGTATGCAGCACGCTTGAGCCTTTCGTTGCGGATATATTCGTTGGGCGTCATGCCCAAAAGCGTCTTCAGATGGCGGTAAAGGCTGGCGCGGCTGGTGTTGAGGTCGGCACAGAGTTGTTCTTGTCCATATTCGGAGTCGGCAAGATGTAGCATAACGGTCTGATGAAGGCGGTCGATGAACTGCTGGTCGGCTGGCGTGAGTGTTCCTTCGTATGTCTGTGCAAACGGGGATTGGAGAAAACGGTCGTACAAACGCTCGTAGTTGGCAATCATCTCCGACTTTGACTCAAGCAGTTCCTGGTCTTTCTGACGGCGTAACTGATCCATCGTGCGTTGCCGCTCCTCCTTTTGCCGACGTTGCCATACACGGATGCCAATCCATACGAGCAGTCCGACTATGAGGAGATAGAGTAGCCATGCCCAAGGAGTCAAATAGAAGGGCGGACGGATGTGAATCGAGAGAATGCGTTCGCTGTCGGCTTTCACTCCGTCGCTGTTTGTGCCGCGCACATGTAAGGTGTAGCGGCCTGGCGACAAGTGGGCAAACAGGATTCGTCCGTCGGGGTCGGCGTCGTGCCATACGCTGTCTGCGTCGATTCCGTCGAGACGGTAATGGATGCGGTTGGTCTGTGGCGATTTGTAACTGAGTACGGCTGCATGGAGGGAAAAGGTGTTTTGATCGGCTGTGAGTGTGATTTCATCGACCAAATTGATACTTTTCGGCAATGGGGAGTCGGCTCCAGGCTGTACGCGCTGCCCCGATAGGAAGAAATCGCTGAGGATGATGTTGAATTTGGAGGGTGGGGCATTGAACGTTGTGGGGTTGAACGCAACAAATCCATTGACGCTCCCGAAGTAGAGGGTCCCATCGGGTGCGCGATACCCAGACTGGTAGTTGAATTGGTTGGTGGTCAGTCCGTTGCCCGTTGTATAGACTTTGATAAATCCGTCTTCGGGTGTGAAGCAGACGAGGCCGTTGGATGTGGATATCCACAGCAATCCGTCATTGCCTTCAAGCATTCGGAAGGCTGTGTTGCTGGCAATGACTGTGTCGAGATTGAAACGGCTAAACGTTTGTGTGTCAGGGTGGAATTGACAAAATCCGTGCCCTTGGGTCAGAAACCAAAGACGATGGCTGCTGTCTTCGTAGATGCTGATAACCTTGTTGTGGGAAAGCGAAGAGGAGTCGTTTTGCTGCCAGCGATAATTGTGCCAGCGACGGGTGTAGGGGTCATAACTATACACACCTCCATAGTAGGTGGCCAGCCACAGCACACCTTCCGAATCTTCAAGCATGTTGTAGATGAATTCATAGGGATAGGCCAATCGTTCAAAATCATCGGTAGCAGGGCGATAACGCATCAGACCAGAGATGGTGCCGATGTATAGGTCGCCTTGGCGTGTGTGGCAGATGCTGAAGATGTAGTCGCTGTTGAGCGAATGCTCGTCGCTCGTTTTCCGATATACTCGTTCGATGCGGCCGGTGCGCAAGTTCATGCGTCCCAAACCATTGGCAAACGTACCTATCCAGAGGGTGTCGCCGACACGGCAAAGTCCGTGTATGTTGGTACCAAGACGCACATCCTCAATCTGTTCGATTGTTTCTTCGGAGGGGCGGAAGTGGAATAGGCCGCAATCCTCGGTTCCAATCCAGAGTGAGCCGTCGGAGTCGGGGCAGAACTCGCGGACATGCCGGCCAAGATGGGCAAGATGGTCGTGCGGATAATAGCGTTTGAACAGGTCTGACTGCTGAGGCAGATAATTGACTCCACCGAAATAGGTGCCCAGCCAAATGCCTCCGTCGCGGTCGCGGCAAAAAGTGTAAATGCTGTTGTCTGTGAGGCTGAAACGGGGATTGGTCAGCGAAGACGTGAGGTGCTCCCACTCGCCCGTAGGCAAATTCCAAATATAGAGTCCGTCCTCGGCACCTACCCACAGTTCCTTATCGGTACGCATGAGAAGGGAGCGGACAAGGCGGTCGGGCAGCACTGTGTCCACACTCTTTCTGTCTGGAGACAGGCGAAAAAGCCCCGTACTGCTACCTACAAGCAGACTTCCGTCAGTCAATTGCAGCAGCGCATGAATCATCGTATGACGAAACGGTCGGCTGCCGTCGTTCAGCGTAAAAGGTGTTAGCCTTCCTCCCTTGCCTATATAATAAAGGTCGTCTTCGTAGAGGCTAAGCCATAGTCGTGTTCCGTCGTACAAGAACGTCCAAACGTTCGTTGTAATGGAATCCTGTGTCAAATGATTGCGGTCGAAGCGAAAAATGCCCTGGCCTTCAGCAGACACACAGACACGCCCTTCTCCATCGGTACCAATCCAACGGATGCGGTTGGTCGGAGTCGAGCCACTTTTTGTCTTCTGCTGACAGAGGCTGATGCGCTCAAGCACTGGGTCGTAAGTGTAGAGCCCCTGGTCGGTGCCAATCCAAATGCAGCCGAGGCTATCTTCATACAAGCAGGTCGTGTAGTTGCACTGAAGTCCTGAATTACGACTGCTGAATGTGCGGAATGTCAAGCCATTGTAAACATTCAGACCATCTTTGGTGGCAAACCACATCAAGCCTTGTCGGTCTTGAAGAATGGCATAGACCGTGTTTTGCGAAAGTCCGTCATTGACATCAATCGTGCGAAAAGAACGATGGACGCCACTACCTTGCCCTTGCATCGGAAGTGCAAGGAACAACGATGTGAACAGCAGAAAGAAAAATGCTTTACCTCGGCACATATACTTTTTGTGTGCTTCCATCGTTGAAACGGAGCACATTAACAACACCTTGGCTCAAATGTCCCATCCGCTGACCATTGAGGTTGAAAATTTCCTTCAACGTGGCACTTCCTGCCTCAGTGGACATTGTCTCTGCCTGGGGAGTGGTAATGCCTGTCGGCAGACCTTCGGTGAACTGGAAATTATGCTTGACGCCTGCGCCGACGCCTGCCATGTCGCACGTGAGAATCACACGGCCGCTGAAATCGTCGGGCTGGTGAGCAGCCAATTCGATAGTGAAGTCATTGAGATTTGGCACTTTGACTACTTCGTCAGGCAGACGCTTTGTGCCCCAGGGCAGTACCGTGGTGCGTTCGTCTTTATAGATGCCTGCATGGAAGAGGACTGAATGGACATATTCGCCCGATGCTCCCTGATAATCGACACGGATGCAGAGTGCCGAGTTGTTGTTGGCGCGATGGATGGTTCCTTTGTGCTTGCCCGTAACTTGGATGTAGTCTGGTAGTTTTTCGGCTTCGATGCCTATCAGAGACCATCCTGTTTCGTCCTGGTTAGAAGACATACGCACCGTCCATGTCTTTGGGTCAAAGTAGGCATACGCGGCATCATTGGTGCGGCGTGGGAACCATTGGTGTGTGCGAGCCACAGTTCCGAGTTTTACACTGGGGAACAGAGGCTGTGCATCGTCGGCCCTCAGCCATACGAAACAAACACCTTTGCTACGGACAACGTCGTCAACCTTCAGACGTTTCGATGAAATGTTGACTTGTTCTGTACGGCTTGCCACAAATTGAAGTGTTTGTGTCTCGTACCAACTGTTGTGTGTTTCGTCAATATGATACACTTCAAGTGTGCCGCTAGTAAAGGGGATGTTCGTCAGATTCAGACTGATGTTTTTTTCATTACTTTCCGTGTTCCATACGACAGCGGCAATACAATCGTCTGTCGCCGAGGCCATACCATTGAGACTGCCGCCGCTGATGGTCATTTGGCAACGGTCGGCTGGCATCATTCCATAAAGTTTGAAAGCATTGAACAGGGCCTTTCGTGCTCCGCTGTCACGGTCAATAATGCCTAATTTATCACCGACAAAAAAACCAGGGTCGATAAACTGTGCCCAGTTCACATAGGTGAGGTCGGGACATGCCAGCATACCTGGAAGTGCATTGAAGAAAGTCATCGCTGCTTCGGCATGTTCGACGGGACCATCGGCTTGATAGTCTGCTGGAACATAAGGGGAATACTCTGTCAGCAGCATCTCAGCCTCGTTGTTGCCCAGATTGTTCAGCGCATTGCGCATTTCGTTAATCTGCCCTGAATAGTCGGGACCGTAAGTGTGTCCAGACAGAAAGTCGAGTGGCAGGTTTTTATTCTTAGCATGGTTCACCAGTCCCTGATGCCACCAGTTGAACGCCCCTGATGGTCCGCCCACTTTGATGTCTGCATAGCCTTCACGTACGGCAGGAGCAGCCGTTTCATAAATACGTAGGTAGTCATCGAGTGTTCCTGTGAAGAAGCCATCCTTCAGGTCTGGCTCATTCCATATTTCCACATAACTGTTCGTGTAACGCCTGTTCTTCCACTGTTTGGCAAAACGGTTATTGATGGCAGCCCACGTGTCATAGTTGTTCGGCGGGTCCATAAATCCGCTCCACTCCGTAGGACGGTTCTGAAGAATGGTGGGCGTGTAGCCATGTGAGATGACAAGGACGGGAGAGTATGTCTTAGTTAACTTCAAAAAATAATCGATGTCGGAAAAGTTGTACGTTGGTCTTGTTGCCGTTCCCCCTACGCAGGGCTGTCCGTACAGGTCGTCCTTACCACACGCCATCTCATAACGCATCGAACGTACCTCGAGTTCGCCCAGTTTAGGAACGTCGCGGTCAATCCATGTCTTGTTCATCAATGGTGTCTGATACACTCCAATTTTCTTTACAAGCGGATAATCCACCCACTGCGTGCAGTTTACCTGCACCGTTACTTGCCCTTTCGTTGTCTGGGCCATTAGCAATAGCCCAAGGGCGCATAGAATCATTTGTTTCATGGGAATCATAGTTTTACCGCTGCAAAGTTAGGTAAAAAACTGAAAAGCCTCATATTATTATTTTCTCAAAAAATCGCAACATTGTCTCATCTGTTGATTTCCTTACTTACACCTGCCCAAAAGCCTTCTTGAACGCTTTCTGGTGCCACCAATTTTTGAGAATTGAAAATAGGTGTTACAGAATGCATTCGTCCAGTATCTTGAACAGTTCCTCCTCAGTATTGTAAGGATGAATGAAGTAAAAAGGATTACCTGTCAGCATGGCAGAAAGACTGCATTTCGTCTTGTTGTAGAACAGATGGCAAGGCTTTAAGAATCGTTCGGCATAGGCCAGTTCGTAGCCAACACCCAGCGAAGGAGTGGTGCATTCACCAATCAGGAGGTCACTTTCACGCAGCCAGCCTGTGTCTTGTTCGTAGATGGCCTTGTCGCCTCTTGACTCTATCAAATTCAGATTACCCACATGTTCGGTCAGCACCTGATGCCCCTTCGCCTTGAGATATTCTATGATGCGATGATAGAGTGGGGCATCGGCACGTCCTCCACGTATGGAGCCTGCAAAATATATCTTCATAATACGATTTACGATTTGACAATAACACGAATTATTCAATTATATTACTTAATAACTTATAACTCGTTAACTTTTAATTCGTTCTGCATTTTTGTTTACAAAATCCTTCCACGACTTAAATCGTCGTTCGCTGGAAGGCCGTCCCATCTGTAGGAAGTGGCAGTAGGCGGCACCGAGGGCATCGGTGGCATCCATCTGTACATGCAAATCATCGTCGGAGATGTGGAGCATCCGTTGCAGCATACCGGCTACTTGCTGCTTGGAAGCAGCACCGTTTCCTGTGATGGCGACCTTGATTTTCTTTGGCTCATATTCCGTGATGGGAATGTCGCGTTGGATGGCTGCAGCAATGGCAACTCCTTGGGCGCGTCCCAGTTTGAGCATCGACTGGACGTTTTTGCCGAAAAACGGTGCCTCAATTGCCATTTCATCGGGCTTGTACTCGTCGATGATGCCTGTGACACGTTCAAAGATATGTCCCAGTCGCAAGTAAGGGTCGTGCATTTTCAGCATGTTGATTACGCCCATGGCAACCATTTCGGCTTTGTTGCCCATGACACGAAGCACGCCATATCCCATGACGTTCGTACCAGGGTCGATGCCGAGCACAATCTTTTCTATTTGAGGCTTGATGGTTCTCATTTTAACTCAGCACGCCGGCGTTCAACGGTTCGTTGCAGTTCTTTTGCCAAACGGTGTACCTCACGTTGCTTCGATGGCTCTTTTACGATGAGATGAAGCGTCGGCAGTGTCTGGAAATAGCCGGAACAGTTGCTCATTACCTTTTCGAGTTCTTCATGTGTCTTGGCATTGTTCACTGCTTTTTGGGTAGAATGGAGTGCACCGATGACCCCTGAGGCTGGCAGTGTATATTGTCTCATTTTGAGGTCCATCGTTCCACGGATATAGTCGAGGGTTGCATGAAGAGTTTCCACTTCAGCATCGCTACATTGCCCCGACTGTTCTGCCTCCCTGACTTTCTGTTCAGCCCGTATCAAATCTTGATCGTAAGTGCTGAGCATCAGTTGCAGCATGTAGGTCGATTTGATTTCTTCGGCTTGATACGCCATAACTTCCAGTTCGCGTTCGGTCGTCGAATAGAGGGAACTGCCGACCAGCATCGAGTCGCCCGCAGCCTCTTCCAATGTGACGAAAGCCGTATCCTCGTCTGCCTCTTCAGGATAGTAGGGATTCTTGCCGGTGGTCTGTTTACTGTCGGAACAGGCTGTGAGCAATGCCATGACGGACAAGAGAGTCCATAGATATTTTCTCATGTTGTTGTGTATGATTGCTTTTCGTTGCAAAATTACAAAAAAATGGTGGAACAGAACAAATAATACCTGTTAATTTGTGTTGTTTAGTACCACCGCAGTGGTACGACTGTTTCACTGCGGTGGTACAAGTGTTTCATCGGAGTGGTACAAGTGTTTCACCGCAGTGGTATTCTTTGTCATCAGGGAAGCAACTATAAAAACACACTCTTTGAGGATGACAAAAAGTTGTGAAAGCCTTGTACATAAAAGGATGTTTTGTATTTACAGACGTTTTGTTTGGCGGTATTACTTTTTTTCTTTAACTTTGCAGCCAGTGTATAATACCTAATTTATTTATATAGTATGAAAAAAATCTATCTTGCACTCATGTGCGTGGCAAGTCTGACGCTGGGCGTGGCTTGCAGTGGCAGCCAGAAAACGGAGACTGCCGAAGGTGATGTTGAAAACACCGAAGAAGTGGTCGATGAAGAGGTAATTGCCGATGCCGACGACTCAGACATCACAGGTGATGCTCCAAAAGCAGAACTGACATTGACGGTGGAGGAAGAAATTCCTGCCGACCTCAAGGCCATTTATGCAAAAGGCGATTTTCAGCCTTGCATGGCTGTCTTTTTCAAGGATGACCTGAAGGACGAATCCGTGGGCGAGTTCCCGTCGAAGTGGGACATTTCCAACGGAAGTGCCGAAGTGGCACAATTCGAGGGCCGTACTGTAATTAAACTTGACAACAACGATGCTGAAATCGTCCCGCTGGTAGTTGGCGAAAGCAAGAATTATCTGCCCGAGGTGTTCACGCTTGAGTTCGACTACTATTGCAATGGAGATGCCGAGGAGGATTTCAATGCCAACTACCACCTCTGGTTTCGTGATGCTACGAATAGTGACTTGGGTGAAGTCTCGATTTCTACCGAAAACCGTCTCAACTGGAGCATGATGAAGATGAACGACGAATGGGTTGATGGTACGAGCGATAAACTGGCGGAGTTTGAAAAGAAGAATGCTTGGAACCATTTTTCTCTCTCTTTTGACAAGGGCACGCTTAAAGTGTTTATCAACGGTCAGCGTCTTTTCAGTCTGCCGAAGATTAAGGCTCCTGCCAGCCTTGCTATCCGTGGTGAAGGTTGGGAAGACCATCGCTACTGCTTCGGAAATGTGCGCATGGCAACAGTTGCTCCAGAAAAGTAAAATCTGATCAAGGTAGAATCTATCAGTTTGACAAAATATGGACGTGAAATCTCGGACGACCAAGTTTTGGAAAGGTGGGAACATGCGTAGAAGTACATTCAGGGAAATGCTACTTTCCATTGTTGCCACCACCATTTCCATCGTTTTGACCTTTGGTACGGCAGCCGTTCTTGAACACAATCAAAGACAAGAGAATCGTAGGCAGATTGCTTTTATGGTCATCGGTGACATTTATGACTTCGCCGTTGCGATGGAATATACAGATTCCGCCATTCTGTCTGTATGGAAGAATGATCTTCTTGAATTGCAAGCAATGCCACGCGACAGCATCATAAGACTCACGCCCGAAGAGCAGCAGAAGTATTGGAATGCATTCATGCAGGGAGCCATGTTGCCGCACGACAAGACTGCCGAACGTCTCTTCACCAGCGACTTCAGCAACTGGCGCGATGTGGGCCATTTCAGGTTTCTGAAGGCCATTGGTCACTATTATTCCGACATTGCAGACATTGAGAAGAATTTCAATGTTCAAATCGAACGAAAGGACAAACTTTTCCAACTCTTCAAGGCCAACAATATAGATGAGTTGCCTGATAGCCTGCAACTGGTCACTTTTATGGGGTTGAAGGATGTTCAGTACTTCATAGTTGACTTCACAGGCAGTTTCCAACAGTATTTCAAGGGGCAAAATGAGTCCATGTATAGGGCGGTTAAGGATTGTATGGAAATGATGGATATTAGCCCCAAGGAAATGGAGGAATTTATAAACAAACAATAAACGACGACGGTTTCCTTACATACTCACATGCGGAGTTTCGGGCTGATTTGTTTATTCAGTTTTTACTATCTATTTAAGGCGTTTCACATAGTGCGGAGTATTTGTTGCAGTTCGTTCAAGAAATGTGCTGCTTGTCCGCCATCCATCTGAGCGTGATGAAACTGAAGAGAAATCGGAAGTGTGGTCTTGAATAGATGACTTCTGTATTTGCCCCAAGCCAGAAAGGGATTGTTGAAGATGCCAGTGTATTGGTTGACGATGGTATCCAGTTCGGTCGTTAAAACGGCCGAGGTGCCGATAATCATGGCATCGTCGAAGGTGGTGCTGGTGGAGGTGTCGTGAGCCGCTTGTGTCAGGGCGGTGTAGTCGGTGTTGAATTGTTCCAAGTTGTCGGAATAGGGAACGTCGCACGAACTGATACCACCGTCTTTATTATCCACAATCACATTAATGGCAAGGCTGTCGTACTTGAACAGTTTTCCGTCTATGGGCAGTAGGTAAAATTCGGGTAGTTTGCTGGCAGCCTTTCCGATACACCAGCACAGAAGCATGTTAAACTTCATGCCTCTCTGCTTGCTTATCTTTCGGACACGTGTCACGTCAAACGTCTTGGTGAGTGTCACCATCGGCATGGGCGACTTCATCCATCGTTCGAAAGCCTCTGCTCGCGTCGTCTCTTTGGGATTGATTTCTTGTTTCATCCTATGCAATTACTTTATTTTCACTGAGGTTTATGACACCATCAAGTTTCTCAAAGCCTCTGGACGAGTAGATGTGATGGCGCCGAGTGTTGAGCAATGCTGCATCTCTGAGCAGTCGCCACAGGTCGAAACTCCTTTTCTCATCGCACACTGGCGTATGCCACAAAGGCTTTCGCAGAAAACTGTTTTCTTCCCATCAGTACGGCAACCGTCGCAGTTGATGTGTTCGGGTAGAATCGGGGCATTGTTTAACTCTGACCATAGCTTTGCTGTCTTTATGCGCAGAGCCTGATCGTTGTTTTTTGTAGCAATGTAGGCATCACATTTCTCGCAATCAAGTCCGCAAATGGCAATCGTCTCTTTCATTTTATCCACCGTTTGAGTGTGGGGTAGTACTGGAGTAGCATCTGTTTGTACTCCTCCCGACTCAGGTTCTGCCCCGTGTGCTGGTTGTAATCATCGACGAACTGAGTACAAAACGCAGCCATTTCTTCCATTGTCATGTCGCCCGTGAAGGCTCCGTCCTTGAAACAATACTTGCAGTACTCTTCGTTCTTTGTACCATCGGCATTCGTACCGAAAAACTCCTCTGTGAGCGGCATTCCGCAACTCTGACAAAACTTCTGTTCCATGTTCTTTGATTTTATTACGATTTCTTTCCAATTTGCTGCAAATATACGTTTTTCTCTTGAATCATACAAGTATAAAAGGTAAACGTTTGGCTCGCATCTAAAAAAGACGTACCTTTGGCTTTGCCGAAGGTACTCGCGTTCGACAATTCTCAAATAAAATTTTCTTTCAGAGAACTTTGTCGCGACTCGGCAAAAACAACAAATTATTTTGTTTTTTTTGCTCTCGCTGCTCCAAAATTTGTAATTGTGCTCGCTAAATCGTACCTTTGTGGTGCAATGGGAACAACAGAGAAACAACGTGAGGACCATATAGTATCGTTAGTGAGGCAGTTCTGCCAGGAAAAACTCGACGATGAATACGCACAACTTTGCGAAAAGATGGTGAGGCGGTTGGGACCGAACACTTTGGCGGCGGGACGGCAAGAGATTTGGGCGGCAGCCGTAGTCTATGCCGTCGGCTCCATCAACTTCCTGTATGACCATCGATCCCAGCCTTACATCCGTTCCGTTGAGATTAGCCGTTATTTTGGTTGCAGCCAGGCAACGGTTGTTCAAAAAGCCCGTAACATTCGCGACCTGCTTCACCTCTCTCGCTTTTGGACCAATTCCGAGTTTTCCACACAATACATCAAGGCGCAAAATCCATTCAAGCGCCTCTTGATGCAACTATTCTAATCCTTTTTCATAAGATGGCAAGCAACGCAGACTTTGTACAATACATCGCCGACCAGTGTTCGGGTGCAGGCGAAATTACCGTCAAGAAGATGTTTGGCGACTACGGTATCTACTGCAATGGCAAAATCTTTGGACTTATCTGCGACGACCGCTTCTACATCAAACCTACCGAAGCCGTCCGTCCGCTCCTTCACACCCTCACACTCCGTCCTCCCTACGTCGGTGCCAAACCCTATTTCTACATCGCTGATGTAGATAATCACGAATACCTATCTATGCTCGTGAGAGAAACCTGCAAGGCTCTGCCTGAACCCAAGCCGAAGAAGAGTAAAGCACCTAATCGTAGTTAATAGTCAGAAATACAGCACTATAGAGTCGACTGTTCTGAAGAACAAGTTCAATTGCTCTATATTTCAAACTCAAAATCTCAGTGTGATTTGTAGAAATTGCACTGAGATTTGTGTAAATCACACTGAGATTTATAAAAATCACATTGAGATTTTGACTTTCTCGTGCATTTTTAGTATCTTTGTGGTATAGTTTAACTAATTCCTTTTTTCACTATGGTCAAGTATATACAACAGGAGATGAACGACCTGCACGGCGATGGCAAGCAGCGGTCGTACTACAAAGTGCCGACGTACAGCAACATCTCGTTCAATCAGTTGCTGGATTACATGGAAAGAAACAAAGGCATGACAAACCGTGGAACGGTGGAAAGCGTGGTTGTGCAGTTGATGGAGAGCATCTCCGACTGGCTGTCGCTCGGACATACGGTGACGGTCGATCATCTTGGTACCTTCCGTTTGTCGGTCGGTACGGCAAAGGGTAAGGAGGTTTCATCCTTGTCGGATGATGAACCGCATCTCAATGCCAGCAGCCTCCGTGTGCGTAGTATTCGCTTCAAACCCGCCAAGGTGTTTGTCGATTTGCTCACCGAGAAAACCCGCTTCGAAGGTGATGGCTTGGTGCATCATCTGCGCACACCTGGCAACACGGTTGAGGAACGTCTCCAACTCGTTCTCGACGAACTCACTCGTCAGCCATTCATCACCGTCATCGACTACATGCGCCTCACCCATGTCAACCGTAACAAGGCCACCAGAGAACTGCGCTCCTTCGCTGCTGACCCTGACTCCGGCATCACCACCAAAGGCCGCGGCTCCCACAAGGTGTATGTGAAGTATAGAGAAAAGGGGCATCCGAGTCCGGATGCTCCTTTGTCGATAGATTGAAATCGTGAGATTTGTTCAATTCGTTATCTTATTCGCTCCAGAAGGCCGTGGCAGCCATACTTGATGCTACTCGTAATGGCGCAGACGTACATCAATAGCGTCGGCACTGAGTTGTGAAGGGAGTAGGGTGACATCGGTCTTTCCGAAATGGTAGGGAAAGAGGACACGCGGTTTGATGACACGGGCAGCACGGACCAACTGGTCGGTTGTCATCGTGTAAGGCTGGTTACAGGGCAGGAAGGCAATGTCGATGGTTCCTAACTGAGCCATTTCTGGAATATCTTCCGTGTCGCCAGCAATGTAGATGCGTAAGCCGTCGAGTGTCAGCACATAACCATTGTCACGCCCTTTGGGATGGAACTGCGTGCGTCCTTCTGTCGTGTTGTAGGCAGGAATGGCCTCCAGGGTTATCTCTTCTGAGAGAGCCTGCGTGTCACCGTTGCTCATCACCTGTCCGCTGCCCATCATGTCAGCACATCGTGCATTGGTGATAAACTGAGTATTCTCGTCAGAAAGCAGTCGGATGGCCTCTTGGTCGAAGTGATCCTGAGGCTCGTGTGTCACCAGCAGATAGTCAGCCTTTGGCATTGCCGTGTAGTCGATTGTTCGGCCGCCTCTGCTCGCGTCGTCTCTTTGGGATTGATTTCTTGTTTCATGGAGGAGTTATTTCGTTCCAATTTGCTGCAAATATACGTTATTCTCTTGAATCGTGCAAGTATAAAAGGCATGCATTTGGTTCGCATCAAAAAAAGACGTACCTTTGGCTTCGCTGAAGGTACTCATGCTCGGAAAAATGCAAAGAAGCACATTATGACTACATCAAGCCTAAAAAGATGATGCCGTCCTGATATTTTACCCCTCTGCAATCACTTTTTTCTGCAATTTATTCTTCATTTTGACTCCTTTTTAGTATTTTTGCAATGGATTCCGCTAAAATGCGGTTTCCAAACAATAATTTGTAATCACAAAACTGAAAATCCAATGGACAGATAAAAGATAATAGGACATAAGACTGAACGTCCACTTTTGATTCTTGTTGTTCGATAATTGGGGAATTAGACAACAATCACCAAGAACTGAAGTAGATTGTTCACGCCGTTTGGCGTGGGCATTTACTCGTTTAAGGTGATAGGCTTTCCCCAATGCCTCGAACAACGTAAGCGAAGTAAATTGCTCACGTTTTTTATTTCAAGAAAGACAAACAGAACTCAATATAAAGGTTGTGCCCGACACAAACTTAGGGTTAGAGATAATGAAAAAGTTGATTATATCATTGATTATTTCATGCTTTGCAATGGTCGGTTTTGCACAGCAGCCATTGTCCTTCTCAACTATTATTCATGTGGAAGGAATAAATGCACAAACTCTCTATGATTTGACCAAGAACTGGATGGCTCAAACTTTTAAAGAATCCAACACTTTCTTTGAACAACCAGTTGAAGAGATAACAGGAAGAGGGAAAATGTCATTTTCTACAAATATGCAATACTCCAGTATTAAGGGGCATATCGAGTATTCTGTGAATGTACAGGTTAAAGAGGGTAAACTGAAATTTACAATGGGAAGTTTTATCCATACTCCAGAGATAGTAGCATATTTCAACAATGACATGGGTCTTCTAGTGGATAGCTTACCTAAAAAGTTGGAAGATATAGGAATAACAGGGGCGAACAGAAAAGCCTGCTACAAATATTATTTTAAGCGTGCAACCCCTTTATGTAAGACTGAATTTGACAAACTCTCTGCAAACTTGAAATCATTCATAGAAAATCGCAGTTCTAATAAAGAAGATTGGTGAAAATAGATACTTTTTAAGTTTCCAATAGTCACAACGACATGTATAAGTTTGGAAGATGACAAGAAAGGAAATCATAGATAGGTTGGAGAGTGTTGAGAGGGAGGTGAAGGAGATTCGGGAGTATCTTTCTCTGAATGATAGTGAACAGGTGGCTCCTGTCGGATTTCCTTTACCTTTGAAATCTGACTTCAAGGTTGGATATACGTTAGAAGATTTGTACAGGGAGTTTGGGAAAAAGAAATCTTTGGCGTACCGATTAAAGTCGGCTCTCAAAAAGCGGAACATCAAAACCTTGGAGGAATTTCTGTCACTCACTCCAGGTGAACTGTTGGATTTGGAAGGTGTTGGTTACGACACTATGCTTCGGACAAAAAAGGCGTTGAGTAAGTTGGAAATTGTCTGGTGAATAATGTCCCACTGAGGCGGAATCCGCCATCAACAATCGCTGTTGACTATTACCCACGCTGCAACACTGCAACGTGGGTTTCTTTTTCATCTGTAGAATTACGGAAAAATTACAAGAACTATCAAAAACAAGGTAATATAGTTTAGTTTAACTACAAAAATGATTGTTAAAACAAACTTTTTTGAGAATTTTCTTGTTAGTATGATAGTTTATAATTACCTTTGCACTCACAAATCTATAAACTTATGCAACTGAATGAAAAATTATTGAAAGAGTTACCTCGTGTTTTATTTATGACACATGGGGCAATCTCTAAACAGTCAAACATTGCTATTGCCACATGGTATCGTATTGTTCAGACCCCATCAAAAATATCAGTTCAACAGCTTTTAGACCTCGCCAATGGTTTACAGGTTCCCGTCAGTCGTTTCATCTCCATGGATGACAAGAATAAAGTCTCTCAACATAAGGACTATATTGTATATAGTGGTTACAAAAAGTGCTACTATGATAGAGATGCAATCCAAAAAGTAATAAGTTCTGGTATGATATCTTCGTATCGTGATGCTGCACCTTTTGTTGGTTTACACCCAAACCGTGTTAAAGAGTCGCTCCTTGCAATTCATAGGCTTCCTGTCGTCCGTTTACTTAAATTCTGCACTACATTCACCCTGAATGTTTTTGATTTTATTGTTGACCCGAATTCCCCAAATGCTAATGTAAAGGAACAAAAGGAAATCACTGCACAATCATCTGAATACGCTGCTATTCTTCATGACATTGCAACCTTGTTGCGTGAACAGGCTATTTTCAGAGAAGAGGTAAGACGCGACATTGCAAAGTTGGTCGAAAAAATGGACTTGATGTTAGGTGTCAACAAAGGGCGTTCATCCTATAGAAAGGCGGAACAAACAGCAGTACTGGCAAGACAAGTAGCGAAAGAGGCTCAAAACCATGCAGACAAAAACCTTAAATCAAAAATTACTAAAAAAGAAGCATAAAATGAAAGAAAAGAAAAACTATTTAAAAAGATATTGGTGGATAATTGTTATTGCCATTTTTATCATAGTATTGCCTATCCTTCTGAACTTTTTGGTCTTCAAGCCTGTGAGTAAATTGAGTGTTGGCACATTACAGGATTGGATGTCATTTTGGGGAAGTTATCTTAGTGCAACTATTAGTGCTTTGGTAGCGTTTATAATCTTAAGCGTTCAGCGTAAGGACGCTAAGCAAAATTACGAACGAATCAGACTAGATAATCGAAGGCAGTATTCTTTTAATAAAAGGGTTACAGGATGGGATGATGCAGTTAAAACTGAAAAAGAAAAAGAAGAGGCTCGACATTACCAAAGAAACTTATTCTTATATCAGCAAGAGATTCAATGGTTAAATGTTTTACGTGAGGCACTTGTCAAATACATCTCAGCCTTTCAGGAGAACGAAATATGGGAAATCATCAATTCCATTCCATTGTCATCTTTTGAATCTATTCAACAAAAGATCAAAGCCGTATATAAGACCATTAATCAAGCTGATACAACTCTCAATCTTGTAATCAGTGAGAACAGAAAGACTACGATAAGTGATACATACCAAAAGAAACTGGCAAAAATGTACGCCCGATATATGTCAATAATCAATGACATACAACTTCTAACATACCTATACTATAGCAAGGCTCCCATATCAGAAGAGACTTCAGACAGTCTCAACAATCTAATGGCAGAGATGGACATAGATTCAAATAATATGAATTATAACCAATTCTCAGAATTAGCCCATCAACTCATTAAACCATTGTCAGGCATTTTAGAAGCAATTCGAACAATAAGCCAAAGCTGTATTAAAGAAGAAAGACAACGTATTGATTCGATAATGAATGGTGGCGACAACGAGAAATGAAATCTTAGAAAATGTGTATAATATCAGATAGAATAATATGGAACAACAAGGATTTTACGTTGTGTTTAGGCCTCTCGACAACTAATATCAATCAGATTTTAAAGAAACGAACAGTATGAGATACAAAAAACTTTTACCCATTGCCAAGTATGACGACTATATAAAAGAATGGGATTATGAAAAAAACAAAGATCATAATCCAAATACCCTAACTGCAGGAAGTTCCCATAAAGTATGGTGGAAGTGTTCTGTATGCGGACATAGCTGGCAAGCTGCTCCTAGTCGCAGGAGACTTCAAGGTTTCAGATGTCCAAATTGCAGTTTAAAGAATGTGAACACTGAAAGAATAAACAAGAAAGGTAGTTTTGCAGACAATTTTCCAGAAAGAGCAAAAGATTGGGATTACGAAAAAAATGGTGAACTTTTACCTACCCAAGTTACTGCCGGATCAAACATTAGAGTTTATTGGAAATGTCATGTTTGTGGTTATGAGTGGGAAAGTATGGTCGTCTCGCATGCAAAAGCCATATTTAGCTGTGAAAAATGCTCATACAAAGATAAACAATTAAAGAGATTTGGCAATAAAACACTTGTTGAGTCTCATCCTCAATTAGCAGACGAATGGGATTATAAGAAAAATGGAGAATTGACTCCATATAATGTAACTGCGCATCTTTATAAGCGCGTTAATTGGATTTGTCACAAAGGCCATCATTGGGCTCAATACGTTAGTGTTCGTGCAAATCTAAATGTAGGCTGCCCATATTGTAAAAAAGAATGGGGAACTTCTTTCCCAGAGCAAGCAATATATTTTTATCTTAGAAAAGTGACAACAGCACAAAATAGGTATATATTCAAAGGGGAGGAAATAGACATTTTTTTAAGCGAAAAAGAATGGAATACTGCTATAGAATATGATGGTGCCTACTACCATTCTACACTGAAGTCTCAAAATAGAGAAAAAAAGAAGAACCAATGTTTAGCAGACAATGGAATAAGGCTGATAAGGATAAAAGAAGGTGATAACGACAAAGTATCCAATGGTGTTATTTATGTAAAATATCAGAGTGACCATACTTACTTAAAATGGGTTATAAATGAGATACTTAAATTATGTGGTAAAGAAGAATACATTGATCAATTAGACATTGATATTGAAAGAGATAGGAATCAAATATATGCACTTTATATACAATCAGAGAAAGAAAACAGCATAGTAGCCCGAATCCCTGAAGTGGCCAAACAGTGGGATTATGAAAAGAATGGCGACATTAAACCGGAATATATACCTTGCACAAGTCACAAGAAGTTTTACTGGAAATGTGAAAAAGGACATTCGTGGTCAGCACAAGTTAACACTCGCCTTAAGGGACATGGCTGTCCATATTGTGCAGGGATTATTTTATCCCCTGGAGAGAATGACTTGCTATCTCAAAATCCAGAACTTGTAAAAGAATGGGATTATGATAGAAATGGAAGCCTCACACCTGATAAGATAACAGTCAATAACGGTAAGAGAGTATGGTGGGTATGTAAGACTTGTGGTCACCATTGGGCGGTTGGAGTTGGTCATCGTAATAAGGGGGAAGGATGTCCCAAATGTGCAGATAAGCAAAGAACTCTTTCCAAACACAAAAGAATCGTAGCATTAAAGGGATCATTCGCAGATAATTATCCACAATTGTTGAAAGAATGGGATTACGATAGAAATGGAGAGTTAGATCCCAAAACGCTTCCTCCTCATTGTAGGGAAAAAGTATGGTGGATATGCAGCACTTGTGGTCATTCTTGGCCAACAACAATGGATAAAAGGGCAGCAGGTCGTGGATGCTCAAAATGTGCAGATAAGCAAAGAAATCTTCCAAAACGAAAAAGAATTGTAGAATTAAAGGGGGCTTTCGCAGATACCCACCCTCATTTGATAAAGGACTGGGATTATTCGAAAAACGAGGGTACACCCAATGACTATTCTGCAGGTTCAAGTTATCGTGCAAATTGGATATGTCATCATTGCGGATATGAATGGGAAGTTTCCATATATAAAAGAACAAAGGGACATAAATGTCCCAAATGCCACAAATAAATCATTTCAAACAAGAATAACAACATCCTTCATCAAATTTTCAAAAGGCAAAAAGTTAGAAATACAATCGTGATATGAAATCACCGAACAACTATGAATGAAAAGGAGCACCCGACACATCGGATGCTCCTTTCGTTATGGATTGAATTCGCGAAATTCGCGAAATTCGTAGTCTTATTCTTGGCTCCAGTCCTCCTGTGTTTTGCGGACATAGGACTTGTAGCGGAGTTGGGCCATGCGCTGGGCTTCGGCGAAGAGTTCCTCGGCCTCGTCGGGATATGCCTTCTTGACAGAGAGGTAGCGGACTTCGCCCATGAGGAAATCGTGGAACTTGTCCCAGTCGGGCTCCTTGGAGTCGAGGCTGAAGGGGTTCTTGCCTTCGTCGATGAGGGCGGGATTGAAGCGCCAGAGGTGCCAGTAACCGCACTCGACGGCCTTCTTCTCCTCGGCCTGGCTCTTGCCCATGCCGCCTTTGGCCTTCAGGCCGTGGTTGATACACGGAGCGTAAGCGATGACGACGCTGGGACCGTGCCATGCCTCGGCCTCGCGGATAGCCTTGAGGGTCTGCATGTGGTCGGCACCCATGGCAATCTGAGCCACATAGACGTAGCCGTAGGTGGTGGCAATCATGCCGAGGTCCTTCTTGCGGATGCGCTTGCCCTGGGCAGCAAACTGTGCGATGGCGCCGAGCGGAGTAGCCTTCGAAGCCTGACCACCGGTGTTGGAGTAAACCTCGGTATCGAGCACGAGGATGTTCACGTCTTCGCCTGTTGCTATCACGTGGTCAAGACCACCGTAACCGATGTCGTAAGAGGCACCGTCACCACCGATAATCCACTGACTGCGCTTCACAAGGTAGTGGTCAAGCGTCTGGAGTTCTTTGCAAACAGGACAACCCTTGGCTGCACTTTCGGCAATGCACTTGCGGAGTTTCGGAGCAATCTCCTTGGTCTTGTCGGCATCCTCCTTGTTCTCAATCCATTCCTTGGCAAGAGCCTTGTATTCATCACTGGCATTGCCGTCAATCATCTCTTGCAGCAACTTGGCCACGCGCTCTTTCATCTTCTTGTTACCGAGGGCCATACCGAGACCGAACTCGCAGAAGTCCTCGAACAGTGAGTTGTTGAAGCAAGGACCTTGTCCCTTCTCGTTCTTGGTGTATGGAGTTGAAGGAATGGAAGCAGAATAGATGCTGGAGCAACCTGTAGCGTTTGCTACCATCTGACGGTCGCCGAAGAGTTGGCTGATGAGTTTCACGTAAGGAGTTTCACCACAACCCGAGCAAGCGCCCGAGAACTCGAATAGTGGCTGAGCGAACTGAGAGTTCTTGACAGTCTGCTTGATGTCAACGAGGTGCTGCTTGCTGGGAACCTTCACAAGTTTGTCCCAGTCGGCAGCCATCTTCTTCATTTCAGCAGCATCGGGGTTGAACGGAACCATCGTGAGAGCCTTGCCGAGTTTAGGATTGCCTGGGCAGATGTCGGCACAGTTGCCGCATCCGAGACAGTCGAGAACACTGGGCTCGATGACGAAGTGCATACCCTTCATCGTGGCAGGAGCCTTCATCTCGAGGGTCTCCAAGCCATCGAACTGTACGAGTTCGTCGTCAGTAAGGACGAATGGACGGATGGCTGCGTGAGGACAAATGTAAGCACACTGGTTACACTGGATACAGTTCTCTTTGTTCCATGCAGGAACGAAGGCTTCGACACCACGCTTTTCGTAAGCAGCAGTACCAACTTCCCATGAACCATCGACTGTGCCATGCTTTGCGAATGCGCTGACAGGCAGCAGGTCACCAGCCTGAGCGTTGATAGGACGAACCAGTTCCTTAACGAATGCAGGAGCATCATCCTGCTTCTCTGCATCGTCGGGCAGGTTAGCCCATTCGGCCTTCACGTCAAACTGCTTGTATTCACCACCACGGTCAACGGCAGCGTAGTTCTTGTTCACCACGTCTTCACCCTTCGAACCGTAACTCTTGACGATGAACTTCTTCATCTGCTCAACAGCGAGGTCAACAGGAATAACACCTGTGATGCGGAAGAATGCACTCTGCAGGATGGTGTTCGTGCGGTTGCCGAGACCAATCTCCTGAGCAATCTTCGTGGCGTTGATGGTATAGACGGTGATGTTGTTCTGGGCGAAGTAGCGCTTCACCTTGTTGGGCATGAACTTCTCCAGTTCGTCACCTTCGAAAATGGTGTTCAGCAGGAACGTACCATTCTTCTGCAAACCACGGGTCACATCATACATGTGAAGGTAAGCCTGAACGTGGCAAGCCACGAAGTTAGGCGTCGTCACGAGGTATGTAGAGCGAATCGGTGTGTCACCGAAGCGCAGGTGAGAGCAGGTGAAACCGCCTGACTTCTTCGAGTCATAAGAGAAGTATGCCTGACAGTACTTGTCGGTGTTGTCACCGATAATTTTCACACTGTTCTTGTTGGCACCTACCGTACCATCGGCACCGAGGCCATAGAACTTGGCCTGGAACATGCCTGCACCACCGAGAGCGATTTCTTCGACTTCAGGGAGTGAGGTGAAGGTCACGTCGTCCACGATACCGATGGTGAAGTGATTCTTTGGCTCCGGCATAGCGAGGTTATTGAATACGCTGATAATCTGAGCAGGAGTCGTGTCGTGAGAACCCAAACCATAGCGGCCTCCGACGATGAGCGGACGGTCTTCTACTTCGTAGTAAGCATCCTTTACGTCAAGGTACAGAGGTTCACCGTTTGCACCAGGTTCCTTCGTACGGTCGAGCACAGCAATGCGCTTCACACTCTTGGGGACGCTGGCGAGCAAGTGCTTCACGCTGAACGGACGATAGAGGTGTACGCTGATCATACCCACTTTCTGACCATTCTGGTTCAGGTAGTCGATGGCTTCACGGGCAGCATCGGTTGCCGAACCCATCAGGATAATCATGCGGTCGGCATCCTCGGCACCATAGTAGGAAAAGAGGTGGTACTCACGGCCTGTTATCTTGCTAATTTCGCCGAGATAGTTCTCTACTACTTCGGGCACAGAATCGTAGTAGGGGTTGCAAGCCTCACGGTGTGTGAAGAAGGTCTCTGGATTTTCAGCCGTACCTCGTGTAATGGGACGTTCAGGAGACATGGCACGGTCGCGGAAACGCTTAATGTACTCCTCCTTGACGAGTGGACGTATGTCCTCCTGGTCCATGAGTTCAATCTTGTGGTACTCGTGAGAAGTGCGGAAACCATCGAAGAAGTTGACGAACGGTACGCAAGTTTCCAACGAAGCGAGGTGAGCCACAGCAGTGAGATCCATGACTTCTTGCACAGAGCCTTCGCAGAGCATAGCAAAACCTGTCTGTCGGCAAGCCATCACATCTTGGTGGTCACCGAAGATACACAGCGAGTGGCTGGCCAGCGTACGGGCACTGACGTCGAATACGCAGGGAATCAACTCACCGGCAATCTTGTACATGTTAGGAATCATCAGAAGCAGTCCCTGAGAGGCGGTAAACGTTGTGGTCAACGCACCAGCCTGCAGCGAACCATGCACGGCACCAGCGGCACCGGCTTCCGACTGCATTTCCTGTACACTGACGGTCTGGCCCCACAGGTTCTTGCGACCACGGGCAGCCCACTCGTCAACATGCTCCGCCATAGGCGAAGACGGGGTGATGGGGTAGATTGCTGCTACCTCCGAGAACATGTAACTCACGTGAGCCGCAGCCTCGTTACCATCACAAGTGATAAATCTTTTTTCCTTACTCATACTTAAAAAATATTAAAAATATGTATTGTTTTTTGTTAATAAAGGAATCCGAACAGCCAGAGCGGAATCTGATTGCCTTCGCCCACATCGCACTGGTTAACGGCAAACAGGGTTTTCGACTTGCTCTTGAGTTTTGTGGCATGTTCGATGATGCGGAACTCATGCTGCTGGTCGATGAGGAACGAACCGATGTTGCCCACTTTGTTCACCTTGTGGTCTTTCCACAGGGTGTTGCAGAAGAATGTCTCTTGGACGTCATGCTCGTCGAAACGTTTCGGATAGAAACTGTACATCAGGTTGGAGTTGTGAAGCAGCACACGTGCAGGTTTCTTCGGGAACTCTTCACCACGTGCATAAATCATGTTTACCAGACGCGCCTCTTCGAGGTACTTGATATAGTGCATCACGGTCGCGCGGCTCATGCCCAGTTCCTGTGCCAGTTGGCTCACGTTGGGAACGGTTGAACCCGACATGGTGAGTAGATAGAACAACTGTTTGATTTTGGCAAGATACTTTAATTCAATCTGTTTGATGAGCAGGATGTCCACTTCAATCATCATGTTCATCGTCTTCAGCAGGTTCTCCGAATAGTTCTGCTTTTCGAGGAAAAACGGATAGAAGCCGTGGTGAAGATAGTCTTGGAAGTAGTCGCGCGGGTTAACATGCTTCAGAATTTCGTTAGCAATCTCATGATGATGCTGGATGACGTCTTTCAGACTGTAGGCAGGAAAACGCATACCGGTCTTCAGGTTGAGGAATTCGCGGAACGAGAATCCACGCAGGTTGTAGGATTTTACAATGCCGTTCAGTTCTGGATTTTCTTCTTTCAGACGCATTACACTCGAACCGGCAAACACAATTTTCAGTCCAGGATAGCGGTCGTAGCATTCGCGCAACTGATGACTCCAATCGGGTTGCTTGAATACCTGGTCGATCAGCAGCACCTTGCCGCCGTCGTGATAGAATTCGCCGGCAAATTCACTGATGCCGATGTTCTGCACATAAAAATTGTTGGTGTTGATGTAAAGGCAAGTGTGGTCGTCGGGCGAGAAGTTCTCTTTGGCATATTGCAGCAAGAATGTTGTCTTGCCGACACCACGTGCGCCCTTGATACCAATCATGCGGTCTTTCCAGTTGATTTCATCCATCAGGTCGCGTCGGACGGGGGCCTGCAGGTGCTCAACCAGATACTTGTGCGTTCTGAAAAAAGATTCCATACGTAGAAAAATTTTGCAGAAATATACGTTTATTTGCTTTGATGTGGCAAAGTTACAAATAAATCTTCAAATTGCAAAGTCGAGTTTGCAAAATCTTTTACTTTTCTCAAAAAAAGTTGGTTGTAGAAGATTCTGAAAAATGGTGTCGCTGAGAAATAATGTATCAGGGCGCTGATACTGCGACGATAGAGTCGGGCCAGTTAGGGACGTCTATAAACAGGACAGAAGTTCAGAAAGCCCTATAGGATGGTACAGGCGATGGCTGCACAGGCTTCTGCATCGGCGAGGGCATGGTGGTGATGCTCAAGATGATAGCCGCAGAGGTCGGCGATGGTATGTAGTTGATGATTGGGAGCATGGGGAAACGCCCGTCGTGAAGCGATGCAGGTGCAAAAGAATGGATAGTCGGGATAGTCCATTTGATAACAACGGAAGACGGCTCGCAGACAACTCTCGTCAAATGCTTTGTTGTGTGCAACAAGGGGCAGACCTTCGATGAGTGGCTCAATCTGTGCCCACACTTCAGGAAAGAGTGGAGCGTCGTCGGTGTCGGCACACGTCAGTCCATGCACACGTGTGTTCCAATAATGGTAGTAGTTGGGTTCGGGTTGAATAAGCGAATAGAACGTATCGACAACCTCGCCGCCACGAACGACGACGACTCCCACGCTACACACACTGGTACGCTCGTGGTTGGCAGTCTCAAAATCGATGGCGGCAAAATTGGTCATTCTGTGTAGAGAAATTGGTTGACGAAATCACTTACTTTCTTGGTATATTCATCGCGACGGTCGTGATAACTGCGGGCGTGGATGACATCCTTTACCTCCCAGATTTCTTTGTTGCGTGGCTTCGCGTTGTAAAGATCGTGTACCATGTCGAATGGCACATAGCGGTCAGCCGTGCCATGAATGAAGAGCATGGGCGTTTCGACGTTACGTAGGGCTTCGGCACAGGAGGCTTCGCGGAAGTTCCAACCATACACCCACTGACAGATTTGGCTGGCGAGGGTGACACAGGGTGCTTCCGACATGCCATAGTCGCGCTGAGCCACATAGGCAATCTCGTCGAATACACTGCTGTAGCCACAGTCTTCGATGTATGCCTTAACATTGGGATTATTCGACTTGTCTGCTACAAACATCGTTGTAGCGGCACCCATCGAAATGCCATGAACAACCCAGTTGACAGGGGCATCGGACATCTTTTCCGTCTCCGACATCCATTGCAAAATATCCTGTGCTTCAGTCCAGCCGAATCCGATGTGTGTGCCTCCACTTTTGCCGTGGGTACGAAGGTCGGGCAGCAGCACATTGAACTGCATGTCGTGGTGATACAGATAAGCGATGTGCAGCATCTCGAGTGCTTTGCTTTGATAGCCGTGAATGACGAGAGCCGTGTTGGCTGTCGGCTGTTCTGCAGGAATATAATAGGAGTGGAGCAGGGTGGAGTCGGTGTCGGAGTAAATCGTGAACTCTCGAAAACGATTATTGCTACGCTGTCGCTTCAGCCAGCGTTTTACAAAAGGGTAGTCTGAATACATGATAGCCAACGACTCCTCGTCGGAGAGTGAGGAATTGCAGAACTCTGTGCGTCCCCAGGTGTTGGGACAAACGGCTTGCTGAAATACAAAATAACTAATGCCGAACACAATCACTACCACAAAGAGTAGCGTTGCTGCTAGCAGTTCAAGCAAACAGAAGCCGAAGCGTGGGGGACGACGTTTCGAAAGTGTGGGCGAAGAGTGTTTTTTCTTCGATGAAATGGGCTTTTTTTGTGTTGACTTCTTGGAGGCAGGCTTCATACTTATTCGTTCCAAAAATTCCAGGAAGCCATGGCTTGCAGAATCAACATCTCAAGCCCATTTTTAATTTGTGCCCCATGCGCGGCACCCAGTTGCATGAAACGGGTGACATCGGGATTGTAAACCAGGTCGAAGAGCAGGTTCTTCTCCGTCAGGGCATCGTAAGGGAGGGCTGGTGCATCATCGTTATTGGGAAACATGCCAACAGGGGTGCAGTTGACGATGACCTCATATTCTCTGACAGCGTTCTCGTCAATATCCTTATAGGTCACTGTGCCAGGACGCTCGTAACGGGAAACGAACACTGTTTCCATCCCAAGAATCTTCGTCAACGTATAATGAATCGCCTTCGAGGCACCACCCGTGCCCAGAATCAACGCTTTCTTGTGATGAGGCTTGAGTAGGGGCTCGATGGAGTCCTTAAAGCCGATATAATCAGAGTTGTGTCCAATTAGACGGATACTGCCTCCATGGCGTTCCACCTTCACAATGTTGACGGCACCGATTTCACGCGCTTCTTTGCTGATGGTGTCAAGATAGGGAATCACCTTTTCTTTGTACGGAATCGTGATGTTCAGTCCCTTGATGTTGCGATAGACGGACACAATCTCCAGAAAATCCTCTATCGTCGGAAGTTCAAAATTAACATACTCAGCATTGATGCCTTCACTGGCAAACTTGTCGGTGAAGAAACTCTTTGAAAACGAATGCCCGAGCGGATAGCCAATGAGCCCGTACCTGTCCATAACAATCTTCTATTTCGTTCCTTATTGCTTTCATTTCTCTGCTGCATACAGCATACTCATTCCGAGAATTTGCCGATGAAATCGTACTTTTTTGAAGCCGGCCTTCTCAAATATCTGCACCATCTGATTGGCTTGAGGAATGGCTTCCATCGTTTCCGGAAGGTAGGTGTAGGCAAAGCGGTCGTGTGATATGAAGCGTCCCATCAGGGGCATCACGAGTTTTTTGTAGCACCAAAACACCTGTTTCATGGGAAATGTACTGGGCGTACATAGGTCTATCGCCACCAACATACCCTTGTTCTTCAGCACTCGATTCATCTCTGTAAGACACTTGTCAAGGTTCTGAAAGTTCCTTAGGCCAAAAGACGAGATAATGGCATCAAACTGATTGTCATTAAATGACATACGTTCGCAGTCTTCATTCAGCAAAGTCACCTTGTCTGTCAAGCCTCTTGCGGCAATTTTCTGTCGGCCGATACTCATCATTCCTTCCGAAATATCAATGCCAACAATGTGCTCTGGTTTTATCTTCTCTACGGCAAGTAAGGCAAAATCTCCTGTGCCCGTAGCCACATCCAAAAGGTCTTTGAGTGGGATTTGGGTGTTCTTTTGCAGAAATCTGACTGCACTCTTGCGCCAAATTCTGTCAACTCCTAGCGACATTGAATGGTTTAGACGGTCATAAGAATGGGCGATTTCATCGAACATTCGCTCTACCTGTGAACGTTTGCTTCCATCCTTGCCATAAGGCATTATTTCCTCTTGAGCGTACATAGATAGTTGTTGACGTTCGCTTCTATCCTTGACGCTAAATCTTCGGCTGATTCGCCTTTTTTGAAGGGTTCGCCTACTATATGCTCGTAGAGTTCTATGTATCTATCGGAAATAGAGGCAACAAATTCATCCGTCATTTCTGGCATCACCTGTCCTGGCTGGTTCATAAAATTATGTTCGATAAGCCACTGACGTACAAATTCTTTAGATAACTGTCGTTGAGGCTCTCCTTTCAGGAACTTCTCTTCGTACCCTTCAGCATAGAAATAGCGGCTGGAGTCAGGAGTGTGCACTTCATCAATGAGATATACCTTTCCGTTGTGCTTACCAAATTCATACTTTGTGTCCACAAGGATGAGGCCTTTCTCAGCAGCCATTTGTGTGCCAAGGTCAAATAAGGCATGGGTATATTGTTCCATCTTTTCGTAGTCCTCACGGCTGACAAGACCCTGCTCGATGATTTCTTCCTTCGAGATGTTTTCATCGTGTCCTTCGTCTGCCTTGGTTGTAGGTGTGATGATGGGACGTGGAAAACGTTCATTTTCTTTCATTCCATCGGGCAATTTCACTCCACATAGTGTGCGGGCACCGGCTTTGTACTCTCTCCAAGCAGAACCCGTAAGGTAGCCACGAATAATCATTTCGACGCGGAAACCTTCGCATTTCAGCCCCACTGTTACCATAGGATCAGGCGTGGCACACATCCAATTGGGCACGATGTGTTTCGAGGCTTCAAGAAACTTGGCTGCAATCTGGTTTAACACTTGTCCTTTGTAAGGAATTCCTTTGGGCAGAACGACATCAAACGCTGAAATGCGGTCTGTGGCCACCATCACCATTAGGTCGTCGTTGATGTCATAGACATCGCGAACTTTTCCATGATAGACGCTACGCTGCCCAGGAAATTGAAAGTCTGTGTGAGTTAATGCTTTCATGTTCATTCTAGTTATGCTTAATTCTCAAAATCTCGGAACAGTCTCGGTTCAGCCTCAGCCTTTCGGCGTTCAAAATCTTCGTAGGCATTGACAATGCGAGTCACAAGCCGATGGCGCACAATGTCTTTTTCACTCATTTCAACAAATCCGATGCCTTTCACGTCCTTGAGGACAAGCAGGGCTTCCTTCAGGCCAGAACGCACGGCTCGGGGAAGGTCAATCTGTGTCATGTCGCCTGTGACAATCATCTTCGTGTTTTGTCCCATGCGTGTGAGGAACATCTTCATTTGCTGCGTAGTGGTGTTCTGTGCTTCGTCGAGGATTACTACGGCATCATTCAACGTCCTTCCGCGCATGAAGGCCAGTGGAGCAATTTGTATGACGTTCTGCTCCATGTATTCTGTCAGTTTCTGTGCAGGAATCATGTCCTGTAAGGCATCGTAGAGAGGTTGCAGATATGGGTCAATCTTTTCCTTCATGTCGCCAGGTAGAAAGCCTAGTTTCTCTCCCGCTTCAACTGCTGGGCGTGACAGGATAATCTTGCGGATTTCCTTGTTCTTCAATGCGCGGACAGCCAGCGCAATGCTCACGTAGGTCTTGCCCGAGCCGGCAGGCCCTGTCGTGAAAATCATATCGTTCTGCTGATAAGCCTCCACCAGTTTGCGCTGGTTTTCGCTACGCGGACCAATGGCTTTGCCCATTACGCTGTAGCAGATGGCGGCATTGTCACCTCCATCCTTTTCCGTCGATTCGCCCTTCACAATGCGGAGGATGGACTCCTCGTTCAGTGAGTTGTATTTGACACAGTGCTGGCGCATCCGTTCGATGTTTTCCTCGAACGCACACATCTCCACCTCGTCGCCCATCACCTTGATGGTGTTGCCACGAGCCACGATGCGAAGCTTCGGATAGAGTGCCTTAAGCATTTGGAGATGAATGTTGTTCACCCCATAAAATGTCAACAAATCGACATCTTCCAGCACGATATGCTTCTCAATCATTTTACCTTAAGTATAATATCGCTGCAAAGTTACAAAAAAATCCATTTCTCACCAAACGCTTAGAAGAATCTTTCCACGCACTTTGCGTGACAATGCAATGTTTTTTATGTGAGTGTTCAGTGGTCAAATACTTTGCAGACAAATCCATGGTATTGCGACCGTAACTTACTACGGTCTTTACTTCATGTCGTGGTTCATCATGCGATATTCTGCCATTTGCTCATACTTCGTACCAGGCTGCCCATAGTTGGCATAGGGGTGAATGCTGATGCCTCCTCGAGGGGTGAAAAGTCCGATGACTTCGATGTATTTGGGTTGCATCAGACGGATGAGATCCTTCATGATGATGTTGACGCAATCTTCATGGAAGTCGCCATGATTGCGGAAACTGAAGAGGTAGAGTTTCAGGCTCTTGCTCTCCACCATACGTTCTGCTGGGATGTAGCGGATGATAATCTCTGCAAAGTCGGGCTGGCCTGTTATAGGGCAGAGACTGGTAAACTCGGGGCAGTTGAACTTTACCCAGTAGTCATTGTCTGGGTGCTTGTTGACAAAGCTTTCAAGCACTTCGGGGGCATAGTCCTGGCGATACTCTGTCTTCCGTCCAAGCGCTTGCAACCCATCATGTTCTCGTTCTTTATTCATGATTTCTCCGTTTTAAGTATTGTTCAAGTCCATGACGACGGAGTTTGCACGCGGGACATTTACCGCATCCATCGCCTTTGATGCCATTATAACAAGTCAGTGTCTCGTTGCGAACAAGGTCAAAAACACCCAATTCATCGGACAATTTCCAGGTTTCAGCCTTGTCAATCCACATCAGAGGTGTGTGGATGACAAACTGCTCGTTCATCGCAAGATTCAGCGAAACATTGAGCGAACGAATGAATGAATCGCGGCAGTCTGGATAGCCAGAAAAGTCTGTTTGTGACACGCCTGTAATGATGTTCATGATACCGTGTTCACGGGCATAGACGGCAGCAATGGCGAGAAAGAACAGGTTGCGTCCAGGCACAAACGTGTTGGGAGGTGTATCACCATGCTTTTCAGCATCCATCTGAACAGAAGTGTCGGTCAGCGAACACCCTGTGCTCAACTCGCTGATGAAATGCACGTCTTTTGCCTCAAACGGTACGCCAGCCTTTTCGGCTATGTTGCGTGCTATCTCCACTTCCACCTCATGCTTCTGCCCATAACGGAAGCAGAGCGCGCGCACTTCGTCAAAGTGCTTTTTCGCCCAAAACAGGCATGTGGTACTGTCCTGACCACCTGAATAAACAACTAATGCCTTTCTGTGATCAAGTATCATATTTCGTTTATTTTGAATACGTTATAAGAAATATTTTCATCGTAAACGCTCGTGCCTTCACGCCGCTTGATATATTTGACGATTTGGGTTGTTAGTGGCAATACGATGATCTCGTAGAGAGTTTTGGCCGACACTTGAATAATCATCATCTTAACCAATTCAGCAGCGGGCATCAGGCCTCCGAATGCCAACGGGAAAAAGATGATCGAGTCAGCCCCTTCGCCTGCCAATGTAGAAAGAATGGCACGCAGTGAGAAACGACGCTCACGGTCGCGCAACTTCATGCGGCTCATCACCCAAGCATTAAGAAAAGAGCCGACAAGGAAGGCCGACAAACTGGCTACTGCAATTCTCGGTGCCAAACCAAAGACAAATTGGAAGGCTTCTTCTCCTTGCCAGAAGGGAGGAGCAGGAATGACGGCTGCAATGCCGCCCAATGCAACCACAAAGAAGTTCATGAGGAATCCCATCCATATAATAAGACGGGCTTTGCGAAATCCCCATACTTCGGCAATGCAATCGTTAATGATATACGAAATCGGAAATACGATGACGCCTGCGGTTAAAGGAAAAGGACCGACTTGAAGAATTTTTGTGCCTAAAAGGTTGGATGCAACAAGGCACACACAGAATAGTATCCCCATGATCATGAAGGATACGCTGACCATACGATTTTGTTTCATTGTTCTTGTTTTTTACGTGGTGTTCAAGCACACGGCAACGTCTGTCGCGTTGCAATGTATGTAAATATCAACTGCAAAGGTACGGATAATAATCGGCATATTGGGCATACACCGACGTTTTTTTCCTGATTATCCTAATTTTTCAGCAAAAAACTTGGTCAATCCGAAAAAACTCCCTACCTTTGCACCGCTTTTGCAGGAGCCGTCCCTAAAAAAGTCGGCACACACTCTCTGCTCAAGCCAACAAGGTGGACTCGCTAGCTCAGTAGGTAGAGCACAACACTTTTAATGTTGGGGTCTTGGGTTCGAGCCCCAAGCGAGTCACACAAAGTTCAGGAGGACGCTCGATTGAGTGTCCTCCTGAACTTTTGTGGTTGGTGTTATTTGCTGACGTAGGTGGCTTTCTTTGCTGGTTTCTTTGCGATGGCAGCAAATTCCTGCGGACGCACCGAGACAGGCTCTTTCATGAATTCAGGCACATTGAAAGAGCGGAGGTAGAAGTCATAGAACGATGGATCTTCCTGAGGCAGTTCAAAGGCCTTGTGTGCATGACCTTGTTTATCGAAGTAGGCCATGTAGAGACGAGAGTAGTTGTTGTCGTCGCGACGTGAGATGAAAATCATCCAGCGTCCGTTGCTTGACCATGAGTGATAACTCTCGGCTCGATTGCTGTTGACATTTTCCAGTTTGCGTTCCTGCATCGTCTTTAGGTCGATGAGGTGTAAGTCGGCATCGGGATGCCAAACATGGAAGCAACCGAAGTTACCTTCGCCATAGAGCAGATAACGCCCGTCAGGACTGATACGTGGAAAGGTGGCACTTCGACCTTTACTTGCAGCGTCATAGATCAGTTCGTGAGGGCCAAAAGTGTGGGTTTCGGGGTCGAACGACTTGCGGTAGATGTTGTATTTAACTTCTGTATATCGTTCAATGACCTGCTGTTCGTGATTCGTTGTATCGGGAAATTCGAAGTGAGCCGAGCAGTAGTAGAGCGTCTTGCCATCAGGCGTCCATGCAGGAAAGCACTCGAATTCAAGCGTGTCGTTCTCAATGGTCATTACCTCGTTTTTCTCTACGTCATAGAGGATGATGTCGCTGCGAGAGTCTTCCACTTCAATTTTTGCATGGCTTTTGGTATGGAACGATTGGCCTGTTGAATTGGTGGAGTAGGCGATGAGGGGCAGTGTGGGATGCCATGCGGGATAGACACCTGCACTGATGGTCGAATCCGTCTTCAAGTCAATTTTATGAGGCGTTCCGTTGTGTACAATCATCGTACCGCCGTTGCCTTGACGCATGTGGAACTGCATGTTCTGTGTACTGTAGTTTTGGTAAGAGTGGCAGTTGATGCACTGACCATTGTCCTCCGACGAGATAATCATGTTGTTGTAGATTTCTCGTTCGTCGAAGTTAGTAATGTTGCGTTGATTGATGGTTAGCATTTCATATGCGACGTATGACGGAGAAATACTACGATATGAAATGTAAGGGTCGATTTCCTCTTCAGCGATGTGAATGGTAAAGGGCTTGAATGCCAACCATTTACCATCGTTCTTCTGTCCGAACAGTTCGACCGTCAGTTGTTTGCCTTTCGACTGTTCGAGCATGGTACGCCATTCGTCTTCGGGGAACAGCACTTTGAAGCCATCGCCATACGTCTGCACATTGCCTGCAGCATCGGTCACACGTGCCACACAGACGTCGCACCCTTCCATCAGTTTGAAATTGAGGGGAGCGATGTTGGGAGGAACAACGACATCAGTGTATTCTGGATAAATCACTGGTACGCGCTCCACCTTGCTATACTCGCTTGGAACCTCGGGATGGCTTGTGCATGAGGCAATAACTAAGTACATAGTAACAAGTAGAAGGTACAATGAGGAATGAAGGATTTTATTCATTGTGTTGAGTCTGTTATCAATTAGTACGAGTGAATGTCACGGCAGAAGAAGTAGAACCACCAGAAGGTGTCGCCAAAAGTATCCTTCGTGGCCTGTCCCACTTGCTGGGCGGTCATGCCTTGAGCCAACAGTTTCTGTGTGATTTGGTCGAACGATGCATAGCGGTTGACGATGCGCTCTTGGTCGAAAGGCATCCCACTGATATCGACTTCGTGTTCCAAATGTCCGTACAGATAGGCTGCCTCCTGATAATGGATGGGCATCTGTTCTTGTTCGTGCAAGGAAGCATATCGGAAGAAACGGGGCCAGAACAGTTGGATATCCTTCTGAATAAGGGAGAACACCAGTGTCTGCTCCTGAAGTTTCGGCGTGCTTTTGTGAACGTGGCTGAAGTAGTTGATGAGATACATTTCGCAAAGTCCCTCGTCACCGTCAAGCGTGTTGTTAAACAACGTCATAGGATGCACGTTCTTGTACTCAACAGACTGGTAGTAGAGATGCTTGTTGTCGAGCATGGCCTGCCACTCTTCTGCCCATTTGCGCTGGAAAGTGGTATTGTGCAGGATGTTCAGATACTTCTGTGCTGCTTTGAACTCACCCGACATCATAGAGGTACGTGTGAGGATTTTCAGTTGATTCATATCGAAGCCGAACTCGACAGAGTTTTCGATGGCCCAGCGGCAGGCAAAGTTGCACTTGCCGTAATTATAATATAGTTGTGTGCCGCAGGTCTGAACAAGATGTACGCGGAGCGAGTCGAACACATAGGGCGGTTCGCCTGTGTTCGGGTAACGGAAGATTTCGTTGCCGCACGTTCCCTTGTGCATCAGGGCGATGTTCTTGGCGAGGACCATCTGTCGTGTAATGTTGCCAGGAGCCTTTCGCACTTCACTGAGGACATCGTCGAAACGGCTTTCGTCAATGGCACGGTAGATGCGCATCTCTGCTTTGTAATTGTAGTTGTCGTAGTGCAGTGTAGTGGTCAACCAGACAAGGCAGCACATTACGGCTGCGTTTCCCAGAATCCACCAACCCAAACCTTTCTTGCTGACGGTACACTCCTGTTCCTTCCTCTGTCTGAACAGCATAAGAACCAGCGGCCAGACAGCCGTGAGGATAAACGGAACGGACAACCAATACGAATAGACGGTGTCGTTCTGGAAAATGGGGAAGTTCACAGTCCAGGCATCCTCAATCCTCATGCGGGTGTAGAACTGATAATAGATGATGGGGACGACCACGATGCTGGCAACTGCCACGATTGTTGGCCAAAATTCACGGTTCTTCAAGTCGAGCGACATGATGCCCATCCATGCCGCAGCAATCAGAGCCCACGCACCAATGAGAGGGTAGAGCAGGACCGTCGCCACGACGATGTAAACACATTGCCACAGAACGACTTTCGCTTCCACCTTGTTCGTCACTTGGAACCGCCAAGTGAACAGGAGGGCAATGAGGATGCTGACAGGCTGTGTGAACCAGTAGCCAGGCTGTTTCAAGTAATAGATCCAGTAGCCCATATCGACTTCGCTCAGCAGCAGGGCAAAGAGCGGAACTAACGCAACGATGCTCCAAACGGTTGCTACATGTGCTGTCTTCATCAGCAGGGCAAAGATGATAGCCCATAGTACGATGAGGCACATGACGCCCCACCACGGTTCATAAAAGAACTGCGTGAGGAAGCATCCAAGCCACTGAGCCAGTCCGCCTGCGTACATCATCTTGTCGTTCCAGAACGATGTGTCACCCACCCATAGTGAATGCTCCTGAGCGGTATATAGATACTCAGAGTTTTTGCTGACAAGAAGCCAGAAAGCAAAGCCGGCGAAAATCAAGAATAGAACGCATGGCACAGTCCATCGCTTCCAGCCACAGAATGTCACCGGTGCTGACGTCTTTGGCTTCTTTTGAAGCGGTGGATGCGGCACTGCGGTTTTGGGTTTTGCGGAACGTTTGTCGTTAATCTTTTTTTGTGATGACATTATAATATGCTGTCTGTTTGTTAAGCCAATGTGTAGATAATCAATAGAGAGTAGTATCAAATTCGGAGCGGTGTGTTGATATAGAGTAGAAACACCTGTCTGTTACCATGTCCATGCCGATTCGCTGTAAGAACTCTCAACGGCATTCTCCAGTGCATCGTTCAGATTGCAGAAGAAGTTGATGCCCGTCTTGTTCTCCAGTTCGTCGATGCTCATCGCATGACCCTTCATCAGGTAGGTGGGAGCACGGTTGTCGGAAGAATAATGGCCGGAACCATCGGAGTAGTCCTTATGTTCCATCCAGAAGCCGATGGACTGGAATGAACCGCCGGCAGTCTCGGCAAGAATGGCCATGAAGTTGTACTTGGGTATCTTGACCTTACAACTGCGACCGCTTGCGTTGTTGGTGTTGAACGTGCCGCGCAACTGGTCGTCGCGGATGGTGCCTCCCTTGCAAACATAGACACGCTTGAACTTGGTGCTGCGTCCCCAGTTCTGTACCAGGGCTTCGAGCACTGCCCAGTAGCCTCCGTTGTAGTCGTAGAGTTGGGGCGTCATGTTAGACATGTAGAATGTCTGATTATTGGCCTCTGTGGAGTTGAGGCGATCGGCTGAAGCACAAATATGGCCACGTGTGTAGCCACTGCCTGAATAGGAGTTTACACTCAGACGCACCGATTGCGGCAGGTCAGGATCTTCGGCCCATGTATTAGTACGACTGACACGTTTGGCGTTGTTGGTGTTGTCAAACACGAAGGCAACCCAGCGGCTGTGATAGGCCGAAGCATCCCACTCGAGGCAGTAGTTCAGGCCTTTCTCGCTCGAACTGTTGTTGAGCCTTGCGTAGTGGCTGACGAAGTAGATGCCGTCGCCCTGACGGATGGCAGGTACTTCGTAACCCTTTGCTGCAGGGTCGTCCGACCAGGAATTGTCGGTCGATTCTCCCGACACCCTACCTTCAGGAACAGGGCCGTCGTAGGAGAAATCGTCGCCGCCCCCACACGAAACAACCATGCCCGACACGAGTGTGCCGAGCATGGTTGTCAGTATAATTCTTGATAGTTTCATTTCGTTATCTCAATCGTTTGGTAAAACGTTTCTTTGCCGCATCAGGACGTGTGCCGATGGTCTTCGTGGTGGCTCCTCCTGTCGCATCTGAAACGGTGTACTCCACGTAAGTAGGCGACTTGAGGCCTGCTACTTGGAAGTACTTCTCCACTGAACCATAAATGAGGATTTGACTACCCATCACTTCGGGATGGTCTTTGAGGTTAAGGCCCGTACGGAATTCTCCTGTTGGCAATGCCATAGGAATACATTCATCAGTCGAACTGCTATTAGGAGTCAAGCCAATGAGGATATTCGTAGGCGCACTTGTACCAGCGCTGGCTTGTTCGAGCGCATCAGCACCGAACAGGGCACCTTCTTGATACTTACTACCTTTGACATATCCAACGATATAGCCTACAACATAAGACTTCTGAGGAGTTCCGTCGATGTAGTTGGCTTGTGCATCAGTCACTGTCCACGGATTGTCATACGTGCCGACTTCTACAGGAGGTGTCGGTGGGTCTTGTTCGCCAGTATTTCCATTGAGAGAGTAGAGGTAGGCTTCGCCCTTGGCAGTTTCAGGTGTTGTACCAAGGTAATTGGTGAGTTTACCACAGATGATGACGTCATCACCCTGTTTTAGCAGGTCACCATTTCCATCGTACTTCTTATTACCCAAGTAAAGGGCTTGATAAACCTGGAAGGTATTATTGGTAGAACCGTCATCACTGATAAAGAATGTAGCATTGCCATAATATTGACCAGAAGTATTCTTTGCGTCGTAATTGCCATTGCTCTTGATGGTTGCAACCTTACCAGCAATATAAACAACATCGGACTTACCGTCTTTGGGCAGTGCTTTAGCCACTTGGTTAGCCTTGGCAGCATTGTACGGGTCGTCGAGGGTACCACTTCCCTTTGGCTCTGCTTCAGGTACATCAGGAAGAGTCTCACCATTGAGCGAGTAGAGCACGCTGCCCTGGTCAAATTCGCGTGTCTTTCCATTGTAGAGTTTCACCTTACCGTAAACGACAACCACGTCGCCGACCTTGATATAGTCGGACGTTACCTCAGCACCACCAAGACCGTAGCCACGGAATACCTCAAGTGAGCCACCTGTGGGTTTACCTGATGCATCCATATCGCTAATGAAGTAAGTGGCATTGCCAAACGAGTTGCCTGGCATATCCTTGCCAGTAGGATCGCCCAGACTGGTAATGATACCCTTTGTGTAAATGTAGTCGGAAGTAGCCGAGCCAAGACCGTCAATCAGTTGAACGGTTGCAGCGACATTATAGGGGTCTTCTTTCGTACCGGAACCGGCTGGCGTTCCAAATTCTTCACCACCGCCACCACCGCCAGCAGTCTCACCGTTGAGCGAGTAGATTTTGCTGCCTTGGGTAAATTCGGGAGTCTTGTTATTGTAATAGACGAGGGTACCTACAACGATGACATTGTCGCCAACCTTGATGTAGTTACTCGTTATTTTCTCTCCACCAAGACCATAGCCACGGTAAACCTCGAGGGCTTCGCCTGTGGGAGCGCCTGCTTCATCGAGGTCGCTGATGAAGTAGGTAGCGTTTCCAAATGTGTTGCCAGGCATGTCCTTGCCAGTTGCATCGCCCAGACTGGTGATTTGTCCTTTGACATAGACTTCGTGGGAGGGAATCTTGTTCTCCTTGATAAGTTTGAGGGCGGAGGCCACGTCATAAGGATCTTCAGCGGTACCAGAACCGTTCAATCCTTCGATGGGTTCATCCTCTTGTTCCGTGTATTCGCCTTCCTTCACTTTGAACTCCTTGACTTCCCACGTGGATGCTTCGTTGTCGGGAGCCTCGTAGAAGAGGGCGAAGACGACCTCAGAATTACCCTCGCCGATAAAGGCTTCGGGCAGGTTGGTGCCAATGGTGTAGAAGGATGAGTAACTGGGCGTGACTTTCATTTCCATGTTTAAGTCGGTCCAACGGGTCGTTGTCGGGTCGCCTGTGTAGTTGTTGGTGATATACACACGCTCCTGACAAGTCTGGCGTTGATACATATAGACGTACTGGAAGGAAACGAATGCACCCTTAGATGCAGTAAGGTCAACTGCAGGCGAAACGAGCCATGCCTTCGTGGCTTTGTTCTCCTTGTTCTGATAGCCACTGATATAGGCTGATGAGTACTGGTTGCTCCAGTTGTAGCCTTCTGCCAATTCGGTGAAAGGAGTAAACTCACCCAGCGAAGAGGCGAACTTTTCGTAGAGGTAAACGCCTTCTTCGGGTTCTTCCTTGTTCGGGTCGTCATATTGGCCTTCCTTGACAATCAGATTCTTTACTTCCCAAGTCGATGCCTCTGTGGCAGGTGCTTCGTAGTAGAAGGCAATGTGTACTCTCTTTTGTCCGAGCACTTCGGGAGGAAGTTGTGCTCCTACCGAGTTGAAGTTCTTGTAGTCTGCTGTTTCAGGCAGGTCGATGTTGAGGTCGTACCAGGTTGCTGTTGCGGGTGTTCCGTGTACACCTGAACTGATTTGGTCTGCATAGTTGGCAGATACAAGGATTCTCTCCTTAGTCGTGCTACGCTTGAAACGGAGCACATACTCGAACATAACGTAGGCCTGTTCGGCATTAGAGAGGTCAAAAGCGGGGGAGATGAGCCACGACTTCGTAGCCTTGTTCACATTGTTCTGGTAGCCGGAGATGTAGGCTGTGTTGTACTGGTTGGCCCATTCATAACCGTCGTCCGTCTCGTTGTACACGGTAAACTTACCGAGACTGTTGGCGAAGGATTCGTCCAGAATCACACTACTGTCGATAATCTTCTGCAGAAGATAGTAGGGTGCGGGAACGTCCTCGCAGGCCGTCAGGAAGCCGATGGCAACGACGGCCGGTAGTAATTTTTTGAATAAACGTTTCATATTGGTATTGATTTTATTGTTTCCTTATTTGTGATCAATTGTACCATCCGAATACTGTACATCACCGTCGTCAGCACCAGCGGCGCTGCGGTCTTTGTTGCTTCGGAGCGAGAACTGCCAGTCACTGTAGCGGCTCAGCACTGCGATGACATCGACATTCTTCTGCGGAATCGTGTCGGATGAGAAGGAGGAGAGAACGCTCTGACGCAGGCAGAACGGTTTGTTGTTAATCCAGATAGAGTCGTTCACACCGTTACCCGCGTCTTTGTCATCATAGACGGCATAGACAGGACGACGTTGACCTTTTCCTTCGATCGTTACGTAGTTGCCTGTAAGTTGCACATTGCGGATTCTGACGAGTGTCGGTGTCCACTTGTACATGAACGTTGGGTCGGTCTTGTTCTGTGAGAGCCATGTGTCATCGATGTCGATAGGCACGGTTTCGGGAGCCTTGTCATTAAATCCGATGACCTCGATGTTCTTGGGAGCCAAGAATTTTGCCATGCCGCCCAGACGGGTGTTTCCTGCTGAGGTGATGTAGGGCATGCCCACCTTCGGAACATAACTGTAGGTGCCGAGGTAGAGGTTCTTCAGGTTCACCTTGACGTGTGTGCCGACAGGGTAGGTGGTCCAAAGGCTGTTGTCGTTGATACCTATCACGATGCAGTTGTCAACCATGTTGCCATCGTCGTCCGGCTCAATCTTGCGGACATAGATAGATTGGTAGAGGTTTCCGGTGATGTCGTTGGCGCAGACATAGCCGTCGAAAATCATGTCGTCTTCGACTTGAAGGAATCCGTTCTGAGCCGACAGCAGAGTTTTATAACTTCCCTTGATGTGTGCCAGCGTGGTGTTGCAGCCCGTTGCCACTTGGTCTTGTGTATAGACGTCGTGACTGGTATCTGGCTCGCTGTAGTCAAACTTGTTGCATGATGTCTGTGTGAATGCCAAGCCTGCTACCACTGCAATTAATAATATGATATTTGTTTTCATAATGCTTCTTGATTAAAGGTTAGTGGTATCAGAAACGGTAATTCAGATTGAGGAAGGCATTGAAAGGATAAGCGTACATGTACTTGGGATTGCGTCCGAAGTCGTACTGCTTGGTCTTTCCAGTCTTGTCGGTGTTGTCGTTACGGTTTTCCTCACGTCCGCGCAGCACCATGTTCTGGTTATTGGTCACGTTGGTGAGGTTGAGGTTGATGCTGAGCGTCTTGCCGCCATGCAGACGGATGAAATGTCCTACGCTCAGGTCGAGCATGAAAGCACCCTTAAACTTTTCCTGTTCCTTGGGCACGTAGCGGTTGACGGTTCCGTCAAGGTTGAGCAGCGTGCGTCCTTCATACTTCAGTTGTTCGGGGGTGATGGCATAAACGTAACGTCCTGCCTCATTCAGCGTCGGGGAAACGTCGGGAATGACGTCGGACAGACGCAGGTAAGGCGAGAAATAGATGTATGCACGGTCGTAGTAGTTCAGACGGCCTTCGAAGAACCAGCCTCTGATGCTGTAGCGGGCACCGAGGCTCAGGCTTGTGAGCGGTGTGCAGCCTACGCGCATACCTTTGGTGATGACTTGCAGGTCGTGTCCGTGGATTTCGTCGTACCATTGCACTTCGTCAGCGTTGTCGTAGGTGATGAAGGCGTTGGCGTTGTTCTTGTACTTGGCTTCGCCGATGGCACCGACGAAGTCAATGGAGAACTGTGTGTTGAACGCATACTGCAAAGCCAGTTCGACGCCGTAGTGCTCTTTCTCCACACCGGTCATCGTCAGGTAAGAGTACTTCTGCTTAATGTCGTCGAAGAACTGTGTCTGTTCCACCTGGTTGGTGAACTGTGTGTAGTAACCCTTCAGCATACCGTCGAAGCGTCCGTAACTGAACTTGTAGTCAAGGCCGAGATGGAATGCCATTTCGTTGGTCAAATTATTCACGAAGTCGTTCTTAATCTGTGGGTCGATGAAGGCATTGTTGGCAACAGGCGGGCGATATTCGAAGCCGCCGGAAAAGTTCACCTGACTGTGAGCGTCGAATTTGTAGCCAAGTTGGTATTTGGCACCACCGTGCAGGAACTTCGCTGTTTCGCTGTGTCCTTTAGAGTGGAGTGGGGAACGTCCGCTGCGCATCTTACCTTCGCGTTGGATGGTTGTACCGCCGACATTGGCGCTCAAGATGAGCGAGAACTTATCCACCACATACGTGTTCGTGGTCCACAGTTGTGCTCTGTTTACATATATATTATAGTTGTAACCAAACTTGTCACCTTTCCCAATTCTTCGGTTCGGGTTGTCAAGGTCGTTCTGGGCTTCATTGCTGTAAGCACCGAAGTCCGACGCGGCGAAGCGGTCGGTATCGGTGTGGTAATTAGCACCTAAGAGGTCGTTCATCGTCTTGTAGTGCATACCCGTCGTATGGTTGAAGTTGAGTCCCAGGTCGTACTTGTAGTGCAGGTTTACCACCTTGTTGAACGTTGTGGCGAAGTTCCATGCCAACTGGTCGTTGTGCGACTCTTCGAGGAAATAGACGGCCTCACCGCCTTCAGCCACCGAGTTGTGGTTAATCATGTACATCTTGTCCCAGTTGATTTGGCGGTTTTCTTCCGAGGAACGCCAGAAGTCAACGTAGTTCTGCCATTCGTGCAGTTGCCATTCGTCAGGTATGACTTGATAGACCTTGAACACTGATGACGGCATGTAGTGGTAGTAGTCGGGACGGGGGTCGGCAGCGTTATTGGTACGGTTGATGTACGTCTGGCCGTACTGTGCATATCGGAAGATGTTGGTCGTCGTCAGTTTGGTGCGGTCGTTAATCTGCCAGTCCCAAGTCAGGAACGCCGTCGGCTCGAAAGTCTTTCGCACACGCGAGCTGCGCTTCTTGCCGTTCTGGTAGCCCCAGTAGGGGTTGTAGTAGTGCGAGTTGGCGAGCCAGTAGGCTTCTTCCGTTGTCCAACTGGCCGTGGCCTGGTCGGTCGGCGATGCCATCAGGGAGAGTGCCAGCGAGTGGTGAGGGTTGAATTTCTTCTCGACACCCAGGAAGAGCGCAGCCGACTTCAGGTACGTACCCTTCGCGTTGCCTTCTTCACCGTAGCGTCCGCCTGCCGAGACGACGAATGCCCAGCCTTTGGGCGTGATGCCCGAGGCGTAGGTGAACTGCAGGCGTCCGATGTAGTTACGGTTGGTCAGCGATAGCGTCAGACGTGAGCCGGCTCCGTAGTTGCTGGCGCGCAAGTTCAAGTTTGCGCCGCCGCCGATGTCGGTGTAGTTCAGACCGTTCTGCTCGTAGGCTGTGAGGCCCTGCTGACCACGTGTGGCGTGGCTCAGACCACCGAAGAGCGACGAGAAGCGGAACTGACCAGTCTCGGCGTCGTTAATGAGTGCGCCGTTCACAAATGTACTACGATACCCTTGGTCGTAGTGTCGCGGACTGTAATAGGAGTGGCCGAAGCGGAAGTTCGTCTTCATCAGGAACATGTCATCATTGAACGAAGCCACCGATGACGCATTCTGCGAGGTCGGTGCTTCGTCGTCGATGTCAAAGTCTGACACCACGAACGATTCGGCGTCCAATTCGTCTGCCATTGCAATACTGTCGGCAGGTGTCTGCGCCCAGACGAGAGTGGGTGCAACCAGCAGAGGCAGTAGCAATAATCGTTTCTTTCTCATAATATGTTAGATTAGTTTTTAATGGTATTATTGAGCGAAATGTTAAATGGTGACGCAAAAGTAAAAAAAAAATCTCAATACCATACAAATTTTTCATAAAAAACTCAATTTTTTTGTAAAAAAACTTGCGTTATAAAGAATTATTACGACCTTTGTGGTGTTCAAATACAAAACACAAAAGCAATAGAACCATGAAAAAAGCAACATTCTTATCAGTTTTGGCTGTTCTGTGTGTATGGGTACTCACTGCAGCCATCCCGCAGGGCAGGCCAGGCATGATTGTCTATCCCATTGCTTTCTACAACCTTGAGAACCTCTTCGACACCATCCACGACGTGCGTATGGAGATGGTCGATGGCGTGATGACCAAGGTCGAAGATAAGAACGACTACGAGTATCTGCCCGACGGTGCCAACGTGTGGGGTACGATGAAGTACCAGGCCAAGTTGGCCAACATGTCGAAAGTGCTCGCCGAGTTTGCAACCGACCGTGTACCCTACGGTGCCGCCGTCGTCGGTGTGAGTGAAATAGAGAACCGCCGCGTGCTTGAAGACCTGCTCAAGCAACCCGCACTGGCCAACCGCGGATGGCAGATCGTACATGAAGAAGGTCCCGATCGCCGTGGGGTAGATTGTGCCTTCTTCTACAATCCAAAACTGTTTAAGTATCAGTCACATAAACTCGTTCCCTACGTCTATCCACCAGATGAAATCGAACACAAAACCCGTGGCTTCCTCGTGATGACGGGAACGATGGGCGGCGAACTCATTCACTTCATCGTCAACCACCTTCCCTCGCGTGGAGCCGTGTCGTTCTACCGCGAGTTGGGAGGCAAGCAAATTCGTGCCGTCAAGGACTCCCTTCAGCGCGACAACCCTAACTGTAAAATAGTCATCATGGGAGATATGAACGACGACCCCGACGACAAGTCCATGGCCGTTTCGCTCGGTGCCAAGCGCAAACAGGAAGACTGCGGGCCGCAGGACCTCTGGAATCCCTTCTGGGACACATTGCGCAAGAATGGTGTCGGAACGCTGAAATATCAGGGCAAGTGGAACTTGTTTGATCAGATTATGATTACGGGTAACATGCTGACTGGTAAGGACCATAGCACTCTCAGTTACCTGCGTCATGAGGTGTTCATTCGCGACTACCTCCTCCAGCAGACCGGCATGTACAAGGGCTCGCCCCTACGTACCCATGCAGCCGGTGTCTGGCTCAACGGCTACAGCGACCACTTGCCCACGATTGTCTATGTGGGAAAGTACGCGCCTCAAAAGTAATTTTCCTTCCTTTTCAGAAGTTTTTCCGCTTCAGCGCAATGGTTTGTTTGTACCACTGCGCTGAAACTTTTGTACCACCGCGGTGAAACAGTTGTACCACTGCGCTGAAACTCTTGTACCACTGCGGTGAAACTTTTGTACCACTGCGGTGTTACAGTCATGATACTCCAAACGGGCTGTCACAGCCCTTTCTATGCGCTTTTTCGCGTTTGCAATGATATAGAAATTGCCTCACCTAACATTATAATAATGGATGGTGGAAAACTCCTCCCCGGAAAGGGGAGGTGCCCTGTAAGGGCGGAGGGGTCACTAACTTTCTTGGATGTACTTGAAGAATGCGATCCCTCCGTCGCTTCGCCCAATTGCTTGAACGCGAACGCGCAATTGCCCCTTTCTAGGGAGGAGTTCTATTCAACGCTTCTCTATCAAGTGTTATGCGTTTGTGGTCACCTTCTATATCATTGCCAATCCTTTTAATCCTGTTTATAACTCTACTTGCGAAACTTCTATACTATTATTTATTATTTTTTTTGATAATTTTTCCCATTAAATTTTTTTGTATCTGTTTTTTGTTGTAATTTTGCAGAGAATATACACTTGTTGTCTCTAATTAACTACATTATTTATTCACTTAAAATTTTATGTTTATGAAAAAACTTTTTACTTCTTTGAAGTACGTCATGACAGTTGCAGCACTCGCACTGAGCACTCATGTCATGGCTGGAACGATCGATTGGGTCGCCTCGGAACAGGGCTATGCCAATGCTGAGGCTGTGGAATCCATCGATTTCGGTGGTGGCATCACTGCCACGCTGAGCAAGGGCTCTAACAGCAATGGCCCGAAGTATTACAACACCGGTACGGCAATCCGTCTGTATGGTGGCAACTCGATGACCATCACGGCCGAAGGTGTGACGATCACGGAGATTGCTTTAACCTTTGGCAGTGGTGATGGTACGAATGGCATCACCGTTGACACGGGTGACTTTGCTTCTGGCACATGGCAAGGCAGCGCATCGAGCGTGACCTTCACCATCGACGGCACGACGGGTCATCGCCGCATTGCATCCATCACTATTACCTACACCAGCGAAGGTGGTGGCGGTGTGACCGTGAAGCGTCCAGTTATCTCTCCTGCTTCGGGTACTTATACCGAGCCTCAGACGGTGACTATCACGGCTGAGAGCGGCCTGACTATCTACTACTCGCCGCAGGTAGGCACAACTTTCCAGCAGTACACCGGTCCGTTCACCGTATCGGCCGATGCTATCGTGACGGCTTATGCACAGGATGCTGCCGGCAACAAGAGTTCGGAAGTGACGGCTACCTACACCATCGTCAACCTGAGCGACCTCACAGGCAGCGGTACGGCTTCCGACCCCTACACCGTGGGCGATGCCATGGCTCTGTATGCAGCCAGCGCACTTCCTGCCGACAAGGTGTTTGTCAAGGGTAAGATTTCGCGCATCAAGTCACTGGACGTGGCCAGCTATTCACGTGCTCAGTACTACATCAGCGACGATGGCACGACCACCAGCGATGAATTGTACATCTACAACGGCTACTATCTAAATGGTGAAGCTTTCACCGACAACGACCAGATTAAGGTAGGCGATGATGTCGTTGTCTATGGTAAGTTGGTACTCTTTGGTTCCACCAAGGAAATGGATGCCAACAACTACATCTATTCGCTCAATGGCGAAGGTGGCGGTGGTATCGAGGTGAAGACCTACGAGACTCTGGCTGCTGCCAAGGCAGGTGCCAAGGACACGGCTGCCGAAGCCATCCTGAAACTGAACGACGTTGTAGTGACCTTCGTCGATGGCACCAACTACTACATCTCTGACGGTAACGACGGCTTCCTTATCTATGGAAGCATCGGTGGCCTGACCGACATTGCTGCCGGCGACGTGCTCAAGGGACAGATTAAGGGCGACCTCTACACCTATCACGGACTTCCCGAGCTCGTGCCTGCTACAACGGGTACAGAGGTGATGAAGAACGGAACTGCCGAAGTTGTGCCCGAAGACGTTGAAATGGGTGACGTACTTGCTGACGGCTTGGCTTACAGCAGCAAACTCGTGAAACTCTCTGAAGTGATGTTCGGTGCTTCTGAACTGGCTATCGAAGGAACCAACAAGCACGGACAGGTAACCATCATGTCGATGGGTGAAGAAGCCCTGCTGTTCGATCAGTTTGACGTAGCCAAGGGTCTTGTCTTCGATACCGATGCCGAGGATTATGAGTTCAGCGCCATCGTATGCCTGCGCGACGGAGTCGTACAGTTCTATCCCACCAACAAGGCAGAACTCGAGCGCGACACGCCAACACCTGAGTATCCGACGTACACTGACATTCATACAATGCAAGATGCTGCGACAGCCGACAAGGTAGTGAGCATCTTCCGTGAATCGAATCTGCTGGTTACCTACGTAAACGGAAAGAGCATTTATATTCAGGACAACGACGATGATCGTCCTTTCGGCTTCCTTCTCTTTGCAGATGCTGCTGTGAAGGACGTTAAGGCTGGCGACAGGATTACCGTTGACATCAAGGGTGAACTCTACCTCTATCACGGTCTGCCTGAATTGGCTTACAAGGCTGCCGACGCCACCATTACTGTCGAGTCGGAAGGCAATGAGGTAACGCCTAACGAAGATAATTTGATGTGGATTAATAACGATGGTTTTGGTTGGTCAAGCTTGCTTGTAACTTTCTGGCATCCTATTAAGTTTACGGCTGCTACGCTCACCAGCAAGGCTGTAACCTTCACGGGTGTTGTTGATGGTGAAACATACGAAGGCACTCTCTACGACCAGTTCGGCGTTCTCACAGGCATTGAGTTCGACACAGAGAAGGAATACGTAGGACTGTCCTTCATTGTTTCCATTCGCGACGAAGTCGTTCAGTACTATCCGATTAACCGCAGCGAGTTCATCACCGAAGAGTATGTATTCGACGGCGACGGCACGCAAGAAAATCCGTACTCGGTGGCCGACGTTATCTACCTCCAACTCAACAGCCAGGCTCCTGCCGAGAAGGTTTGGGTGAAGGGTACCATCATTGGTACAGTCAACGGCTCGTTCAAGGAAGAGAAGTTTGCCAACACAACAGGCGACGAGAACCTCGTGACTTCGAACATCGTTCTCGCCGATGCAGACACACATAGCGCCGGTCCTCGCAAGGCTCCCGCCTTCGACGCTGGCAAGTGCATCCCTGTTGAACTGAAGAACGGCAGCGTATTCCGCGAGAAACTGAACCTCGTTGACAACTTCGGCAACCTTGGCAAGGAAGTCCTCGTCAATGGTAACGTGACGGCTTACTTCAGCGCACCTGGCGTGAAGAACCTCGACGATGCCATCATCGACGGCGTCAGCCTCGGTGTTCACGGCGTTGAGATGGACAAGGAAGTCCTCGGAGGCACCATCTACACGCTCTCAGGCCAGAAGGTGAACACCATCACACGCCACGGCCTCTACATCATCGGCGGCAAGAAGGTCCTGATGAAGTAATGGCTCTATAGTTTTTTGGACACAAAATCGTCTCAAAACCCACCACAAAATTTCAGATTTTGTGAATACATTTTGTGATGATTTTGTGTCCAAACGTTTTAACTCTCTAACCTATCATCACATGAAAAAACATTTACTGAGCCTTGTGTTGTTGATGACAGCCGTGTCAATCCATGCGCAGTTGCCATCGGACTACTACAATTCCATCGACAACAAACGAGGCAGGGAGTTGAAGATGGCACTGTATAGCGTGGTGAAACCCAGCACGAGCAACATGTTCAACTATGGCGAACTGTGGGAGAAGTATCCTGATACCGACTTCGTGGAAGGTCAGAAGAACACGGCAGGGCAATACCTCATCTTCGACTACTACAGCAACGAAAAACGCTACTTCCCTGGCAACGGTAGAGCTCCCTCGGGCATGAACAAGGAACACGTCGCCCCGCAAGGATGGTGGGGTGGTGGTACGCCCAAAGGACCTGGTACCGACCTGTTCCAAGTGCTTCCCTCGGATGATACGGCCAACAACCGAAAGAGCAACTATCCGCTGGGCGTCGTGACGGGTACTGTGTCCTACAGCAACCCTCGCATGAAGACGGGTAGGGACTCCAAAGGAAATATGGTGTTTGAGCCCTGCGACGAGTACAAGGGCGACTTTGCCCGCATCTACTTCTACGATGCCGTCGTTTGGTACAACACGCAATGGCAGAACTCAGGCGATGTGATTTGTCCGTTCACCAAGCAAGAGTATCCTACCATCAACAACGACGACTTCCTGAAGATGCTGCTCCAATGGAACGAGCAAGACCCTGTGAGTGAATGGGAGATGACACGCCAGGAACGTGTCTATAAGTTGCAGAAAAACCGCAACCCCTTCATTGACTATCCCTCGCTCGCCAACTACATCTGGAATGAGAACGTGACGACCAACTTCCTCCTCGCCGAAGAAGAACTGCACGTCATCACGCCTGTCGAACCCGTTGACCCCATCGACCCGATTGACCCTGTTGACCCCGTCATCGCGCAAGGCGATACGCTCTTCTTCGAACCCTTCGACGACTGCTCTGAAGGCAACAGTTATAACAGTTCGGGTAGCAGTAAGACTTGGAGCGGCAACGACCGCATCGTTAGCGTGACGAATGCCTACCAGGCTGGTGGTGCCGTCAAACTCGGTACAAGCAGCAAGACAGGCGCCCTCACTACCTGTCCTATACCCTTTGACGGTGGTACGCTCATCGTGAAGATTTGGGTGAAAGGCTGGACGAATGTCGAAGGCACCCTCGGCGTCAGCGTAGGCAGTCAGAGCAAGACGGCGACCTATACGGCTAAGATGGGCGACGACTTCGAAGAGGTCACGTTCACCTTCACCAACGTACCTGCCAATCCTACGATTGACATGCTTACCAGCGCCAAACGCTGCTTCATCGATGCCATCCTCGTCATGAAGGAGGCCGACGAGATACCTACGGGCATTCAGCCGCTGCATTGGCAAGCAGAAACCAACGACGGGCTGTTCTATGACCTCACAGGCCGTCGCCTTACGTCTCAACCCACCAAGGCAGGCATCTACATCCGCAACGGCCGCAAGGTGTTGGTGAGATAAGACCAAAGGAATAGTATATCATTCCTTGTGGGGCATAGTTTGTCTATGCCCTTTTTTCGTGCATGGCTTTCGTGGCTGGGCTTAGACGAGCTAAGCCCCTACAAGCAATCAAATTTGTGAAATAAAATAGAATGTGAAAAAAACTCCTCCCCGGAAAGGGGAGGTGTCCTGAAAGGACGGAGGGGTCACTAACTAAACCGATTCTACATGATTATCGTTTCGGTTCAAAGTATGTGACCCCTCCGCCCCGTTGGGGCACCTCCCCTTTCCGGGGAGGAGTTCATATACAATCTTAAGGATTAACTCTTAAAGTACAATCCTTCAGCGTTGGCATCCACCACGATTTCGTGATCTCGGCTCACTTCGCCAGAAAGAATCTTCTTCGACAGTTCGTTGAGAAGATGTTGCTGGATGGCTCGTTTTACAGGTCGTGCACCAAACTCGGGGTCGAAGCCAGCCACGGCAAGGTTGTCGATCGCGGCGTCGGTCACTCGCAGGCTGATGCCATTTTCGTTGAGCATCTTCTGCACGTTGCCCACCTGCATCTGCACAATCTGACGGATTTCCTTGTCGTTCAGCGGCGAGAACATAATGATTTCGTCGATACGGTTCAGGAACTCAGGTCGGATGGTCTGCTTCAGCATGGCCAGCACTTCACGCTTGGCGGCTTCAGCGGCGGCTTCGATGTTGCCGTTGGCATGGTCAAACTTCTCCTGAATCAAGTGGCTGCCGAGGTTCGACGTCATGATGATGATGGTGTTCTTGAAGTTCACCGTACGTCCCTTGTTGTCGGTCAGACGGCCGTCGTCCAGCACTTGCAGCAACGTGTTGAACACGTCGGGGTGTGCCTTCTCGATTTCGTCGAACAGCACGACCGAGTAGGGCTTGCGGCGTACGGCCTCGGTGAGTTGTCCGCCTTCATCGTAGCCGATGTATCCCGGAGGCGCACCGATCAGACGGCTCACGCTGTGTTTCTCCTGATATTCGCTCATGTCGATACGCGTCATCAGGCTCTCGTCGTCGAAGAGGTAGTCGGCCAGCGCTTTCGCCAGTTCGGTCTTACCAACGCCCGTCGTACCGAGGAAGATGAACGAGCCAATCGGTCGGCGTGGGTCTTGCAAACCGGCACGGCTGCGGCGCACTGCATCTGCCACGGCGGTGATGGCTTGGTCCTGACCAACGACACGCTTGTGCAGTTCGTCCTCCAGATGCAGGAGTTTCTCACGCTCGCTCTGCTGCATCTTTGCCACAGGAATACCCGTCCAGCGGCTCACAACCTCAGCAATGTCGTCGGCTGTGACTTCCTCCTTGATCATGGCATTTCCGCCCTGTGTCTTTGCCAGTTCTTCCTGTATGTTGCGGATTTCCTGCTCCAGCGCTTGCAGACGTCCGTAGCGAATCTCTGCCACACGTCCGTAGTTGCCTTCGCGCTCCGCACGTTCAGCCTCATATTTCAGTTGCTCAATCTGCTGCTTGTTCTGCTGAATCTTGTTGACGAGGTTGCGCTCGGCCTGCCATTTGGCCTTGTACGACGCCTCCTGCTCCTTGAGTTCGGCAATACGCTTCTCGACGTCTTTCAGGTCGCCGTTGTCGCGTTTGATGGCCTCACGCTCAATCTCCAGTTGCTTGAGTTGACGCGAGATGTCGTCCAGTTCTTCAGGCACACTGTCACGCTCCATACGCAGTTTTGCGGCGGCCTCGTCCATGAGGTCGATGGCCTTGTCGGGCAGGAAACGCTCAGTGATGTAGCGGTTCGAAAGTTCGACGGCAGCGATGATGGCCTCGTCCTTGATACGCACCTTGTGGTGGTTCTCGTAACGCTCCTTCAAACCACGCAGAATGCTGATGGCATCCACCGTGTCGGGTTCGTTCACCATGACCGTCTGGAAACGACGTTCCAGCGCCTTGTCCTTCTCGAAATACTTCTGATATTCGTCGAGCGTCGTCGCACCGATGCTGCGGAGTTCGCCTCGTGCCAAGGCAGGTTTCAGAATGTTGGCAGCGTCCATCGCACCTTCACTCTTACCAGCACCCACCAGCGTGTGGATTTCATCGATGAACAGGATGATGTTGCCATCGCTCTTCACGACTTCGTTGACCACGCTCTTCAGACGTTCCTCAAACTCACCCTTGTACTTAGCGCCGGCAATCAGCGCACCCATGTCCAGCGAGTAGAGTTGCTTCTGCTTCAGGTTCTCAGGCACGTCGCCGCGCAAGATACGATGCGCCAATCCCTCGACAATGGCCGTCTTACCCGTACCCGGTTCACCAATCAGAACAGGGTTGTTCTTTGTGCGTCGCGAAAGAATCTGCAGGACACGGCGGATTTCCTCGTCACGTCCGATGACAGGGTCGAGTTTGCCGCTTCGGGCCTGCTCAATCAGATTGGTCGCATACTTCGAGAGAGCCTGATACGTATCTTCCGCGGTTTGTTGGGTGACCTTCTGACCCTGTCGCAGTTCGTCGATGGCCTTGCGCAGTTCCTTCTCCGTGAAGCCCATTTCCTTCATCATCTTCGACAGCGAACTATCGACCATGAGAAGGGCCAGCAGCAGGGGTTCGAGCGATACATACTCGTCGCCCATCTGCTTCGAAAGTTCCACGGCTTTCTGCAACACGGCATTGGCCTCACGTCCGAGATAAGGTTCACCTCCGCTCACTTTGGGCTTCGATTGCGCCTCAGCCATCACCATGTTTTGGAGGTTCTGAGCCGAAACACCCAACTTTTGGAAGATGAAGTTCGTCACGTTTTCACCCACCTTCATGACTCCAGCCATCAGGTGAGCCGGCTCGATGGTCTGCTGACCCAACTGCTGCACGAGGTTCACAGCCTCCTGCACAGCCTCCTGAGCCTTGATTGTAAAGTTGTTGAAGTTCATAGTTATGGTTCCTTTCTTTTTATTGTTTATTACTGCATACAAAATGGCAAAGAACATTCCATCCTGTACCCTGTGACAAATCGGCGTATTTCGTGACAAAATTTCATGTTTGTTACACAGATAGTTTCAGCGCGTTGGTACAAAAGTTTCACTGCGTTGGTACAAAAGTTTCACTGCGGTGGTACAAAATATGAAGTACGCTGGAGTTTTTTTTGTGGAATAGTGTAAATTTTAACTATTTATGATGTGATTTGTTGCTCACTTCATTAAAAAAAATGTACCTTTGCATGATAATTCACAGAGATTACTGCGTCAATCACAATAAAGCGAGAGGCGCTTCGTTATAAAATAAAGTACCTGCGCGCATGAGCGAAACCAATACTACGCCCAATACGATTGATCACATGAATGCCCTCGAAAGGGGGCTGAAAAGAGTAGGGGACATCATCGGAGCCTTGAGTGCCATGATGATTTTGTGGCCAGTTTTCTTGGTTGTATATGTGCTGTTGAAGAGTGACGGCACACCGTCTGTGTTGTTTTGTCAGGAGCGTATCGGGCGAGGTGGAAAACCGTTTAATCTCTTCAAGTTCCGTACGATGTGCGACGAAAAGGAAGATGAGCCCATACTGGCAGAGGATAATGACGAACGACTGACGCCGCACGGACGATTTCTGCGCAAGCACCATCTGGACGAACTTCCACAGTTGTGGAATGTCTTGATTGGTGACATGTCTCTTGTGGGCTACCGTCCAGAACGCCAGTATTTTATTGATAAGATCATGGCGGTCAACCCCGACTATCAGTTGCTCTATTGCAGCCGTCCTGGAATTACATCGTATGCAGCGATTCACAACGGTTACACATACACGATGGCTCAGATGCAGCGACGGCTTGACCTGGACCTTGAGTATCTTCGTCAAAGAACCTTGTTGCTGGACATTAAAATTTTGTTTGAAACGCTGGCGGCTCTTTAGTTTCCGCGTTTGTTTGGAATGAATATCAGTTATCAAAAACATGAATAAAAAAATTCTCTTTTTCATTTCGTTCCTGTTCTTCTCGTCTGCTGTTTTTGCACAGTCGATGAGTGACGATCAGGTTATCAAATTCATCAAGACAGAACAAGCCAAAGGCACCAATCAGCAAACGATCGTCACCCAACTGATGCGTCGCGGCGTCACTACGCAGCAACTACAACGTGTTCGTAGGAAGTATGAGCAACAGCAACAACAGATGGGAGCAGTCGATGCCGTCGATCGTGTGAAAGACGATGATCGTATGCGATATGATACCGAACGTAGTGCGTTTGGCAGCGAAAACAACCGTTACATGACAACCATGGAACGGCGGGAAGCCATGAACGAAGAACTGAGGGAGATGAATGTCGATTCTGTGATGAACACATCGGGAACAGACCCATACGAAGTATTCGGACGCAACATCTTCAACAACCAGTATCTCACGTTCCAACCCAACAGCAACATGGCCACGCCTCAAAACTACCGTCTCGGTGCTGGCGATAAAGTCATCATTGATGTCTGGGGCGCATCGCAGGAAACTTTCTCGGCCACCGTCTCACCTGACGGCACTGTGGTGATTCCAGGTATCGGTCCCATCAGAGTCGGTGGTCTTTCCGTCGGTGAAGCAACCAGCAAGGTTCGCGGTGTGTTAGGAGCACGCTATTCATCCTCGCAAATCAGCCTCTCACTCGGAGAGACGCGCAGTATCATGGTACAAGTGATGGGCGAAGTCGTCCTGCCTGGAACCTACACACTAAGTTCACTTTCGACCGCTTTCAATGCACTTTATGCAGCAGGGGGTATCAACGACATTGGTACATTGCGTGACATCGAAGTGTATCGCAATGGACGAGTCATTGCACACATCGACGTTTATGACTATATCCTCAACGGAAACTCAGCAGGCGATGTCCGTCTGCAAGACAACGACATCATCCGTGTGGGAACATACGATTGTATTGTTTCGGCACGTGGCCGTGTGAAACGCCCGATGTACTACGAGATGAAGTCGTCGGAAACGGTCGGCACGCTGATTGACTATGCCGGTGGGTTCACGGGTGATGCCTACAAGAAGAATGTCCGTCTGATTCGCAAGAGCGAAACTGGCTACTCCATCCATACGGTTGAAGAGTTCGATTTGCGCGGCTTCACGTTGCACGACGGCGACTCATTGTATGTTGACAACGTGTTAGACAATTTCTCCAACTTGGTTGAAATTCGTGGTGCCGTGCGCCATCCTGGCCAGTTTGAAATGGGAGGTCCCATCAGTACGGTACGCGAACTGATCAATGCCGCCGAAGGACTTCGTCCCGACGCCTTCGTGACCCGTGCCGTAATGCATCGCATGAAAGTTGACCGCACATTGGAACTGGTTCCAGTGGATGTGAAAGGTATTATGGATGGTGTTGTACCAGACATCGTGCTGAAGAAGAATGACGTCCTCTATATTCCGAACAAGACCGATATGTTGGGCGAACAGACACTGACCATTTCAGGTCAAGTGCAATTCCCTGGTCGTTATGCTTATGCCGACAAAACCACTATAGAAGACCTGATTCTGCAGGCGGGTGGGCCGACTGCTGCAGCATCGTTTGCCAAAGTCAACGTCTATCGTCGCATTACTGATCGTAATGCCACGACAGCAAACGACACGATTACTCGTACATATACGTTCTCACTGAAAGACGGATTTGTCATTAGTACTGACGAAGATGCAGAGAGTGTGTTCTATCTCCACCCATTCGACATCGTTGTTGTCCGCAAAAGTCCTGCTTATGAAGCGCAGCAGAATGTGAGAGTGCATGGCTCGGTTAACTTTGAAGGAGTATACGCCATGACTTCCAAAACATACAAGTTAGTGGATCTCATCAACGATGCTGGAGGTATCAGTAAGGAAGGATGGGCACAAGGTGCACGCTTGGAGCGTGTTATGACGGAAGAAGAACGCATCCAGCGTTCACAATACTTGCGTGAACAACAAATCATGCTTTACGAGCAAAGTATTACAGAAACTGGCTTCAACATGGCACGTGCCGACTCTCTTCTGGATATGCGACTCGACCTTGGTCGTACCTACACTGTGAGCATTGACCTTGAGCAAGCACTGAAGAATCCGAATAGTGACTACAATATCGAACTCCGTGACGGCGACAATCTCTATATTCCACAGTACACAGGGGTTGTGAGAATTAGTGGTGAGGTAATGCGTCCTATTTCAGTGACCTACCAGAAGGGTGAAACGCTGGGGTACTACGTGGAACATGCTGGCGGATACGCTGACAATGCGCGAAAGAAAGGTATATATGTCGTCTATGCGAATGGTGCCGTGATGAAAGTGAACCGCCATTCTCGCAAGGCCATACAACCAGGATGTGAAATCGTCATTCCGTCGAAGAAACTGAAGAGAGAAAAGAATCTGACCACGCAAGAGGCACTCAGCATGGGAACTTCGGCCGCCTCCATCGCCGCCATGGTTATCACCGTTGCGAATAACCTGAAATAAACCGATTCTTATGGAAGAACAATTGAATAAAAGAACAGAACCGCAGAAAGACGAAGTTATCGACTTACGTGCAGTGTTTTTGAACCTTTGGAAAAAGAAAAAGACATTCATTTGGGTCTGGGTAATTACGGCTGTGATTTCGGCAGCACTCATCTTTCCTGTCCCCCGATACTATACAACGGAAGTCAAGTTGGCTCCTGAAATGGACAATGGCATGTCTGGAAGCGCTTTGGGAAGCATCGCATCGTCGATGGGCTTCGATTTGGGAAGTGTACAGACTTCAGATGCCATTTACCCGATGCTGTATCCTGAATTATTCAGCACAAACGACTTCATTGTCAGTCTTGCCGACATCCAGATTCAGACATCTGACGGTGAAGTTAAGACCGATCTGTTCACCTATATGAAGGAGTATCAGGCTGTGGCCTTCTATATCGTTCCATTTAAATGGCTAAGACGTCAGATACTCTCTCTCATTCCCAGGGAGCGGGTGAGCGGAGAGAGTACGTCCGATGGTAAAATGAATCCTTATCGTCTATCAGAAGAGCAGAACACCATTATTGAAGCCATCCGGAGTAATATCTCTTGCGATGTGGATGTAAAGACCCAGATGGTGACGATTAGTGTGACGGATCAGGACCGCCTCGTCTGTGCTTTGTTGGCAGACTCCATTCGTGTGAAGTTGCAGGATTTCATCATCAACTACCGTACGAAAAAGGCACGTGTGGATGTCGAATACTATCAGCAGCTGACTAACGCGGCCAAGGAGGATTATGAAGTTGCCTTGAAAGTCTATGGCAACTATTGTGACGCCAATAGGGACATTATTCTCCAGTCAGCCATTTCCAAGCGCGACGAACTGGAGGGCGACGTGCAGTTGAAGTACAATGCCTATACGGCCATGAATTCCCAGCTGGAGGCATCCAAGGCCAAATTGCAGGAAAGAACTCCTGCTTTCACTTTGCTTCAAGGAGCAGCTGTCCCCATCAAACCAGCAGGCCCCAAACGGATTATTTTCATCATTGCCATGTTGTTCCTCGCCACCTTAGTTACACTTATATATATATATAGGAAGGAAATCGTTGACCAGATTTTAACTCCATCCAAGAAGTCAAGAGATCTGGCAACAGAAGAGGGAGAAGTAGACTTGGATGAGTAAAATAGAAAATACTTTTCTGATTCGTAAAGACTGGTTGAACAGGCTTTTTCTGCTCCCCAAATTCAATTTGGGAAATCTGTTTATGTTGCAGAAACAAAGTCTGGTACGCATCTTTTACTATTCAGGTATTCTGTTGGCCTTCTACGGTTCCCTGACCCCTTGGTTCCTGGCACCCATCTTCAAGTTCTATCAAATCATCGCCTGTTTTCCTATCGTGTTTGCGATGTTGTTGGGGAACGGCTTGAGTAACTCTATCTTTTCCCGAAGAGACTATTTCCGTCCGCTGGCGGCCTTTGCTCTTTTCTTTGTGGTGTCGGCACTGGTCGATGGTCGTAACCTCAACGGTATCATCAATCTGTCTTTCACCATCATCATCTTCTTTTCGCTCTTTAAGCTGAATGTCTCTGAACTGCCCAGGTTAGGCAATTTTCTGGCCATCAGTTTGGGGTGCATCCTAGCGGTGTCCATTCCCTTCTTCCTACTGTTTCTTGTTGGCTTTCCATTGCCCCATCATTCCTTCTATCCTCCTGATTTAGATTACACCTTCGAGAACTACCGTTTCTTTCTGGTGGACGACCGTGGAGCTTTCATGTTTATTCCTCGCTATACCTCCGTATTCCTTGAGCCATCACATTTGGCGATGGCGTGTATCACCATGCTGTTCTGTCAAACTGGGAAGTGGAAACGTTGGTACAACCTGGTACTTTTCCTAGCCCTTATCCTTACATTCTCGTTGGCAGGTTACGTGTTCCTCGTCTTCATGTTCTTTGCAACCAGTTGGATGCAAGGGCGCTCCATCGTTGGCAAGGCTGTGCTGCTCATTTTGTTGACCTCTGTTGTGGTGGTGGGCTCTTTGTTTTATAACAAAGGTGACAACTTAGTGAATCAGTTGATTGTCCAGCGTCTCACGCTGAACGAAGATGGCGAATTGGAAGGCGATAACCGTGTTTCGGAGGTCTTTGATCGAGAATACGAACAACTGACGCAATCTCCTCAGATATTGGTCGGAAAGGGTTCGGCCAGTATGAAGGAGTTCGGTTTCGGTAATGCTGGCTATAAGGTGTTTATCTATAGTAATGGCTTGATAGGTCTTTTCCTGTTGGTTGTCTTCATGCTTGTGTTGGTTACGGTACCTCGGAATTTCAGACCCAAAGTTGTATTCCTGGCAGCTCAGGCTCTATCGTTCATACCTCACGCCATGCCCATCAAGTACTATTTCTTCATTCCTTTGTTTGTCCTGTTGTATCATTATGATTCTCGGGAATTGACGTAGTCATGGAAGCATCGAAGCGAATCTTACTCAATACGGGGGTGCAGTACTTGCGTTCTGGTGTCTATATGCTGCTCACGTTTCTTTCCACCCGATATATTTTGAGGGCATTGGGAAGTTCAGACTACGGTTTGTATTCCGTCGTGGGTAGCATCGTCATCATACTCGGTTTCATTACCAGCTCCTTAGCCAGTAGTACACAGCGCTTCCTTTCCTACACACATGGCCTGGACGACAAGAACGAACTGAAACTCATTTTCAGCAACGCTATGACCATTCATGGTGCCATCGCCCTCTTGTTGCTTCTGGTGATGACAGTCTTCGAATCATTCATCATTAGCCACCTGCGCATACCTGCTACTCGAATTGAGGCTGGCGAATTTGTCTTCTTTACGGTCACACTCATGATTGTTCTTTCGTTCGTCACCTCGCCCGTCCGAGCTCTCTTTATCGCCCGAGAGAACATTGTATATGTGTCAGTCGTAGAAATGACCGATGCTGTGCTTAAATTCGTCGGAGCCATCGCCCTGTTCTTCATTCCCTACGACTCGCTGAAGGTGTATGCCTTGCTGATGTTTTCCATCTCGGTCTTCAATTTCCTGGCTTATTTCCTCTATGCCTTCTACAGGTATGAGGAATGTCACATTCCCCGTCCTTCGGAGATTTCTCGTTCCTATATCAAGAAACTGACGGGTTTTGCCGTCTGGAATGTCTATGCAGTCGGTTCGACGGTTGTGCGAACTCAGGGCATCTCCGTCATTCTCAACCGTTTTTTTGGCACTATCATCAACGCCGCCTACGGCATTGCCCTACAGCTTTCCAATGGCGTCAATGCTATTGCCATCTCCATCTTGAATGCCATGAATCCTCCGCTAATGAAAGCTGAGGGACGTGGTGACCGTCAGGCGATGCTCGGCTTAGCTACTAAGGAGAGCAAGTACTCCTTTATCGTCCTTTCCGTTATTCTTCTGCCGGCTATCTGCGAAATGCCACAGTTGCTTTCTTTCTGGCTTCACGAATCCGATATTCCCGAACATACTGCCATGTTCTGTAGTTCGTTGCTCATCACAATCCTCATCGACCAAACCACCATCGGGCTCACCTCCGCCAACCAAGCTGTAGGACGCATCCGCAACTATACGCTCCTGATCAGTACCACCCGTCTGCTCATCTTGCCAGCAGCTTGGCTCTGCCTCAACCTGGGCTATCCTGTTTACAGCATCATGGTGGTTTATGGGGCGTTCGAAACCCTCTGCGGCATGATACGCATTCCCTTCCTGAAATATACAGCAGGGCTCTCTGTCCGTGCCTATTGCATGGAGGTCTATCTACGTCCTCTGCTACCAATTGTGGCCGTCCTGCTCATTTCATGGGGCGTGACTCAATATATCCAGCTTCCCTTTCGCTTCATTCTAACCGAGTGCCTGGGCCTTGCAGTAGGTACTGTCCTGATGTATGCTGTGGCACTCACCTCTGCTGAACGTTCTTGGATACGTGAAACCCTGCTAAGAAAAAAACGAAGACCATGAAACTGAAAATCATTCCGACACTCCTCTTTAACATCCGCGCCTTTGGACTTAGGGACGGTCTCAAACTGCCTGTCTATGTCTATGGCCGTCTGAAGGTTGCCCACATGGGCAGAATAGATATCCGCTGCCCCCTGCGCCGTAGAATCATCGCCATTGGTCTCAACAGCGACAAGACCACCACTACACATACTCTTTGGAATAACAAGGGCACTATCGTCGTTGAAGGTCCTACCTACATCAACCACGGCTGCGTCCTCCTCAACGAAGGGACACTCATTTTTCGCGGCAATGCCCTGATTGGTCTCGACACGGTCTTCGATATCAAGCAAAGTCTTGAACTGGGACACGATTGCAGCATCGGCTACCGTTCCCACTTTACCGATACCGACAGCCACTATACCGTTGACCTTGCCACACGCCGCATCAGCAATAATACACGAGGCATCAGAATAGGAAACTATAACTGGTTTGGAGCCTGCACCTTTGTGAAGAAAGGCACCGTCACCCCAGACTACCTGCTGACCGCCAGCCCCAATACATTGCTCTGCAAGGACTATTCGTCGCTACCACCCCATAGCGTGCTGGCTGGTTCGCCTGCCCGTCCCATCAAGGAAGGCATACGGCGTATCTACAATTTCTTCAACGAGCATCAGATTCGCCAGCATTTCAAGAATCATCCCGATCAGGACTTTACCATAGACTCACAGCTTAACCTTGACTCTTATTGCCGACTTATATGAAAAAACTGCGCGTAGCCTATATTCTCAACACTACCAAGCCTCATAACGGCGCTACCAAGGCCATCCTGAGGCTCACCGCCCACCTTAAGACCATGGGGGTATCACCCCTCTACGTCCTCCCCGACGACCAGGGAATCTGCAACGAGTTGCGGGAACAGGGCGACGATGTTGTTGTAATCAACTATCGTCCCTACATCTATCCTCCACTCTTTACCTTCAAGGACTATCTTCTCGCGCCTCTTCGCACCCTCGGGCGCATCTACCTCTGTTGGAAGGCATCCCGTCAGCTCGTTCCCGTCCTGGTTCGCGAACATGTTCAACTCGTCCATACCAACAGCAGCATCATCAACATCGGCTATCGAGCAGCCCTTCGTCTCAAGCTGCCCCACGTCTTCCATATCCGTGAATATGCTGACCTCGACTTTCGAATGTACTACATACCAACACCATCCCTATACCATCGATGGCTTCGTCGCAGTCATACCATCTGTATTACTCGAGGGATTCAACACCACCATGACTTGGACGTCCCCACAGCCATGGCACATTCGCAGGTTATCTATGACGGCGTGCTTCCCCATTCTGAAAGTCTTCCGCCCTTGACTGACGGAAGTAATGGTGCCCCATACTTTCTCTTTGCCGGACGTGTTGAACCAGCCAAGTGTCTTGACTACCTGCTCGAAGGCTATGCTCAGTACGTTCATAGTAGCAGTCTGCCCCTGCCCTTGCTGGTTGCTGGAGCACATAACGTTCCCAGTTATTTGGAACGCATCAAAAGTTTCCTTCGCACTCATCAATTGGAATCCCACGTACAGCTACTCGGTGAACGTCCTGACATTCTAAAGCTCATGGAACACGCTCGTGCCACCATCATCCCCTCCGCCTTTGAAGGTTTCGGTTTCTGCATGGCTGAAGCCATGTTCCAAGGCTGTCTGGTCATCGGGCGTAACACTGCTGGCACCCGCGAGCAGTTTGACAACGGCTTTCAATTGCAGGGGCAGGAGATAGGCTTTCGCTTTGAAACACCTGAACAGTTGGCTCATTGCCTCTCTCAAGTCACGAGTATGCCAAAAGAACAGTACGCTACACTTCGTGAGCGCGCCTTTGCCACAGTCAACCAGTTGTACACGTCGCAGGCATCAGCAAAAAATGTCTATGATTTTTATCAGAAAATCTTGACTTAGCCGTCAAGTGACATAAGATTTATTTATACTGCGGTGCAAATATGTTCACACTGCAGTATGAGTGCATGTAGGCTGTGGTGTGAATGATGATACACTGTGGTACAAAAATCAGCCTTTCCTTTGACTGCTATTTCCCGATTGTACAGTTTATGAATGTGTTGTCCCAAGAGGATGTTTTCAGAATTTCAGGGAAATCGATGATTCGGCAATCAATAAATTCGTTGTGCTTGACTGAGTTGTTGGTATCTACAGGACGGTTCCAGGCACCAATGAAGGAGGTAATTGTGCAGCGCTCGAAGCGGAGCCAGTTACCCCATGTGATGCGGATGGGATTAGGAAAATAGCAGCCTCGGATGGTGGTGGCAATTTTCCCGTAAGAGGGAAGATTATTGTTGCTGGCTGCGATGTCGCGTTTGTTCCTGCCGAAGGTACAGTTCTCCATGATGACATTTTGATTGCCCAATTCGGGCCAGGTGTCGAGTCCGTCAGCTTCGAAGTCGATGGCTGACATGGGATAGGTACCGTTATTCATGCCACATTGATCGAAATGGCATTCAGATATGCGGCAGTTGCGGGCTGCTAGCGTAATTCCGTTGCGACGAGCGTTGATGATGCGCACGCGCTGCATGGTGAGCCGTTCGCCCCAACGGGGTGAGTGGTCATTGATGCCGTAGGTGCCATGATAGGAAACGCAGTCGCCAAAAGCGTCAGCAATGGTGATGTCGCGTAGGGTGATGTCCCGACACCGCATGAAGCAGAAGATGTGTCCCCATTCTCCGTAGTAGGAGGGTGGCAGAAGAGGGTTGTCGTAAAGGTGGGCTGGTGCGTCGCCTCGGATGGAGCCGCCACCCTCGATGATGATGTCATGTTTGTCTTTCTGCATGAACACGAAGTAGGCTCCGACGTTGGTGGGTAGCATCTGAAGGTTGCTGTGGAGGGTAATATGAGTGCGTGAGGGGATCGTGAAGATGCGCAGGAAGTCGTAATCGTCACCATAGAGTTCGAGATAGTTGCGTCTGGTGACTCCCTTGATGACCTTGTGCGCCACGCGTTCGCCAAAGTTGGCTTTTCCCTTGTAGGGGAGTTCGAAGTAATAGCTACGGTTGCGTGAGAAGAAGATATGATTAGAGTGGTCGTCGTTGGCGAGGGCGAGTAGATTGCGGATGATCTGGTTTGCTGGGACGGGATGGTTGGTATCAGGCTGTGTGTAGTCGAACCACTTGTCGTATATATTGGGGACGTTCCAACTGCCTTCGATGACAATGTCGGCGGCGAAGATGCTGCGCTTGGACGAGGCGGAAATTCTGCCTTCGATGGCGCGGAGAGTGCCGTTAGAGAGGTGCCCTCCCTTCTTGAATACCAGTTGATAGCCTGTGGGTAAGGTGAGAGCCTGACCGCCGAGGGTATAGGTTTGTGATACAGTAAAACTACCCTCTGAACGATCGATCATCTGCTGGGTGAGGGTGGCAAGAAGTATGGTCAATGCTGTGAGGGTCTGTATCATAGTTTTTTTTCTCTTATGTTGCTTGTTATATTACTCGCCCTGTTCAGTGTATTCAGTGGTAATTTGATAAGGGGCTGTGCATGCCCAATGGGCACACTGTATGCAGAGGGGGCGGTTGTCGTCTGTGACGGCTATAGAGGATCCTAGAATGAAGGAATCGAACCCTGTTCCGTTTTCCTCTACATTTGTCAGTGGATGGTTGGCAGTCAGTTCGGTCATTTGGGTGCCGAAGACGGGGTCGAAGAGGGTTTCGACCCATGTGCAGGCTGCTATGTAACGGGCTACGCCTAAGCCCAGATGGATGTGGTCGCGGGTGAGGTCGGTGACATTCTCCAGCATGCTGTTACGGGCATTCTGGATGGCAGTGCCCATAGGAATGATGACGTTGATGCCATCGTGACGGGCAACAAGTTGGGCGGAGGCACTAATGTTGGCCCAGCGTTTCTCGCTCAACATTTCTCCGTTGTAGATGTAGCTGTCGCTGTAGGAATGGACGAGATGCCATGCAAGGCAGACGTCAGGGTTGGTGCAGTGGGTGCGGACAGCATCGATGAGGGTGCGCAGCCAGGGGGAGTAGGTAAGGTAAGTGATGGCGTAGTAACTTACTTGTTGGAGTACGACGATGTCCCAGGGCTGTGATAGTAGAGTCTTGAGAGAGGCGTGGTTGTAGTCCATTTTGAGAGTTCCTGCTTGACATTGGAGCCAGGGCTCAACGCTTTCGTCTTCATAGATTTCCGACCATGTCTGAAGGGAGGAGTTGGCACGCATGGCTACCATGACGCAGTATCGGCTGCGGTCGAGTCCGAGGTTGTCGAGCAGGTCTTGCAGATAGGCAGTTCCGTCGAGGGTATAACTGTTGCCGATAGCAAGGATGCGGAGGGTTTCCTTTCCGATGGGGAGGGGGGCGTTGTCGAAGTAGGGGATGATGGGTTCATCGCCGTTTCCGTTTTCAGAGTCGGAAGGGTCATCTCCGTTGTCATCCGCTTTGTTTCCAGCCTCTTCGTCTTGTCCGGTTTTGTTTTCGGTAGGTATGAGGGTGTCGTCTTCCTTATCATGGGTGCAGGAAGAGGTCAGCAGACAGAGGGTGAATGCGACGGAAAGCAAAGAATACAAGAGACGCTTCATGATGCTATATGGATGGAGAAATGCTTAGGGATTGACGATGGAGTAGGGGTATTGGCTAGCCATGTTCACACATTGGAGGCAGAGAGACCTGTTGTCGTCAGTGACGGCTACGGAGGAACCAGGAATGAAGGAGTCCACGCCGATGCCAAATTCTTCCCACTCATCTAGGTCGTGTGTAGCCGTGAGATTGGAAACGGAAAAGCCATACACAGGTGCAAAGAGGGTCTCAACCCAAGCACAGGCAGCAATGTATCGACCGACGCCGAAGGCCAGATGTGTGCCGTCTCGGGTGAGTTCTGTATCGTTTTGGAGTGCTGAATGACGTGCGTTTTCAATGGCAGTACCCATTGGAATAATTACGTCAATTCCATCGAATCGCACCATCGTTCGTGTTGCATTCGCAATTGATTGCCATCTTGTGAAACTGGGTACACCGTTACCCCTGACATAAGTGCTGGCGTAAGAATGTGTCATATGCCATGCAAGTGTCACATTTTCATTCGTGCAGTACCGTTTGACGGCATCAATTAAATGATGAAGATGCGGATAAAAAGAATCATACGACATCGACAGATAACTTACCTGCTGAAAAACAATGATATCCCACGGCTGTGACAGCACTTCTTCCATACTTCCCGACAATACATCCATGTTTAACATGCCTGCTCGTCTTATGAGTTTCACCGGCTCATTATGATGCAGCACTTCATCCCAATATTGTAAAGAGGCACTTGCAGCAACAAGTGCATATACTCCATAACAGTTATTGTCTATTCCCAAACCATCTAGTATTTCTGGAAGATAAGCCGTTCCGTCGATAGTATAACTATTGCCAATAGCCAGCACGCGAAGTGTATTGGGGTTCTTTGGAAGCGGGTGGTTTGTTAAGTAAGGTGTATTTGTTTCGTCGTATTCTCGAATGACATCGACATTTTCGTTGGAGCAAGAATACACAGTGGCTACTACCAACGTCAACAGCATCCGCCAAAACATTTTATGTTGCATTGTATAATTGTGTAGTATTAAAATACTTGCTATATTTACTATATTTATAACATTTCATCACAGGTTTTATTGTGTTACAACGCAATTTTCTATTTGAATGACGTCAGTGTGTGGTACGAGTTTCAGTAGGTCTGAAATATGGAAACTTTTGTGGTATAGTGTGAATATATCCGTTGCATAGCATGACTTCATTCATGCCGCAGTGTGAGTTGTAAAGTTTTTCTTTTTGAAGTTTGAGTGGGAGATTTTGAACTAAATGTAGCCCAGTATATCATTACAGCAAAAAAAATCTGTGAAAATATAATAAACATGCCAAATAAACGTTACAAATATAGTATATAGTAAAGAGGTATGACGGTCGCGTGGCTCCGATATGTTACACATATCATAAAAACAGTAAGCCAAGTATTGTATTTGATAGAGTCTCACAATCTCGCCGACTGGTACTTTTCTCTACAATTTACATGGAAAACTGAAATTTAATTTAACTTAGAATATGAATATTGAAGATTTTATAAAACATTTTGCAGAGCAATTTGTTGACACAGATGAAAGTGTCTTTCAAGCCGACACAATCTTTCATGAATTGGATGAGTATTCTTCTCTGATAGCGCTATCCATCATTTGTATGATTGATGAAGAATATGACGTATCCATCAATGGTGACGATATGAAGTCTGCAGTTACAATTGCGGATCTATATAACATTGTCATGAATAAGAAAAATTGACCCAAGGGTTTTGTTAAAATACTTTGAGTTTCTTATTTCTCATTGACATGAAAGCAAGAGTCATTGCCTTATATCTTCCTCAATTTCATCCCATTCCCGAGAACGACAAGTTTTGGGGGCCTGGATTTACAGAATGGACCAATGTAGCAAAGGCAAAACCATTATTCCGAGGACATTATCAGCCGCGCATCCCCGCAGATTTGGGATTCTATGACTTACGCCTGCCTGAAATACGCGAACAGCAGGCAAAAATGGCCCGTGAGGCTGGAGTAGAAGGCTTTTGTTATTGGCATTATTGGTTTGGTAATGGGAAGCAATTACTTCAGCGACCATTCAATGAAGTCTTAAATAGTGGAAAACCAGACTTCCCGTTTGCTTTAGGCTGGGCAAATCATAGTTGGACCACTGCCACGTGGACACGAGATGGAAACAAGCGTAAAGAAATGATCGCCGAGCAGTGTTATTACGGAGAAGAAGACTATAAGATGCATTTTGCCTATGTCCTAAAAGCCTTTAAGGACAAGCGCTATATAACCATAGATGGGAAACCCATATTTGTAGTCTTCGACCCATACGACCTTCCAGGCGATTTCATTCCATGCTGGAGAACTTTGGCACAGGAAGCAGGGCTTAGAGGCATTCACTTTATAGCCTATATGCAAAACACCAATGGCCACCCTGTGATTGCAGAAGATGGTCATCAAGTGACTAAAGGCTATTTTTCAACAGACGAGGCAGGGAAATACTATGACTACGCTACCGGGCAACTCGGTTTTGATGCAGTACTGCCGCTAGGAACATGGCGTGCAGAAGTCTGTGCAAAAAATCGATGGTGGGTCGCTCTGCAACGCCAACTCTCAGCCCGTTTCGGGATATCATTGGTTAACAAATATGATTACCGTCAGGTGATGCGTCACTATTATGTTCCAGAAGATGCACGTGAGAATGTATATCCATCCCTGTTGCCACAGTGGGACCGAAGCCCCCGGGCAGGAGTTAACGGCATCTACACAGGAAGTACGCCAGAGCGTTTTAAGGAAACAATTTTGGAAGCATTGAAACTGATTAAAGACAAACAACCAGAGCATCAAGTACTCTTCCTGAAATCATGGAATGAATGGGCCGAAGGTAATTACATAGAACCAGATCAGAAATTTGGCCACGGCTATTTAGATGCGCTACGTCAATGTATTGTAGACGATTGCGACGAACGACCACTTTTTGATAAGAATTAATTAGATACTTAGATATGTCAAGAAATATAATTATTTTTGGAGCGGGAGGCTTTGGCCGGGAAGTGGCATCAATGATAAAGCGCATTAACGCGAACACTCCAACATGGACATTACTGGGATTTGTTGATGACGACACCGTTCATCATCCCGCTGGTTCCAGAAATGAATACGGAGACATATTAGGAGATTCGAAGTACCTCAATGCCCTTACAGACCCGACCTGTGTTGCGATAGCAATAAGTAATCCACATTCCGTCAAGAAAATTGTTGAAAAACTCTCAAACCCCCTGTTGGAATTCCCCAATCTCATCGCCGCCGATGCCGCCATCTTAGATAAAGATAACTTTAATATGGGTTATGGCAACATACTCTGTAGTTTTGTTTCGATGAGTTGTCATGTTAAACTGGGAAATTTTAATGTGTTTAATAATCGGTGCAGTGTTGGACACGACGCCGTCATCGGTGATTTTAATGCCTTTATGACCGCAACACGAATTAGTGGAGGAACTACCATTGGTACGCTTAATTCCTTTGGAGCCAATTCAGTCCTATTGCAGGGATTGACCGTCGGCGAAAACACAACCATAGGCGCAGGGTCCGTTGTTATGCGCAAGACAAAAAACGGGTTTACATATATAGGGAATCCTGCTAAGCAATTATTTTTTTGAAGATGATAATAAATATATTTATTATACGTTATTCAATATAAAGAAGATTCGCAAATGAATAAGATAAATCAAGAAAAATACGACAGGGTGTTCTGCTCTGTGTTTAATGTTCAGAAGAAGGATTTGAAAGATATGCGTTTGAAAGTGTCTGAACAATGGGACTCTGTGTCTCATATCCTTCTGATTTCTTCATTAGAAGAGGAATTTGGTATAGACTTCCTGTCGGACGATATCTTCGACATAAAGACATATGACCTGGGATTACAGATCCTCCAAGAGCATTATGGTATAAACTAACAAGATTACAGTTTATTTGTGATGTTCGACTATCAACAATTCAAGAGCAATATCGCTGTTCAAATTCCTACCGGAGAAAGGTGGTCCTATGCCGCTCTTCAAGAATGTGTTAACAATCTTTCTCAATTCTTAAAGTGTGGCAGTTTGTTGGTTGTACTATGCGATAATACCATAGGCTCATTGATAGGGTATCTTTCCGTTTTTGAGTCTAAAAGCACTGTGTTGTTATTAAACCGATATTTGGCCAAAGAATCCATCAATAACATTCTTACCATTTATAAACCAGAGTACATTTGGCTACCAGAGGAACAAGAAGTTAATGGATTAGAACTTCATCAACATCTTTATAGTGCTCACAATTATAAACTCATCCAAATCAATTCTTGCCAGCAGCCTCTTCCTCCCGAACTTCGGGTTCTGCTGAGTACTTCGGGTTCTACAGGTGCTCCCAAACTGGTTCGTATATCTGAAAACAACTTGAAGAGTAATGCTACTTCAATCGCAAAATATCTCAAATTAACAGAACTGGAGCGACCTATTACTTCACTCCCAATGCATTATTCTTTTGGCTTGTCTGTTATAAACAGCCATTTATCTGTGGGAGCGACCCTTCTTTTAACCAATTATTCTTATGTGCAACGTGAATTTTGGTCGTTCGCATCAGAAGAAAAAGCCACTTCTTTCTCAGGGGTTCCTTACACATACGAAATCCTGAAAAAAATAAAATTCTGGAATTTTAATCTGCCTCATCTTCATACGCTGACTCAGGCTGGCGGTAAATTAAAGGTGGAGTTGATAAGAGAATACACTGAACAAGCCGCTCTCCATAATAAAAACTTTGTTGTCATGTATGGACAAACAGAGGCTACTGCTCGTATTAGTTACGTACCCCAAGAGCACGCCTTAACCAAAGCCGGAAGTATCGGGATTGCGATTCCTGATGGCCGGCTTGAAGTCGTCGACTCTGATGGCGCCGTTTTGCCTGCGAACAAAATCGGAGAACTGCTTTATTATGGCGATAATGTTTGTTGGGGATATGCGGAAAGCCGAGAAGATTTGTTGCTGCCAGACGTGAATCATGGGCGTTTGGAAACGGGTGATATGGCTTATATGGATGAAGACGGTTTTTTCTACATTGTGGGAAGAAAGAAACGTTTTTTGAAGATTTTTGGGAATCGCATTGGCCTGGATTATACGGAAGCATGGTTGCAGAATAAATACGAAACGGAATTTATTTGTTCTGGTACTGATGACTTATTGTGCGTATATACTACTTCCGCTGATATTAACATTCAAGAATGCCGCCAATCATTGGCGGCAATGCTGAACCTCCATCCGTCAGCCATTTCTGTGAAAATTATTAAGACGTTACCTAGGTCTGATACTGGGAAAATATTGTATCATATATTGGACTCCCTCTAATTTATGGCTCAATTACAAAACTCAAATATAACAATAAAAGGTATAGTTTCGTGTGTGCCTCCTACCCGAGAAGACAACATGGAATACCCCCTTTTCAGCGAAGGAGAGGCTGAAAAGGTTATTCTTTCTACAGGCATTCGTTTTCGCCGTGTGGCAGATTCAAAAACGACGTCCAGTGACTTATGTTACGAAGCGGCAATCAAACTGATAGATGAATTAAAGTGGAATGTTGAAGACATTGACTGTCTTATTTTTGTCAGTCAGTCAGCAGATTATATTTTACCGCCGACATCATGTGTACTTCAAGGACGATTAGGTCTTTCAACAAACTGTTTTACACTGGATGTTTCTTATGGATGTCCTGGTTGGGTGTATGGCTTGAGTGTCATATCATCTTTAATGCAAGCAGGGCACATGAAAAAAGGATTGTTACTGGTGGGGGATACACCTACAAAGTTTAAATCCAGAAATGATAAAACAGCCTGGCCGCTGTTCGGTGATGCTGGTACCGCTACAGCCATAGAATACACAAAGGGGGCAGATAGTCTTTATTTTGTACTGGGAGCAGATGGTAGTTCTTATCAGAGCATTATGATTCCTGATGGAGGATTCAGAAACCCCTTTACGTCTGATTCTCTAATAGAAAATGAATACGGAAAGGGAATTTGCCGAACGAACCTTGACACCTCTATGGATGGAATGGGTGTGTTCTCTTTTGGTATAAAGCGAGCCCCTGAAGTGACGAGACAGTTGATGGACTACGCTGATATTAAGATTGAAGATGTTGATATATTTCTCTTTCATCAGGCGAATAAGTTTATGAACGAGAAAATCAGAAAAAAAATTGGCATCCCTGCTGAAAAAGTTCCTTATTGCATGTTTGATTATGGAAATACAAGTTGTGCTACAATTCCATTAACATTAACGTCAGCATGTGATAATTACGAAATGAATGCTTTATCACATCGTATAGTGGCAACAGCCTTTGGAGTAGGACTGGCTTGGGCAAGCGTTTATTTCACACTGCCTCCCTTGGAATGCCTGAAATTGATTGAGTATAAAGGATAAAGGTTTTTAACTTTCGCATGTTAGAATTGTTGGAATTGATAGGGTGCTCTGTAGGGACGACCCGTGGGGCGTCCATGACGAAAAGGGAACTAACACCAATCGGGACGCCCCACGGGTCGTCCCTACAAGGAGTATCCCTGGCTTATGCCAGCCCATTATCAAGGGGCTTCAAACCCAATGACTTCCTTTTAAGTTGAGCTTGCGGAACTTCAATAAAAGTTTTTTATGTTAGATAATCCTTTTAGTTTAGAAGGTAAAACAATACTTGTTACAGGTGCCTCTTCTGGCATAGGCCGTGCTATTGCAGTGGCCAGTTCTCGGTTAGGAGCACAACTTATATTAGTTGGAAGGGACAATCATCGCTTGACAGAAACATTGAATTGTCTCCATGGATCAAATCACTCTGTTTATTCTTGTGATATAACAGACTCTTCCATGGTTGGTGAACTAATTGAACAAATACCCAAATTAGATGGAGTCGTTCATTCTGCAGGTGTGGGATTGACATTGCCCTTTAGGTTTATTTCTGAGAAAGAATTAAAAAGAGTAATGGATGTTAATTTTACAGCCCCAGTCCTATTAACTCAACGATTGTTAAAGTCAAAGCATCTCAATGAGGGGGCTTCAATTGTTTACTTAGCCTCGATTGATGGTGTTGTTACAGGACACGTAGGGAACTCCATTTATTCTGCATCAAAAGGTGCGCTTGTAGGAATGGCGAAATCCCAGGCTGTTGAATTGGCGGCATATCGAATCAGGGTTAATTGTATCTGCCCAGGAAGAGTTGAAACCCCTCTTATCAACCGTGATAACATTTCTGAGGAACAAGTGGCTGCTAATAAAAAGTTATATCCACTCAAGAGATATGCTCAACCCGAAGAAATCGCTTATTATGCCGTTTACTTGTTATCCGATGTTAGTACTTTTACAACAGGAAGCAATTTAGTAATAGACGGTGGTTTCTCTTTACTGTAATTCATAAGGTTATGTATAAGCAATATATTAAGAGGATTATTGATTTCAGTTTGTCTTTGTCGGCTCTGATTCTATTAGGATGGTTTATCATCATTGTCGCGTTACTTTTATACATTGCAAATGGCAGAAGTAGCGTATTTTTTGTACAGGAACGCCCTGGAATCAATGCTCGCATTTTTAAACTCATCAAGTTTAAGACCATGAACGACAAAGTGGATGATGAAGGGAATTTGTTGCCCGACAAAGATAGATTAACTTCTGTAGGACGTGTGATCCGTTCTCTTTCGATTGATGAACTTCCACAGTTGATTAATGTCTTGAAAGGCGACATGTCATTGATTGGCCCCCGTCCTCTTCTAGTAAAATATCTTCCTTTATATACAAAAGAACAGATGCGCCGTCATGAAGTTCGCCCTGGTATTACAGGTTGGGCACAGGTGAATGGACGTAATGCAATTACACATACACAGAAATTTAAGTACGATGTTTGGTACGTTGACCATCTTACATTCGGATTGGATGTTAAAATTCTGTTTATGACCATAAAGAAGGTCTTTAAGAGAGAAGGAATCTCAGCCGAAGGTCAAGCCACCATTGCTGCATTTGATGGAACGAATTAAGTATTCTTCTTTGATACATAGAACTCTCCTTTGTGTGCTATGTTTATTGTTGATATCTTCATGCAGCCATGAAGATGATATTGAACTGGTCTTTATCGGAGATTCCAATATAGAACGCTGGGATTTAGGGAAGTTCTTTCCTTCGTTTATTACCGAGAATTATGGAGCGTCCAACAGCGGAATTCAGCATATAGAAGAATATGCTGGAAGATTTAGGGGTAAAAGAGTTGTCGTGTTGACAGGCATCAACGATCATCAAGATTATGAAATCTCTTCTATCGATCTTGATAATTATATCCATCGTTACGTGTCAGCAGTCAATTCCTTGATGGCATCCAAAATTTACGTTTTCTCAGCACTACCAGTGGGAAAAGAGCATTCTGAAAACTACGAACTGGTTAATTTCACAACTTGCCAGTTAAATGAATGCCTGAGAGAGCAATCCCGTGTCAATGGTTGGGTCTATTTTGATGTATATTCCATACTTCTTCAAGGTGAAGGGGTGAACCCAAATTATTCTCTTGATGGCAAGCATCCGAACGACAGATGCTATGAGATATTGACTAAACTTCTCATTCAAAATCTGTGAATGCCTATGAATAAAATACTTGCACTATTTTTCTTTACCCTCTGTACGCAAATGCTGTGTGCTCAATCCAACCAGATTGGCTTTCGTGACAGTCGCTTTTTTCAGATCCAACACACCTTTAATCGTCATTGGCCAGTGATGTTGGAACATAGCATTTATTCTGAAAAAATCAGTTTACAGCATTTCCGCATTCATGCAGGTTATAAGCATCTGTTTTTTGACAACCATTTCTCGTTGGAATGCCTGGGCTACTTTGGCAGTACTCATAAAGGAAGTTATCAAGACTATGGTGCATTTGTTCGACTGGGCTACCATTTTGACACAGAAGACAATTATTCTCTTCAAGGAACGTTGAATCCTCATTACGACACGGGGCTCGACTATAAAACTTGCTGTGCCATCTCCACCTATGTGGGTTTGTGTCATGTTGCGGCCTTGTTCCTCGAATACACCACTATCCCAGAATTCCGTCAATCGGAGAAATGCATCCGAACCGGCACACGTATCCGCATCAATTCCCCTCAGTATGGTACTCTTGCTGTTACTCCAATGCTCTCTATACCAATCCAACAGCGATACGAGAGAATCAGACTTCACGTCAATTTTGCTTACCAATTCTAAAACAACATCTTATGACTTTTCTTGAGAAAATATGGCGAAAAGCCAGTTTCGCTTATCCTTACATACTGCGCCGCTTCTATCACATGGATCTTGCAGACAATGTTCGTCTTTCCTATAAGGCTCATCTAGATCGGGTCATTAACCCCCGTGGCGTTCACATCGGAGCAGACACTTGGGTATTGGCTGGTGCCTATGTCTTGGCTCATGACCATTGTCGTCAGTTGCGCACGGACACCTATATCGGCCATGACTGTGTTATTGGCATCAATTCCATTATCATGCCTGGTGTTCATATTGGCAATGAGGTCATTGTCGGCGGTGGAAGTGTCGTAACGAAAGATGTGCCCGACAATTGCATCGTTGCAGGCAATCCTGCCCGCATCATCCGTACGGATATACATGTACGAAAAGGAAAAATCCAGCAAGAGTCTTAATATCTTAAATACAGCAATTCATAAAAAATGACAACTTTCATTACCTCCATCATTCTGCTTATATTAGGCTACATATTCTATGGTTTCTTTGTCGAGCGTGTTTTCGGGGCAGACCCTCGTCGTAAGACACCCTGCTTTACCATGCAGGATGGCGTTGACTACATCCCCATGCCCAGTTGGAAGGTCTATCTCATTCAGTTCCTCAACATAGCCGGCACTGGACCCATCTTCGGTGCGATTCAGGGCATACTCTTTGGACCCTCCGCCTATTTGTGGATAGTGTTCGGTTGCATCTTTGGGGGAGCCGTCCATGACTACTTGACGGGTATGCTTTCCATGCGCAACAATGGATGCAGCCTTCCTGAACTTGTGAGAGCCGAACTGGGACACACTGCCCATATTCTCATTCTTCTCTTCTCTCTCGTGCTCATGATTCTTGTCGGTGCTGTCTTTGTGACCACACCTGCCACACTGCTCGGGACGATGACCTCTAACTGGGGACAGTGGGGTACGCCTCTGGTATGGACCATCATTATTTTTGTGTATTATATTCTTGCCACACTTCTGCCTATCGACAAGGTTATCGGGCGCATCTATCCGCTCTTCGGCATCGCCTTGCTCGTAATGGCAGTCGGTGTGCTCTATGGTATATTTGTAATGGATGGAAGCCTTCCTGAAATCACGGATGCATTCTCCAACCATCATCCTAACTCGGCCCTTCCGTTGTTTCCGGCACTCTTTATAACGATTGCCTGTGGAGCCATCAGCGGATTCCATGCCACGCAAAGCCCAATGATGGCGCGCTGTATGAAGAACGAGAAACTCGGTCGCCCTGTCTTCTATGGAGCCATGATTACCGAAGGCCTTGTGGCTCTCATCTGGGCAGCAGCCGCCATTAAGTTTGCCGACAGTCTCGGTGTAGAAGGCAATACACCTTACGAAAAACTGCTCACGGCGATGACCAATCCCGAGACGGGTAAGATGAACCCAGCCATTATGGTGAACCAAATCTGTAACAGTTGGTTGGGAACGGTGGGTGCTGTCCTCGCCATCCTCGGTGTTGTGGCAGCCCCTATCACATCGGGTGATACAGCCTTCCGTAGCGCACGTCTGATTACAGCCGACTTCCTGCACATCCCACAGCGTCGTATCTGGCAGCGGGTGTTGCTTTCTGCTCCGCTGTTTGCGGTTGCCTTCGTACTGGTCAACATCAATTTCGACATTCTCTGGCGTTATTTCGGATGGGTCAACCAGTCGCTGGCAATGATTTCGCTGTGGACGATTACTGTTTGGCTTACACGGCGAGGCAAGGCATTCCTTATCACGCTGTTACCGGCCCTCTTCATGACGATGGTTTGCGTCACCTACATCTGCATTGCTCCTGAAGGACTTCAATTGCCTTCCATGTGGGGGTATGCGATCGGGGCGATTGTCACACTCGTTTTACTCAGCATCTTTATTTACCGATTCACTAAACGCGGAAAAGTATGAGAAAGTCAACATGGCTCCCTGTCGCACTGCTGATTGTGGGGATTGCGTTTTACCTCTATTACGGAATAACGTGGAACGCATGGATAGAAAACCTGCCTAACATCCTCATCTACATCGTCATCATCATTGCGCTCCGTTGGGCACTCCGCAAGAAAGAGCAGATGAACGACCAGCACAAAAACCAGTGATGATTGTATCGTCGTGATACTTCGAAACACGATGGCATATTCTTGGAAAATCTTTCCGTGAAAAACGAAAAGTAGGGGATTGATGCTTGCATGTTTGCCACAAAATCATTATATTTGCAAAAACATTCTATAACACTCTAAAACAATACAGATTATGAAGAAAGTTCTTCTGACATTGATGCTGTTTGCCGCTGTGGCAAGTAGTACGTACGCCCAGTTTGAAAAAGGGAAAAAGTACATCGGCGCCTCTTTGTCGAGCGCAGGAATGTCTTACAGTGACTATGAGGAGTTTGCACTCGGTCTTAACTTCACGGGCGGCTACTTCATTGAACAGGACTGGATGCTGTTGGGCGAGTTTGGCTTCGACACGATGCACGGTGACATGCAGGCGCTCTACATGGGTGCGAAGGCTCGCTACTATATCGAGCAGAACGGTCTTTTCCTGAGCGCAGGCTTGCGTTACCTGCACCGCTATTCCAACTTCAACGACCTTCAGTTGACCCCCGAGGTGGGCTATTGCTTCTTCCTCGGCAAGTATGTGAGCCTTGAGCCGGCACTATACTTCGACATGAGCCTGTCGGACTTTTCGCACAAGAGCAAGGCGGGCGTGCGCCTCGGCTTCGGATACTATTTCTAAATCACGAATCATAAGAATACGAATGAGAAAGGGAAATTTTGCCTCGTCGGTTGAGTTGCGTGCTCTGGCTGGTGAGGCAAATTCTGATTATTTGCTACTCTGCCTGAAGCGTGAGCCTGTGACGCTGGGCTACAGGGCTGTGGAGCGAATGGAGCAGGTGGCCCGTCAGACGGGTGCCAAGTGGGTATATGCCGACCGCTATGCCGTGAAGAACGGTCAGCGCGAGACAATGCGGTGTCTAGACTATCAGTTAGGCAGCGTTCGCAACGATTTCGACATGGGGTCGTTGCTGCTCATCGAGACAGAGGCGCTGCGCCAGTATCTCAAGGACACGCCCGATGCTGACTGGAAGTATGCAGCGCTGTACGATTTCAGGCTGTACGTCTCGCGGATGCAGTGTGTGCCAGTACCGATTCTACACTTGGGTGAACTGCTCTACACGGAGGAGGAAAAGGATGTACGTAAGAGCGGTGAGAAACAGTTCGACTATGTTGACCCTCGGAACCGTGAGGCGCAGATTGAGTATGAGCAGGCGTGTACGTTGCATCTCAAGAAGATTGGTGCTTGGGTGGATGTAACAACGTTGCGCAATGTCGTGTTTGCACATTCGGAAACGGCATTCGGTTGTGAGGCTTCGGTCATCATTCCCGTGCGCAACCGAGTCCGTACAATTGAGGATGCTGTGCGTTCGGCACTTTCGCAGAATACGTCATTTAACTTCAATGTCATCGTGGTGGATAACTACTCGACGGACGGCACGACAGAGGTGTTGAAACGGCTGTCTGACGAGGACAGGCGTGTGGTACACATCGTGCCGGAGCGAACCGACTTGGGCATCGGCGGTTGCTGGAGTCTGGCGGTGAATGATGCGCGGTGTGGGCGTTTTGCTATCCAGTTGGACAGCGACGACCTATACAGTGGGGCTCAGACGCTTCAGCGCGTTGTCGATGAGTTCCACCGTCAGCAGTGTGCCATGCTGGTGGGCAGTTACCGTATGTGTGACTTCCAGTTGAAGACTTTGCCTCCAGGAGTGATTGATCACAAGGAATGGACGTATGAGAACGGAATGAATAATGCGCTTAGAATCAACGGACTGGGCGCTCCTCGTGCATTTTACACTCCACTGCTGCGAGAGATTGGTGTACCCAATACGAGTTATGGCGAGGACTATGCTTTGGGACTTGCTTTCTCACGGCGTTACAAGATAGGGCGCATCTACGACGAACTGTATCTCTGTCGTCGTTGGGAGGGCAACTCCGATGCTGCGCTGTCACCTGAAAAAGTTAATGCGAACAACCTATACAAAGACTCGCTGCGCACGATGGAGATTCTGGCAAGACAACAAATGATTAAGGCGCGTGAAAGTTGAGAATCACATAGACCACGAGTCGTTCTTTCAAGAGCAGTTGAAGACGTGGACACTGGCTAGGCAAAACTACGAAGGACTGGAAACAGTGCAGTTGCGTGTTTTACAGTTGAGGGGGTGTGACATTGCTGTGCAGTTCAATCCTGCTCGTATGGTTTCGACGGGGGCCTCAATTGACAAGAAGGTGATTGCGGAGCGGCCGTGCTTTCTCTGTGGAAAGAACCGTCCCGCCGAGCAGACGGGCGTGCCTTTGCTTGGGCACTATGAACTGCTGGTGAATCCGTTTCCCATCCTACCTCGGCATTTCACGTTGGCGTCGCTGATACACGAGCCGCAGAGCATCCGTGCATCGTACGTTGACATGATGCGTATGGCAGGACTCTTACCTTCACTATTCCTTTTCTACAACGGGCCTCGCTGTGGGGCAAGCGCTCCAGACCACCTGCATTTTCAGGCTGGTTCTCGAGGCATCGTACCGTTGGAGCGTGACTTCAAGTCCTCGGACACGACGTCGGGCATCTCCGAACTTCGCGGCTATCTGGTGCGCGGTTGGGTCATTCAGGCTGCGACGCCAGAGGAGAGCGGGCACCTTTTCAGTTCACTATATGAAACGATGCCGATTCCTGAAGGCGAAACCGAACCGATGATGAACCTTCTTGCATGGTATGCGACTGAGGCTCAGCATTTTGTCACCATCGTTATTCCGCGTCGCAAGCACCGGCCGCTGTGCTATTCGGCCGAGGGTGAGGAGAAGTGCCTCGTCAGTCCTGGTGCATTGGACATGGGCGGGCTTATCATCACGCCGCGTGCGGAGGATTTCGGGCGGATGACTCCAGAACTGGCTCAACAGATACTTAGTGAAGTAGGCCTATGAAACTGAAGACCGATGCGTGGGGCAGGCCTCTCATCCGTGTGGGCATCCTCCATTCCGACCATCGTCCCGACTACAGGCTGAATGGTGACGGAACGTTTACGTTGAACGCTGTCAGGATTGGCATCGACTTCCATTGGGAACGCTGTGAGGAGCAGACGTTCAGGGGGACGTTGCACTTTGTGGCGGATGGTGATGACCTTTGGGCTGTCAACGAGTTGCCGCTCGAACAATACTTGGAGAGCGTTGTAAGCAGCGAGATGCGCGCCGAAGCCTCGCTCGAGTTTCTGAAAGCACATGCTGTGATAGCCCGTAGTTGGGCGTTGGCTGCCCCGAAGGGACATGCGCTGTTCGACGTCTGTGCTGACGACCATTGCCAGCGGTACCAGGGCATCGGACGCATTACGAATGAGAATGCCGTGCGTGCCGTACGCGAGACATCGGGGCAGGTGCTGACTTATGGCGGCGAAATCTGTGATACACGCTACTCGAAGTGCTGTGGAGGTAAGACCGAACTATTCTCAACCTGCTGGGAGGGCGATGACAAACCTTACCTGCAGAGCGTGACCTGTCCGTACTGCGACACGCACGATGCCGATATCCTGCGTCAGGTGCTCAACGACTACGACCTCGAAACGCACGATTTTCACGACTGGGCGGTGACCTATACGCAGGACGAACTCACAGCACTCGTTCAGAGTCACTTATCTGAGGACATCGGTCGGGTCGTCGATTTGGTTCCGCTTCAGCGTGGACCTTCGGGACGCATTTGCGCGTTGCGCATTGTGGGGGCGGAAGGCGAGGTGACAGTAGGCAAGGAGTTGGCCATCCGTCGTGTGCTAAGCCGCTCACACCTGTATTCGTCGGCGTTCGAGGTTGAGAAGCGAGGCGACGTGTTCGTGCTACATGGCCACGGCTGGGGCCATGGGGTAGGGCTGTGCCAGATTGGTGCAGCCGTCATGGGCTCTCAGGGGTTTGGCTACAGGGAGATTTTGGCGCATTATTACAAAAATACTGAAATCAAGCAACTTTATGAAAACTAAACATTCGAGAAATCCCTGGTGGTGGGTGCCGTCGCTCTATATCGGCGAGGGCTTGCCTAACGTTGTAGTCATGGCCGTTGCCGTGGTCATGTACACGCAGATGGGGCTGAGCGACACGGAGATAGCCCTCTATACATCGTGGCTGGGCCTGCCGTGGGTGGTGAAACCGCTGTGGAGTCCGTTTGTCGATTTGTATCGTACGAAGCGCTGGTGGGTGCTGCTCATGCAGGTGCTGCTCGGTTCGTCGCTGGCAGGCGTTGCCTTCACGCTGAGTACGCCCTTCTGGTTTCAGGGCACGATGTTCTTCTTCTTCCTGATGGCCTTCAGCAGTGCTACGCACGACATTGCTGCCGACGGCTATTATATGCTCGAACTCGACAGCCATCATCAGGCATGGTTCGTAGGTATCCGCAACACATTCTACCGCTTGGCTGTCATTTTCGGCAACGGTGTGCTGGTGCCTGTGGCAGGTGTGCTGCAAATCTATTTCCGCAACGACATTGCCTTCACGTGGAGTCTTGTCTTCTACGGTCTGGCTGCGCTGTTCATCGGGCTTTGGCTGTGGCACAGGTTCGTGATGCCTCGTCCGAGCGACGACCGCCGTCTGGACAGCAGTGCGCAGGAGGTGTGGGCGGGCATCCGTCAGATGTTCGTGGCATTCTTCCGCAAGTTGCCGCCACGGCAGACGCTCTTTGCGATGCTGTTTCTGCTCCTTTACCGTTTCCCTGAGGCGATGCTGACGAAGATGTCGGCAACCTTCCTGATTCGTCCGAACAGCGAGGGCGGTCTGGGGCTGTCGCTTCAGGAGATGGGTCTGGCCAACGGCACAGTGGGCCTGATTGGTTTGCTGCTGGGCGGCATTGTGGGTGGCTGGCTGGTGAGCCGCGACGGGCTGCGCCGCTGGTGGTGGTGGATGGTCTGTGCAATCACGCTGCCCGACCTGGTGTACGTGTGGATGTCGTATGCCCTGCCTGATAGTCTTTTGCTCATTTCGTCATGCCTGTTCGTCGAACAGTTCGGCTACGGACTTGGGTTCACGGCACTGACGCTGTACATGCTGTTCTACAGCCAGGGTGAGTTCAAGACGAGCCACTATGCCATCTGCACGGGACTCTCGTACCTTGGGCTGATGCTGCCAGGGATGGTGTCGGGTTGGCTGAAGGATGCGGTGGGCTACAGCACGTTTTTCGTCGTGGTGATGGCATTCTGCCTCATCACGTTTGCCGTGGCTGCGCTGATTCGTGTCGATGATGGGTTCGGACGTAAAAGCAAAAGTTAAAGCAATGATATTGAAGTCGACTCACAAACGTATAGCCCGTGATGAATAAGCGTTGTAATGAACTCCTCCTCGGAAAGGGGAGGTGCCCCAACGGGGCGGAGGGGTCACCTTCCTTTAACGCATCGGATATTAAGTTTGTGACCCCTCCGTCGCTTCGCGCCACCTCCCCTTTCAGGTGAGGAGTTTTCCACCATCCTACACACCGCCATTGTACATACAAAGTGCAATGGCGGTGTGCTTTTAATTCCATCGTTCTTCGCTTGAAAATCAGTCTCACAGAACATCATACTTTGTTGCTCCGCAGATAAAACTCAAAATTTAAGTTATGTTTATACAAATTTAAGTTAAATTTGCGGAAATTTAAGTTGAATTTCCATAAATTTAAGTTAAATTTTGAGTTTGAACTGCGGTATGACTAAGTATGAACTTCGCCATCAGTCAATTTATACTGTGCTGTCCATTTGTTTTGACTGCGTTCTGCGGATGGCAAGACTTCAATTTTTTTGTACGGACAATTTTGTAATTGACAAATAATTCGTACCTTTGCCTTTGGTTTCGGTGAAGACATAAATTGTCAGAACCGAACGACCAGACATATTTTAATAAGCATTCGCTATGAATTCGCGTTTAGCCAAGAGCGTCGGAAACTCTTCAATGGTATAACAAGCACGAAATCTTCATAGTGACGGCGGCTGTCGTAGGACTGGCCTCCCGTTATTGTCATTTATGCAAATGCTTCACGCTTGCCAGCGTGATGTATTCTTATGACAATTCCGAGGCTCCATTCCGACGCCGCCTCGTGCTAAACGCGATAAGAAAGGCATCACGCTTTTTCTTTTTGAGCGTTTCAGCGGATTGATAGTTGATGCGTAACTGTTTTAACTATCAATCGCTATGGCTAACGAAACTTTATCCAAAGCAAAGGAAGCGAAGAACGACGAGTTCTACACGCAGTATCACGACATCGAGCGTGAGGTGGAGGCATACCTGGAGTATGACCCCGATGTATTCAAGGGAAAGACGGTGCTCCTTCCCTGCGACGACCCCGAGTGGAGCAATTTTACACGCTATTTCGCTCAGAACTTCGAGCGGCTGGGACTCCGCAAACTCATCAGCACGAGTTATGCCTACGAGAGCAAGAAGTACAAAGGTCCCATTCAACTCTCCCTTTTTGAGACCGAAGCCCCGCAATTTGACCCCGAAAAAACCTCGACGCACGGCAAAATCTTCGTGCTCGACCGCGACACCACGGGCGACGGACGCATCAACATCGACGACCTCGAATGGCAATATCTCGATGGCGACGGCGACTTCCGCAGCCACGAGGTAACGCTATTACGCGATGAGGCAGACATCATCGTCACCAATCCGCCGTTCTCGCTGTTCAGGGAGTTTATGGCGTGGATGGTTGACGCTAATAAAAAGTTTCTTGTGATTGGGAGCATGAATGCATTGTGTTATAAAGAAATCTTCCCACTTATTAAAAAGAATAAGGCGTGGTTGGGTAATGGTTTCCAAAGCGGAAATGCTTTCTTTCGAATCATTGGTGAAGCGAATTATGCAAATGGAGTATATGATGAAAGCACTGGATTGGTAAAGTTTAGGAATTGTTGTTGGCTTACAAACCTTGACCACGGTCGTCGTCACCAGCCTCTGCAACTAATGACGATGGAGGATAACTTGAAGTACAGCAAGCACAAGGAAATAAAGGGCAAGCCTGCCTACGACCATTATGATAACTACGATGCCATCGAGGTTCCTTACACCGATGCTATTCCCAGCGACTATGATGGAGCAATGGGTGTACCTATATCTTTCCTTGACAAGTATTGTCCCGAACAGTTTGAGATATTAAATGCAAATGACTATCGTAAAAATAATTCAGTACCTGTTAAGCCACATGGATTGATAAAAGATAAAGATGGGGCTATCAATGGTAAACCTACTTATGCACGTATCCTAATCCGTAAAAAACAATCATAATGGAAACAACACTCAAGACTTACACCGTGGGCGAAGTCTGTGACGGCTTTGTCTATAACGAACTGGAAGGCAAAGGCTTGTATGGCCTTTCGGGCCGTCTGACCATTCAGCCGGAGTATCAGCGAAACTACATCTATGCCGACGGCAAGAAGGATGTGGCGGTCGTGCAGTCGGCTTTACATCGGTATCCGCTGGGTGTCTTTTACTTCAACAAAACCGACGGCGACCGTTTCGAGGTGCTGGACGGACAACAGCGCATCACGTCGTTGGGGCGTTTTGTGACAGGCAAACTCTCCATCATCGACGGCAATGGCATTCCACAGTACTTTTCAAGCCTGTCGCCCGAACAGCGTCAGCGCATTCTCGAAACGCCGCTGCTCGTCTATGAGTGCGAGGGTACGGAAGACGAAATCCGCAAATGGTTTGAGACCGTCAACATTGCTGGTGTGCCACTCAACCATCAGGAACTGCTCAATGCCGTCTATAGCGGTGAGTTCGTCACGCTGGCCAAGCAGGAATTCAGCAATTCACAGAATGCCAATGTGCAAAAATGGAGTGCCTACATCACAGGAGCGGTCAATCGCCAGGATTACCTCGAACGTGCCTTGCAGTGGGTGAGCCGCGACGACGTGAAAGGCTACATGAGCCTGCATCGTCACGACACAACCATCGACGAACTGAAACGCTACTTCAACACCGTCATCGACTGGATAGCCTCTGTCTTCACGGATGTCGAGAGTGAGATGCGCGGCTTGGAGTGGGGCAGGCTGTACGAGACATACCACACGCAGCCTTACAATGCTGAAACGGTGGCCAAGCAGGTTCACGACCTCTATGCCGACCCTTACGTGAAGAACCGCAAAGGCATCTTTGAGTATGTGTTGGGCGGCTGCACAGACAAACGTCTGCTCGACATCCGCATCTTCGACGAGGCAACGAAGCGCAAGGTCTATCAGCGTCAGACAGCCGAAGCAGCCCTTCACGACGTGAGCAATTGTCCGCTCTGTGCGATGGGACACGAAGCGAACCGTAAGAAGATGTGGAAACTCGCAGAAATGGATGCTGACCACGTGTCGGCATGGAGCAAGGGCGGTGCTACGAGCATAGAAAATTGCCAGATGCTCTGCAAGACGCACAACAGAGCAAAAGGTAACCGATAAAAACTTATCATATAAAAAGCCCGTCACAGAACGAACCTGTGACGGGCTTTTTAAGTGTTGTTCAGTAAATAAATCAGAGACCCAGTCCGCGCTTCACCTCATTGGCAGCATCGTCGATGGCCTGTCCTGCCTTCTGCTTACCCGTCTCGACAGCCTCGTTGGCTTTCTGCTCGGCAGCAGCCTTGCCTTCCTCCACCTTCTGCTGGCCTGCAGCCACAGCCGCAGCGGCAGCACCTTCGACAGCGTCCTTCGTCTCAACGGCAGCATCCTTCGCCTGAACGCCCAGTGAGGTTGCCAAGTCAGCCACGTTGGTAGGTAGTGCGGTCACACTCTCGACCAGGTCGGCCAGGGCCACGTTGCCGCCGCCGGCATAGTCGATCTTCTCCTTGTTCTCAGCGATGAAAGCCTTTAGTTGCTCGGCATACTTGGCGGCCTCCTCGGTCTTTCCTTGCTCGATGAGCGAGGCGATGTAGGCCTTGGCATCCTCGAACTTCTTCTCGATGAGCGTCACGTCGGAAGTCTCGAGGGCCTCGTTGAACTCTTTGGCGCAGAACTGACCTTCTTCCTTGCAGCAGGTCACCTCACTGCAGTCGCAGGGGTCGCACTCGCAGGGGTCGCAGGCGCATTTCTCGTTGCAGGTTGAGTCGCACTCGGCTGTGTTCTGTGTCTTGTTACCGCAGGCGGTAAATGTGAGGGCTGCCAGGGCAGCCACAATGGCAAAAATCTTTTTCATACAGACTTAATTTAATAGTTAATAAAAAGTTACAATACAAAAGCCTCTTTGTTCTAATTCACTTAATCAGTGAAATCTGTGCTAATTAAAATAATAACGTGGTTATCAGCGATTTATTGTGCGATGCCCAGCGCCTTTTTGACAAAAGTAAGCAGAAGTTTTGCGGTTTCCTCGATGCCCAGGATGGAGGAGTTGACACAGATGTCGTAGGCACGCGAGTCGCCCCAGTTGGTCTCGGCGTAGAAGTTGTGGTATTCGCTTCGAATCTCATCGATGCGCTCGATGAGTTCTTTCGCTTCCTTTTCCGTACAGCCGTGGCGCTGGACCAGTTGGCTGACGCGATTCTCATAGTTGGCCCGCACGAAGATGTCGATATGGCGTGGGTGTTCGCGCAGGATGTAGTCGCTGCAGCGCCCCACGATGATGCAACTCTCCTCGGCGGCCTTCTGACGGATGATGTCGGCTTGCACCTGGAAGAGGTTCTCATTTGACATAGAGTTGCTGTAAAGACTTGAGAAAGAACCGAAAGGCAAAGAGAGCGTGCGCATGATGTGCGACATCATGCCCTTGCCAGAGGGCGACTCGTCAGCCTTTTCGAACACTTCGGGTGCCAGTCCGCTCTCTTGGGCCGCCATCATGATGAGGCGACGGTCATAGACGGGGATGCCGAGTTCCTTGGCCATCAGTTCGCCGATGGTCTTGCCGCCGCTACCCAGTTCGCGGCCGATGGTAATGACATAGTTTTGCATACGTTTGATAATTAAAGAGTTATGGATTTAGTTGACTTTTCAAATCGGTAGTGATAATAAAGCATACCTGCCGCCGTCAAGACGCTGATGAGGTCGCTCGCGGCTATGCTTAGCCAGACGCCGTCGGTGCCCCAGATTCCAGGAAAGACGAGGAGGAAGGGAACGAGGAAGAGCAACTGGCGCGAGACGCTGAGGAAGATGCTCTTGCGCGCCATGCCGATGCTCTGGAAGAAATTGCCCACGACGATTTGGAAACCCACCAGCGGATGTATCGAAACGATGATGCGCATACCGCTGATGCTGAGTGTTGTCAGTGTCTCATCCTCGGTAAACAGGCTAATCGGCAGGTGCGGAAAGAATTCGCATATGACGAACGATACGCACATCACCACCGTGGCATACAGAATGCTATAGCGCAGCACCAGGTTCAGGCGGTCGAAGTTCTGAGCACCGTAGTTGAAGCCGGCAATCGGCTGCATCCCCTGTGTGATACCCATCACCACCATGATGAAAAGGAAGGTGATGCCGTTGACAATGCCAAACGCAGCCACGCCCATGTCACCGCCGTGACGCTGCAAACCTTTGTTAATCAGTATCACCACCAGGCACGCACACAGTTGCATGCAGAATGGCGAGAGACCGATGCCGAGGATGTTCTTGACAATACGCTGACGTAGCGCGTAGATTCCACTGCGTAAACGCACGACTTCGCTTTTCCTGCTCAACATAACCCATACGAACACCAGTGCAAACACTTGTGCAAGAATCGTGGCAATGGCAGCACCGCGGATGCCCATGCCGAAGGTAAAGATGAACAGAGGGTCGAGAATGCTGTTGACCACCACCGTGGCTATCGTCGCCGACATCGCAAAGGTAGGGTGCCCCATCGAACGCAGCGCAGCATTCAACCCCAGGTAGAGATGCGTCACCACGTTGCCTAACAGAATCACCTCCATATAATCACGCGCGTAAGCCTCCGACTGACTGCTCGCACCGAAGAAGTAGAGCAACGGGTCGATGAACACGATGCCCAACACCGCCAGCACTAAGCCCAGAATAACGTTCAACGTCACCACATTGCCTAGCACACCTTCGGCCGTGCGGTAGTCACGCTGACCCAACTTGATGGAAATCAGTGTCGAACCGCCCACACCGACCATAGCACCGAACGCCGCGCTCAGGTTCATTAACGGAAACGTCACCGCCAGCCCCGACAATGCCAGCGCACCCTCGCTGCCGCCACTGCCAATGTGGCCGATGAAAATGCGGTCAATGATATTGTATAGCGACGAGGCCGTCATCGCTACCACCGCCGGAACGGCATACTGCATCAGCAGCCGGCCGACAGGCTCCGTGCCTAGTTTCTTTACTTCAGATCCTGCCATTTCGGAGGATTCACGTTCAGCAAATTCTTGACGAAGAAGTCGTAGCGCTTGTGCTCGCCAAAGTCCTCGCCCATCGTATGGTGAGCCCCAGGGATGACGACGAGTTCAAAGTCCTTCTTCGCCTTGATGAGTGCATCGGCTACCTGCATTGTCGAAGCCGGATCGACATTGTCGTCTTGCTCGCCCACCACAAGCATGAGCGGACGCTCCAGCAGGTGAGCATTCTCGACATTGGAACATTCCACATAACTCGAATCGACAGGCCACGACATCCACTGCTCGTTCCACCACACCTTGTCCATACGGTTGTCATGGCAGCCGCAAGCCGCATAAGCAGCCTTGTAGAAGTCGCCGTGGAAGAGCACGGCAGCCAGCGCCTCCTGTCCGCCAGCAGAGCAGCCATAGATGCCCACGTTGTCGACATCCATGTACGGATACTTCGCACAAGCCGCACGAATCCATGCTATGCGGTCAGGAAAACCGCTGTCCTTCAGGTTTTTGTAGCAAACCTCCTCGAAGGCACGGCTGCGGAACGACGTGCTCATGCCGTCCATCTGGACCACAATGAACCCCAGTTCTGCCAATCCGTCGAGATAGTAGTGCGACGACGAGAACGACTTGGGCACATACTGGTCGCCAGGTCCACTGTAGATGTATTCGATGACGGGATACTTACGTGTCGGGTCGAAGTTGGAAGGACGGCGAATCAGGCCCCAGATGTCGGTCTTTCCGTCACGGCCCTTCGCCACAAACACCTCCGGAGCCGTCCACCCCTCGGCCACGAGACGGTCGATGTTGGCTGTTTCCAGCGTCTTGATGATGTGTCCGTCTTTTGTATCACGCAACACGCTGACAGGCGGAGTTGTCACTGTCGAATAGGTGTCGGTCATGTATCGCATGTCGCTCGTAAACGTGGCCTTGTGGTTGCCCTCCTCGGGCGTGAGGCAGGTCAGCCCCTTGCCATTCAGCCCGACCTTGTAGAAATGGATGAAGTAGGGGTCTTCCTGCTCGTTCTGACGCAGACCCGTCGGACCGTTCGCCGAGAAATATACAACGCCCTTCTCCTCGTCAACACGCAAGATGTCGCGCACATAGAACTGACCCTTTGTCAGTTGTCTAATAAGTTTTGCTTTCTCTTTGTCGTACAAGTAGATATGGTTCCATCCATCACGTTCGCTCGTCCATAGCAGACGTTTGCCATCTTTGAAGTGGTGACGGTACAGCCGGCCATAGTTCACGTATTTGTCGTTCTTCTCCTCGACCAGCGTGCGCATCTTGCCCGTCTCGGCCGACATTTCCAGCAGACGGTAGGTGTGATGACCGCGTTCGTTGAACTCAAAGTGAACAGACTTTCCGTCTTTGTTCCATTCGGGCCGGCTTACGTCATATTGTGGCACAAGTTCGTCGTAAGGAGCGGCAATGACACGGCCTGTGGCCACCTCAACGATGACAGGAATGCGGATGTTGAGTGAGTCGCCAGGCTTGGCATACTCCTGACGGTGCAGCACTGGCTGGATGCCTCTCACACCGCCACCCGTGTTCCACTGCTCAGTCCTTCCCACCGAAGTGCTTGTGTTGGGGTGGTTGCTCATGCCACGAACCTCACCGCCGCGACGAGGATTGGGAGCAGCCTCTACATAATAGACATAGTGCTTAGGCGCCGGCTTAATCTTGACAGTGGCAAAGTAGCGGCCGTCTTCGGAGAACGAGCCCCAAACCGAGTAGTAGTAAGTGGAGTCGCCGTCGGTAGTCAGTGGGCGTTGATGTTCTTCAGCCTTCCAATCTTCGGGAGGCGTCTGGCCGTTGGCAGCCTGTTCCGACAGTTCCTGAATCCAGAGGTTATTGTCCTTGTGGATGATGGCAATTTTCTTATCTGGCGACATGGGGAAGCCGTCCTTCTCGTCGGGAACCTCCATCCAGTGGCGTTGCGGACCTCTCCAGCCCCCACGCTGACGTGGAGGTTCGGGGTTGCCTGGCAGGAGCGTCACTTCGCCCGTCTCGGCATTCACTTCCTTATACACCGTGCTGTCACCGTTCCAGACAGAGTACCAGAATACGTGCTCGTCGCCCTTGCGGTGCATCTGAACGTCGCCGTTCGTCATCTTCCATGAATACTTGCCGCGAATGCTGTTGGCTCGCTTATAGTCATCGACTGTTCCCTGTGCCAGAACGGTCAGGGTTGGCAGCAATGCCGCTACTGCCATAAAAAAATATCTTTTCATCATACTATTAGGTTGTTTCTGCAAAGATACGAAATAATCGTAAAGAAAGCGAAGAAAAGGGAAAAATTCTTGGTATTTCGCACGCTTAGTCGTAACTTTGTACCAAAAATAAGAAATCAGTGAAGATGGAAAACGAAAAGAAAGACCTTGCACGCCGATTTGCAAGCAACAAATGGTTGTGGGTGGCCGTGATTTCAGCCATGATACTGGGCGGCATCATCTATGGCTTGTTAAGTCTGACACGTGGTACGGAACTGACTGAAACAGACGCATGGCAAAGAGTAGGACATTTCCAGGCTGCGGGCCAACTGGACTCCATGGAGGCTGCGCTCAATGACTATCTCTGGACTTACGGCGACGGACGCTATAGTGAAGATGCCCGTACGTTGCGCGACCGTCTGAACCGAGAACGTGATGAATGGGAGAAGGTCGTTGACAACCATTGCACACTGGAAACGGTTGATGAGTATATCTACGCCCATCCCGACGGATTCTTCCGAGCACAGGCTCTCACGCTACTCGATTCGCTGACGTTTCTCAATGCCCAGGAACTAAACACGGAAGAGGCGTTGATGAACTACCTGGAGCAGTATCCCACAGGACGCTTTGTAAGTCAGACACAGACTCTCCTGAAGAGCATCGGGAAGACCGAAGCCTCGGATGAAGAGGTCACTGCCGCCAAGGCCACTGTTGAAAGGCACTTCAAGGCCATGCAGGAGAATGAGCAGACCATCGTCACGACGCTGGCCGATAATATGTCATCCTACATCGGCAAGCCGAATCCGACTGTCAGCGATGTGCTTGCCTACATGGCACACTTCCACAAGGGCAATGACACCAAGACGCTCACATCACAGGACTTCGTCGTTAAAAAGATGATGAACGCCGACGGTCCGATGTACAGCGTTCAGTTCTTGCTTGTCGAGACCATCAACGCCGACGATACGACCCACTGCGAGGTGAAGAACTTAAAAGGCAATGCCATCCTTGACGCCTCGATGCACATGACCTCGCTCGTCCTTGAAAAAGCGAAATAGCATAACCGCGCTACTATATTAACCTGTATGAAACTCAACCTCCTCTATCTCATAGCATTGTGCGCACTTCTGGCATCGTGTGGAAAAGACCGTTCTAATGAGTACGAAGAACGGACTGCACGCGATCACTGGATGTTGGACGTGATGCGCCAGGAATACCTTTGGGGCGACCATCTGAAAGAATTGTCGTGGAAAGAGTATTTTGCCAAGCCCAAGGATTTTTTCAATAAACTCACAAAACAGGCTCCGGTGACAGACTCCTGGTCGTGGTGCGCTGTCGATACGATTGCCGAAGATGCTCATCAGCGCGGCAGTTTCAACCATTTGGATAGTTATGGCTTGGATGTAGTCGTGATGACCGACCCAACAGGTGAAACCAGCCGTCAGTTCGGTCGCATCATGACCGTTTATGAAGGGAGTCCCGCCTCACGTTGCGGACTCAAGCGCGGAGATTTCATCACTACCATTGACGGTGCGAAATTCACTGCTACCACTGCCAAGAACCTCATCAACGGCAAATCTCGCACATTGACGGTGGAACATCTGGATGTGAACGAAGCAGAAGGCACGTACGTGTGGAGCGATCAGGTAACAGTTGAACTGGCAGCCTCGGAGTACGTCGAAGACAAGGCGTTTCCTATCCATCGTGTCTTAACCACATCGGCAGGCAAGGTAGCCTATCTCATGTGTAACCGTCTGACAGAAGGACAAACAGAGCGTTCTGGCACACTGACCACCTATCGCGACGAACTCTCCAGCATCATGGCCTCGCTGGCAGGAGTGGAATATGACGCTTTTGTGCTCGACCTGCGTCTCTGCAATGACGGCACGCTCGACATGGCTTGTCGGCTTGCTTCATATTTCGTCGATGAAAGCCAACGAGGACAAATCTTTGCCAAGACCCTATACCGTGAGCAAAAGAGTGCGTCGAATACATCTATTCCGTTCAACGATGAATCGATTGCGAACCACATACAAACCAAAGCACTGTTTGTGATTACCAGTTCATATACACAGGGTGCTGCAGAGTGGCTCATCCGTGGACTCAGAAAAGCGTTGGGAGATGAGTCTGTCCTCACTCTTGGCACCAAGACGGCTGGTCAAATCGTTACGACATCAACGATTCCTTCCGACTTCTTTGTCACCCTGCATCCAGCAGTTGCCTATGTTGCCGATGCAGATGGTGATTACGCCTACGACTCAGGCATTGCTCCCGACTACGAACGGAACGAACGGAACAGTCTCTACCTCTATCCTTACGGCAACGAAAAAGAATTGCTGCTCAACACGATTCTCAACCATGAATGATTCCAGAGGACTGACTGCACAACAAGTTGAGGAGAATCGTCAGAGATATGGCCGGAATGTTCTGACTGAACGTGAACGTCAATCCCCCTGGCTCAAACTTCTCAAGAAATTCAACGACCCGCTTATTCGCATCTTGCTGGTGGCCGCTGTGCTGTCAATTGGCATCTCCTTTTATGAGTATTACTATCTGAAAGAAGGTGCCAACGTATTCTTTGAACCAGTCGGCATCGTCGTGGCTATTCTGCTCGCTACGGTGCTGGCCTTTTGGTTTGAGTACAGGGCCGAACGCGAGTTTGTCCTTCTCACTCGTATCGACGACGATGTCCAAGTGAAGGTGCTTCGGGAGGGGAGGGCTCAAGCCATTCCCCGCCGCGACGTGGTCGTAAGCGACATCATTGTCTTGGCCACAGGCGATGAAATACCTGCCGACGGCTTTCTTCTCGAAAGTCACAATCTTCAAGTGGACGAATCATCACTGACGGGCGAACCGATGTGCCGCAAGACCTGTGATGAACGCCTGTTCGATGCCGCTGCCACCTTTCCCTCCAATCGAGTGCTACGTGGTACAAACGTGCTTGAAGGACATGCTGTGATGCAGGTTGACGCTGTAGGCGATGCCACGGAAAACGGAAAGGTTTTCACATCCGTCCGCATTGATTCCACAGTAAAGACCCCCCTAAATGAACAACTGGACAGGCTGAGTCGCTGGATTTCACGTCTCAGTTTTGTGCTGGCATTCCTGATTATTGCAGTCAAAATTGCCACCTACGAGCCAGAGGCCGACTTTGTCATGGCTCATTTCTTCATGTATCTTCTGAAAGCCGTTATGATAGCCGTGACGCTTATCGTCGTCGCTGTGCCTGAAGGCCTGCCGATGGCTGTTACGCTTAGCCTAGCCTACAACATGAGGCGAATGCTGAAGACGCATAACCTGGTGCGGCGCCTACATGCTTGCGAGACGATGGGGGCTGTAGATGTCATCTGTACCGACAAGACGGGCACGCTCACCCAAAACCGGATGCGTGTGGATAATGTGATGCTGTGCGGCGATAACATGAACCCGTATTTTCTGGAGAATATCGTCGTCAATTCCACCGCCTCGCTCGATGGCGACAAGGTTGTGGGAAACCCGACCGAGGGCGCTTTGCTGTTGTATGCCCGTGGGGTGCAATCCGATATATTGCAACTGCGCAAACAAGTAACCGTGCTTGACGAGGTGCCTTTCTCAACAGAAATCAAGTACATGGCTTCGACGGTAGAGTCGTCGGTCGATCATCATGTCATACAATATATTAAAGGAGCGCCTGAGATTGTGCTTGACATGTGTGACCACATTGGAGGAAACGTCTCACGCGAAGAACTTGATGCTTGGACAGCCGAATGCCAAAGGCGGGGAATGCGAACGATAGGTTTTGCTAAAGACAAAACTTTCATTGCCATCGTCAGCATTAGCGACCCTATCCGTCCCGAAGTGTCTGATGCCATTCGCAAGTGTCAAGAGGCGGGCATTGAAGTCCGTATCATTACGGGTGACAGCCCAGCCACAGCACAGGAGATTGGTAGGCAACTGGGTATTGATGCCGACAAGATTGTGGCTCGTGCCCGGCCGATGGACAAGAAAAGCATTGTCGAACAGTTGCGTGACGAGCAGGGCAGGGTAGTGGCTGTGACAGGTGACGGTACCAATGATGCCCCTGCACTGAAAGCCGCGCATGTGGGGCTTTCGATGGGTGACGGGACGGCTGTTGCCAAAGAAGCCAGCGACATCACCATACTTGACAATTCGTTTGCCAGCATCGTGCAAGCCGTCATGTGGGGCCGTTCGCTCTACAAAAATATCCAACGATTTATACTATTCCAGTTAACGGTGAACGTTGTGGCATGTGTAGTGGTGTTTGTAGGCGCATTCTTTGGTACGGAAAACCCGCTGAATGTCACCCAGATGCTTTGGGTTAATCTGATTATGGATACCTTTGCTGCCATGGCCCTGGCATCATTACCTCCGTCTGCTGAAGTAATGAAAGAACGTCCCCGTCGTCGCCATGCCTTTATCATCAACCGAAGGATGATTGCCAACATGATGGCGACGAGTCTCATCTTTCTGATGGTATTAGGCTGGTTGCTGTGGTATTTTAAGACACACAACATAGACGCAATCACTGATTTCCATCATTTCTTCCAGGCTGACCAATACAATGCACGCCTGCATTCCTACGAACTCACCTTCTTTTTTACTACTTTTGTGATGTTGCAATTCTGGAATCTGTTCAATGTCCGTCTGCTCAACACACAAACATCGTTGTTCCATCAGCAGTGGGGGAGGGGATTCACATCCATTGTACTCATCATCCTTTTCGGACAGGTGGTTATGGTGGAGTTAGGAGGTAAAATGCTGGGAGTTGTGCCATTAGACCCACTGAGTTGGGCTATCATTATCACAGCCACATTCTTCATCAATGTCATTATTTACATCATCAACCGAAAACTCTTAAATCAAACAGCAATATGAAACAACTACTTCTCATGACAATTCTCTTGGGAACTACCATGGTGGTTTCGGCACAAGGCGGTATCTCGTCTGACATGCTGAGCCGTCTGAAGCAGAAAGGAGAACTGACCGCTACGGAGCGTGCTTTGCGTAATGGTTTGGCGTCTAATGACATTCGTACCTTTGCTGTCAACAGTGACAATCTAGGTGAGCAATACACGTATTTCAGCAATTCCGTGCCCTCCAAGGGGATTACCGACCAGAAATCGAGCGGCCGATGTTGGTTGTTCACTGGACTGAACGTGCTACGCAGCAAGGTTATCAACCATCGCAACCTCAACGAACTGGAGTTTTCGCAGGTGTATCTGTTCTTTTACGACCAACTTGAGAAGTCGAATCTTTTCCTTCAGGCTGTCATCGACACCCGTCAGCGACAGATGGACGACAAAACCGTCGAATGGCTTTTCAAGCATCCTTTGAGCGATGGCGGCACATTCACGGGAGTGGCCGACCTCGTCATGAAATACGGTCTTGTGCCGAAAGGTATCATGCCAGAAACTTACGCCTCGAACAGCACCTCGCGTTTCCGTTCGCTCATCGAACGTAAATTACGTGAAGACGGTCTGCGCCTACGCCAGGCCTCACCCAAAGAAAACCTGCAGAAAATGAAGGAAGACATGCTTGCCGAAATCTACCACATGCTTGTGCTCGGTTATGGTCAACCTCCGACAGTGTTCACGTGGGCTCCCAAAAACAAAGATGGCCAATATACCGAACAGCCACGAACATACACACCACGGCAGTTTTATGCCGAGATGATAGGCGACGATCTTCATGCTAATTATGTCATGCTGATGAATGATCCGACGCGCGACTATTGGAAGACTTATGAAATCGAGTATGATCGCCATACCTACGACGGACATAACTGGCTGTATATCAATCTTCCGATGGAGGAAATCAAACATGCAGCCATCGTCAGTATCAAGGATTCGACCATGATGTACATGTCGTGCGACGTCGCCAAAGAACTCGACAGCAGCCGTGGACTTTTGGATCTTAAGAACTATGACTACAGCAGCATTTTAGGTGTTCAGTTCGGTATGGATAAACGTGAACGAATCCTGACTTACGACAGCGGATCAAGCCATGCTATGACACTTAAAGCAGTCGATCTAGATGCTGACGAGCGTCCTTTAAAATGGGAGGTCGAAAATTCGTGGGGAGCATCATCAGGCTTCAAAGGCCATCTCATTATGACCGACCAGTGGCTCGACGAATATCTGTTCCGTTTGGTAGTTAATAAGAAATATCTTTCGGAGAAAATTCTGAAAGCAGCGCAACAAAAACCCATCTTGTTGCCATGCTGGGACTATATGTTTACAAGTGAAGAATAGTTTAATCAGAGTGTCACGATATTGATATGAAAGTTTCACCGCGGTGGTACAATTGTTTCTCCGCAGAGGTACAATTGTTTCATCCCAGTGGTACAACTGTACCAACGCGCTGGTACTATTTCATATCTGAGATTCATTTTTTAGCGATTCCTACTTCCATTCCATCTATGCCACTTTTGGAATATAATAGCGGTTATGTTTAATTAAAACTACAGATAGAAATACTAATATTATAATTGCGGAAAATAGTTGAAGATGACCTACCCTCAGAACTTTGAAGATAAAATAGGATTTAGCCGAATACGTGAATTGTTATCGGAACGATGCCTGTGTACGCTCGGTTTACAGCGAGTACAGGAAATGAAATTTTCCGATGACTTTGACAACGTAACGCGGATGATTTCAGAAACCGATGAGATGATGCGGATTCTGGATCTCGGCAATTTTCCAGACTCACATTTCTACGATACACGTACGGCTCTCAAACGAATTCGCATCGAAAACACTTTCTTTGAAACAGATGAACTGCTTGAGTTATGCCGTTCATTGGCAACGATTTCACAGATTGTCAATTACCTTCAAAAAACAGAAAGCGACATTTATCTCTATCCACGGCTAGCCAAGAAATGTGAACACATCGCGACGTTTGTACCTATTGTGAAGAAAATCACTCACATTCTCGACGATTATGGCAATGTGATGGACAGCGCATCCAAGGATTTGGCTCGAATACGACGCGAAATTCGGAATGCCACCAACAGCATATCACGCCTGCTCAACAACATCCTTAAAAGTGCGCAATCAGAAGGTCTTGTGGAGAAGAACGTTACTCCTACTCTGCGCGACGGCCGACTAGTCATCCCTGTTGCACCTGCTCTTAAACGAAAAATTGGCGGAATCGTACATGACGAATCTGATTCCGGGCGTACTGTCTATATCGAACCCACACAAGTGGTCGAAGCAAACAACCAGATTCGTGAGTTGGAAAACGAGGAACGTCGTGAAATCACACGGATTCTGCGAGAGATTTCAGCAGAAATACGCCCATACGCCGATGAGATGTTGCTGAGTTACGAATTTCTTGCCGATATTGACTTTATCCGTGCTAAAGCATTGTTTAGCAAGAAGATAGGTGCAGTCAAGCCCTGTCTTGTCAGTCGCCAGTCCATCGATTGGAGCATGGCAGTACACCCCCTACTCCGTCTTTCATTTGACAAGAAGAACCAAAAAGTCGTTCCATTAGACATCGAATTGAAGAGTCCCAACCAACGCATTGTTCTGATTTCTGGACCGAATGCTGGAGGTAAGTCGGTGTGCCTTAAAACCGTCGGACTGGTGCAGTATATGTTACAGTGTGGTATGCCTGTACCATTGTCTGAGGGCAGCCAGTGTGGTATTTTCAAGCATATCTATATCGACATCGGTGATGAGCAAAGCCTTGAAGACGACCTCTCGACCTACTCTTCTCACCTGCTGAATATGAAGTATATGCTGCGCCATAGTGATGCCACTACCCTGCTCCTGATTGATGAATTTGGCGGTGGAACTGAACCGCAGATAGGAGGTGCCATGGCCGAGGCTATACTGAAACGTTTCAACTATAAACATGCCTTTGGCGTCATCACGACACATTATCAGAACCTCAAGCAATTGGCTCAGGAAACAGATGGAATCGTAAACGGCGCGATGCTATACGACAGACAGGAAATGCAGCCGCTATTCCAACTTCGCATCGGAAACCCAGGCAGTTCGTTTGCAGTCGAGATTGCCCGCAAAATCGGTATTCCCGAAGATGTCATACAAGACGCTTCCGACATCGTTGGACAGGACTATATTAACGCCGACAAATATCTGCAGGACATCGTGCGCGACAAACGCTATTGGGAAAACAAACGCCAGTCCATCCATCAGCATGAGAAGAAGATGGAGCAGACTATTGAGCGTTACGAAGCCGACATACAGCGTCTTCAGGAGGAGAAGAAAGTGATTCTCGCCAAGGCTAAGGAGCAGGCACAACAATTACTCTCTGAATCGAACGCACGCATAGAGCAGACTATCCGCGAAATCAAGGAGGCGCAGGCAGAAAAGGAGCGCACTAAAAACATTCGTCAGGACTTTGCTGACTTCAAACAGGAGGTGCACAACATCGACACCGAAGCAATGGAAGAGCGTGTGCGGCGCCAAATGGAGAAGATCAAGGCGCGCCAGCAGCGTCGTAAGGACAAGAAACTGGAAAAGGCTAACTCCCCTACTCTTTCATCAGCACCAGAGAAGCCCAAAGAAATCGTTCTTGCAGAAGGCATGTATGTGCGCATGAAAGGACAGACTGTAGTTGGACAGATTCAGAAAATCAACGGAACGGAGGCGCAGGTCATCTTCGGCAGTATCCAGACAAACATTAAACTGAAGAAACTTGAACCCGCTTCGAAGCCCAAGCAGGAGAAACGTGCCGACACCTTTGTCAGTCGCGAGACGCAGGACAACATCCGCGATACTTCGCTTCATTTCAAAACAGAAATCGATGTGCGTGGAATGCGTGCTGACGAAGCCCTGCAAGCAGTTACCTATTTTGTGGACGACGCACTTGTCGCCTCTGCCTCACGCATCAGCATCCTGCATGGAACAGGCAATGGCATCTTGCGAACGCTCATTCGTCAGTATCTGGCGACGATTCCTGCTGTAGCCGATTACCATGACGAGCATCCGCAGTTTGGCGGTGCCGGCATCACCGTTGTTGACCTGATATAAGATGAAAACAAAAAAGATGCGCGACCTCAGTGGGCTGCGCATCTTTTTTGCTTGAACATCGTGGATTCAGTCCTTTTTCTTCTTGGCACTGAGTAGTCTCAGCAGTTTGACAAAAGCATTGTACGACTTGAACGCGGTAATGCCGTAAGCGGCATAGCGTACCACTCCGACAGGTGACTGCATGAGGGATGTGTCCTCTGGAAACACCGTCTGCTGTACTCGTGTACGCAAGCGTTTCGACGAGCGATGAATGTCGTTCATCGTGTGCCGCTTCTCGCGTTTCAGGTCTTCGATGCAAGTGATGCTCTGATAGTCCATATCGTCTATGCTTCTGTTGACCTGGACAGTTTCGCTGCCTTCGTTTCTTCACTCATTTTCTGTTCGTCCTCGTCGTCTTCTTTTTCCTCAAAGTATTCTTTCATCAGCGAGCGAATGAGGGGCTTGGAGATGAGGTTCTTACGGAACAAGTAGATGAGGAAGGCAGCCAGAAGGAGCACCATGCCGACAATGACATAACTGAGTGCCATATTGCCGATTTGGGCTTCAAGGGCTGTTACCAGATACATGCAGAAGCAATAGAGAGCAATGGATGCAAGTGCGAAAAGGATTCCGCCGAGGATGAATACAGTGAGCAGAAACGTCAGTTTCTCCACCAGTTCCAACTTGGCATACTTTTCAACCAGCAGCCACAACTGTTTTCCTTCATCGATGGTGTTCTGAAGGTCTTTGTCCTGCATGATGTTCAGTCGTCTATTCAACGTCGTAATCGGCAGCAGGATCTTCGTCGATGTCATCCTTCTTACCGATGTTCTTCAGTTCGTCAACCAGTTTGTTGAATTCTTCTTTAGCCAGTTTGATACCGTGGCGCTCGAGAGCGACTTTAATTTTACGACGCTGACGTTCGCCTGTGTCAGGAGCAAAGAGAAGTCCCAGTGTTCCACCAATCAGGGCACCGCCCAACAATGCAGCAATTGCAAGTCCTGTTTTGTTGTTCATGATGATAAAGGTTTTTAAGTTAAACAAAAGGTGAATAATTGTCTTTTACGCCCCAAAATTACGTATAATTTTCTTAAAAACAACAAAAACTCGCCTGTTTAACAATTTTTTATAATAGATATTTTGGTAAAGATGTCGTAAAGCAGTAAATTCGCAGAGAAAATGAACATCTATTATTAACATTTTATCATTATGAAGAAAAATCTTATCCTTGGTTGCGCCATCGTCATGGCACTGGCACTGACTGGCTGCAAGTCGAAAGAAAGTAATTACAAGAAGGCTTACGAGAAAGCCAAGGCTGCTGAACTTGCACAGCAAACAGAAACCGAGCCAGTGAGCATCACCCCAGTCGTGACCCCAGTCACTACAACTCAGTCAACAACGGCTGTGGAGGAAGAGGAGAATGTCAATGTGCGTACGGAGCGTCTGAACGTGATGAACGGTGGCACCCTGAAGGCTTACAATGTGGTGTGCGGCTCGTTCAAGAGTCCTGACAACGCCAACAACCTGCGCAACACCCTTGTCGGCCTCGGCTATAGCGCACAGGTGGCTCAGAATCCCGAAACCGGAATGTACCGTGTCGTAGCCAGTTCGTTCGACGACAAGTCTGCCGCCATCAGTTCACGCAATGTCCTCCGCCAGAAGTATCCAGATGCTTGGATTCTGTATCGCACCTATTAAGATTTAGTGCACAATGCATACGGATAGCCTGTCGTAACCTGCGGCAGGCTTTTCTATTGAACGACCAAAGTACCACCGCAGTGAAACAGTTGTACCAGCGCAGTGGTACAACAGTTTCAACGTGCTGGTACAACTGTTTCACTGCGGCGGTACAAAAACGACCTTACACTGCTCAAAAAACACTAGTTATTATCTCATGTCAATCTACAACAAAACGAATGAAACGAATACTTCTTATCACCCTGATTATGCTGGTGTCGGCTGGCACACAAGCACAGACTGCATCTCCCTATCTAAGTAACCATGCCCTACCCTACATGCCTGTAAAACTCGATGTCCTCATCATCGGCAATAGTTATTCGATGGACACTTGTGCCTTGCTGCCAGACATCCTCTCGTCGATGGGCATCAATATCGTCAATGTCTATGTCCTCTATAAAGGCGGATGCTCCATGCGCGAACATTATGAGTACTTCAAAAACGACCAGCCTGTCTACGAACTCTATGTCTATAACAGCCGTGGCGTGACGAAACTGGAAAAGAAAATCGCCATTCGCGATGCCATGCGGCGCTATGCCTACGACGTCGTCGTCTTTCAGCAGTATTCGCTCGAGTCGGGCAACTATTCCACCTATGAGCCTTTTCTCGCGCGCATTATTCAGGGGTATAAACTCGTGAGCATTAGCCCGCGAACCACCTTCGCCTTCAACCAGACTTGGGCATACGCCTCGACCAACAAGAACATCGGAAAAGCCTATCCTACGCAGGAAAGCATGTGGCGACAAATCTGCGAATCCGTCAAGAAGATGCGCGCCAACAGCGGCATTGACGTCATCATACCCTGCGGAACAGCCATTCAGAACGCACGAGCCGTGCCACAGTTGAAGACCAAGAAAGATCTGACACGCGACGAAACACACCTCGACGAATACATGGGACGCTACATTGCTGCATGTACCCTCTTCGAGAGCATCATCGGCCCCTGCATCGGTCGATCCATCCGCGACGACCTCTCCATCATCGGAAAAGCCTCGGACGCCAATCAGGTCAACAATTCCAACCGGCGAATGCTGCAGAACTGTGCCCGTCTTGCCGTTGCCAACCAGTTTGAAGTCTCTGAATTTGTGGGACAATAGCCGTGTTTTGATGATGAAATACTTTATGTGTAAAAAAATAAATGCTTAATTGTTGTGGAGTTGTCAAAGAAAATTGCTATCTTTGCAGTTGAATTTGTAGAATACGTCTATTATACACTGAAAATCATCGAACAAGAATGAGTTTTCTCACAAATATCTTTAAGAAAAAACAGAAGAACAATGTGGGTGGAATGGAGGACTTTATGACACTGATCCGTGTCTATTTTCAAAGTTCGCTAGCAGCCCAACTGGGCATCAATCAAGTTTCCGCCCTTCCCGACATGATGGCTTTTAAGCGGTCGTTAAAAGTGGCTACGGTGAACAACCGCCTCGGGCAAGGAGAAAAGAAGGCTTGCAGACAACTGATGCAGAATCTTTATGGCATCAGCGACAATTTCTTTTCAGAAATAGACGCAAGCATCAAGAAGGGCTGCCGCCGTCAGCAGGATGTGACACAGTATCTGTACCAGTTCCAGGGCTTCTCTCAGGAACTGATGATGCTGGTGGGCACACTGATGAAGTGGAAGTTCCGCATTCCTGGCTTCCTGAAGAAGATGTTCAAGACCGTGACCGACAAGACCGTCAACGACATCTTTACGAAGGACGATTGGACCGACGAAGCCACTCGCAAGGCTGTATATAATGTTCGCCGATACCAAAAACAGTTGGGACTGTCCGAGCAGTGGTCGGCCGAATATGTCTATAACGTGATTGTCCTCGCCAAGAAAGAGCCGACTCCCTCCCAGGACGAAGTGAAGAAGGCCGAGGCAAAAATGAAAAAGTAAATTACGAATAAAAACACTGGCTTTATGACGGACAACGAAAAAAGACAGATGAAGGAGTTCGAAGCAAAAGTGCGCAGGTTGCTTGCCCTCTATAAGGAGTTAAAGAAGAAAAATGCAGACCTGTACACAGACTTGGAACGCAAAGAAACAGACATCGAACGTCTGCAGTCTGAACTCCGTCAGAGCCAGAGCGACTATAAGAATCTGAAACTGGCTAAGATGATTCAAATCAGTGACGATGAACATCACGACGCAAAGATGCGAATCACCAGGCTCGTGCGTGAAGTAAACAAGTGTATCAACCAGTTGAGTACGGAATAAAGTAAATGGAAGGCAAGTTGAACATCAAAGTAAACATCGAGGATGTGGACCTCCCTCTCACCGTCAATAGTACGGAGGAAGAGAAGGTCTATCGCGATGCAGCCTCACTCATTCAGGACCGCTTGCGGAAGTTGAGGGAACGCTACCCCAACCTGCCTGCCGACAAGTATTACTATGCGATGGTGATGCTTTATACGGCTGTCGATGCCGTCAACGCCAACAACAGTGCCAGCACTGCTCCGCTGATGGACATGATCAATGATCTGGACAAAGAAATCAGCGAGACACTCAAGTAGGTAGATATCCCCTTCACAACAGGTATTTCAGATTCTGCAAATGTTTTCGTTCCATGAAGATGCTTGCAGACATGACGCGTGTATCATAATCAACAATAATAATCACTTAAAATCACTCAACAAAATGGATGTAATAACCATAATTGCAGCGGTTGTAGGTTTAATACTTGGAGGAATTCTCGGATATGTCATGTTCCGCTATATTCTCAAGCAAAAATACAACCAGACGATGAAAGAGGCTGAAAGCCAGGCAGAAACCATCAAGAAGAACAAATTGCTTGAAGTAAAGGAAAAGTTCCTGAACAAGAAAGCCGAGTTGGAAAAAGAGGTTGCGCAGCGAAACCAGAGGCTGCAGCAGGCTGAGAACAAGATGAAGCAACGCGAAATCTCACTCAACCAACGACACGAAGATCTACAGCGCAAGAAAGCAGAAACGGACAAGTTGCAGGAATCGCTCGACCGTCAGAACGCTCTGCTTGAACAGAAAAAGGCTGAACTTGACAAGATGACGGAACAGGAGCGTGAACGCCTTGAAGCCATCAGCGGTCTGTCTGCCGAAGAAGCGAAGGAGCATCTGGTAGAAAGCCTGAAAGATGAAGCCAAGACACAGGCTCAGCAGTACATCAACGAAATAGTCGATGACGCAAAAATGACGGCCACCAAAGAGGCCAAACGCATTGTCATCCAAAGCATTCAGCGTGTGGCTACAGAAACAGCAATCGAAAACAGTGTAACTGTCTTCCATATAGACTCCGACGAAGTGAAAGGACGTGTCATCGGACGTGAAGGCCGTAACATCCGTGCGTTGGAAGCAGCCACAGGTACAGAAATCGTTGTGGATGACACCCCTGAAGCCATTGTCATCAGTGCCTTTGACCCCGTTCGCCGCGAGATTTGCCGCTTGGCTCTCCACCAACTAGTAGCCGACGGACGTATTCATCCTGCACGCATTGAAGAGGTGGTGGCCAAAGTGAAGAAGCAGGTGGAAGAGGAAATCATTGAGACGGGTAAACGTACAGCCATCGACCTCGGAGTACATGGCTTGCATCCTGAACTCATTCGTCTGGTCGGCAAGATGAAGTACCGCTCATCCTACGGTCAGAACCTGCTGCAGCACTCACGTGAGACTGCCAATCTTGCTGCCGTCATGGCCAGTGAACTGGGACTGAATCCGAAGAAGGCGCGACGTGCCGGCCTCTTGCACGATATAGGAAAGGTGCCAGACGAAGACCCTGAGACACCACACGCACTCTACGGTGCAAAACTTGCTGAACAGTTCAAAGAGAAGCCTGAAATTGTGAATGCCATTGGTGCCCACCATGACGAGATGGAGATGCAGAGCCTGCTTGCTCCAATTGTTCAGGTCTGTGATGCCATCAGTGGTGCACGTCCTGGTGCTCGCCGCGAAATTGTCGAAGCATACATCAAGCGTCTGCACGATTTGGAGCAACTGGCTCTTGCCTACCCTGGTGTTACAAAGACGTATGCTATCCAAGCGGGTCGTGAACTTCGTGTCATCGTCGGTGCTGACAAGATCAGTGATCAGGAGACCGAAACCCTCAGCACAGAAATTGCCAAGAAGATTCAGGACGAAATGACCTATCCAGGACAGGTGAAAATTACCGTCATCCGTGAAACACGTGCTGTGAGTTACGCGAAATAAGAATGACGAGTCCCCTCCAACTTCCCCCAAAGGATAAGAATAAAAAACACAGGCAATAGAAGTTAAAAGCAAAAGATTATAATCCGTGGTGAATAATAAAACTTTTTTTCTACTCACGCTTTGGTTCTGTGCTATCTTCGTCGTTGCGCAGGAAGAAAGGACGGACAGCACGTTGTTGCAGCGTGCTACACACGGACTGGAGTACGGCACAGAAATGTCTGCCACATTGAGCGACGGCGACCATGCCCCCTTTTGGCTTACCTCCAATCGCTACGGCCTGTCATCTGTAGAGCGCAACTCAGCCTACCTGCGTGCTGGTATCTTCCGCGATGCAAGCCGTGACGACGCCTATCGTTGGCGACTGGGGTATGGGGCCGACTTTGTGCTGGCTGCCAACTTCACCAGCACGTTTGTCGTTCAGCAATTATATGCCGACCTGCAATACCGTGCCCTGGAACTCTCTGTCGGTTCCAAGGAACGTCCGATGGAACTGAAGAACAATCGTCTCAGTTCGGGTTCCCAGACGCTGGGCATCAATTCGCGTCCTGTGCCCCAGGTGCGAGTGGGCATACCCGAATGGACCAATGTCCCGCTCACTCGTGGATGGTTGCAAGTCAAAGGACACATTGGCTATGGAATGATGACAGACGACAAATGGCAGCATGACTTCACACACAGACAGAGCCGTTATGCAGACCATGCCCTCTATCACAGCAAGGCTGGATATCTGCGCATAGCCAACGAAGACTACGACTATCCACTTTCGCTCGAAGCCGGTCTGGAGATGGCTGCACAGTTCGGCGGAACCACCTGGCGCCCCATGAATGGTGTGATGACAGAGATGCGGAACGAGACAGGTGCCAAAGCCTTTTGGCACGCTTTCATCCCTGGCGGTTCCGACAGTTATGAGAAAGATGCCGAGTTTAACAACGTCGAAGGCAACCAACTCGGCAGTTGGATGCTCCGAGTCAACTATGATCGTCGCTATTGGCGGCTGAGTGTCTATGCCGACCAGTTCTTTGAAGACCATTCAGGCATGTTCCACCTCGACTACGATGGTTATGGCACAGGTACGGAGTGGAACAAGAAAAAAACACGCCGCTACCTTTTCTATGGTCTGAAAGACATCATGCTCGGCGCCGAATTGAACTTGAAACAAGGCACGTGGGTACGTGACATCGTCGCGGAGTACGTCTATACCAAGTACCAAAGCGGTCCTATCTACCACGACCACAACCCCAATATCAGCGACCATATCGGCGGCAATGATAATTATTACAACCACCTTATCTACCCTGGATGGCAGCATTGGGGACAGGTGATGGGCAATCCTCTCTACCGATCCCCCATCTACAACAACGACGGGCGCATCGAAGTCGAGAACAACCGCTTCATGGCATTCCATCTCGGCATTAGCGGGCGTCCTATCCCACAACTCGACTATCGCTTCCTCGGCACATGGCAGGAAGGTTTCGGCAGTTACGACCGCCCATTTACCAAGTCACGTCGTCAACTCAGTCTTATGGCTGAAGCCCACTACGCTTTCGACACACGAATGCTGCAAGGCTGGAGTGTAGGCATGGCGTTTGGTTACGACCACGGCACCATTGTCGGCGACAACTTCGGAGCACAATTCACCATTCGTAAATCAGGCCTCTTGACAAAATGAAAAAGATAGTTTCTATATGTACGTTGTACTTCGTACTTTGCACATTATTATACTCCTGCAAACTCGAAACATCTGACAACGGTAGACTTGACGGCTTTTGGAAACTTACCCGTGTCGATACACTTGCTACGGGCGGTGTGCTCGACCTTACTGAAAGCGGCATTTTCTGGTCTGTACAGATGAACCTGCTCTCTGTCAAAGACAAATACAAAACCGACGAACGAGAAATCCTTTTCCGTTTCAATCACGAAGGTGGTAAACTCACTTTGTCTGAACCTCGTGAAGGTCACCAATACACTGGCGACAAGGAGATCGATGACGTCAAGAAACTGCAGCCCTTTGGCATCAACCAACTTACTGAGACTTTCACCGTCGAAGGGCTGAACAGTAGCCACATGTATCTATCCACCTCACAACTGCGGCTTTCGTTTACCAAATTCTGAGTTCGGACTGAGTGTTAGTCTTCAAAACAGAAAGCGAGAGACAAGGCAAACCTTGTCTCTCGCTCTCTGTTCATTATATTAGATTACTCGGTTTCGTCGGTAGCATCTAGTGCCTTTATTTTCTGACGGATTTCGTCGAGGTCGGCACGCAGTTTTTCTACTTTTCGGTTGAGTTCTTCCACAAGTTGATTACCACTCTTCGACTTGGAAGAGAAGTTGAGGAAGCCTAGATTGTTTTCATACGTCTTGATTTCGTTGCTCAGGATGTCGTATTGGCGCATGAGTCGTTCGCGTATGTGCTGTCCGTCGCCCTCCTTTGCATGTGCCTTAAACTGCTCGATGCGCCTGCGAGTTGCAGTTTCGCTGAGTGCTCCATAGAGACGATCCATCTGGGCGCGGAAGGCTTTGTAGATTTTCTCCTTGTGCTTGTAAGGCACGTGACCAACGGCGTTCCACTGTTCCTGTGCTTCACGCAGACGGGGACGATAATCCTCTTCGATGGTGGCAGGGTCAATGGCTGCAAGCGAATCGACAATGGCCTGCTTCTTCTGAAGATTCTCCATCTGTTCGCTGTGAATGTCGGCTCCTGCTGCCTTGCGAGCTTCAAAGAAGTGGTCACAGGCAGCATTGAAACGCTTCCACACGTCGTCGCTCATCTTTTTGGGAACGGTACCTATTTCTTTCCAACGGCGCTGGAGGGCAACGATGGCTTCGGTAGTTGCTTTCCAGTCGGTGCTGTCCTTAAGTTCCTCCGCCTGCTTGACCAGTTCTTCTTTGAGTTGGAGGTTCTGGTTGAGACTGTCACGGACGGTACGGAAGTATTCAGCCTTACGCTGGAAGAATTGGTCGCAAGCCTGACGGAAACGTTCAAAGATTTTCACATTCATCTTCTGCGGTGCAAAACCGATGGTCTTCCACTCTTGTTGCAGCGTGACGATGTGTTCGGACTGTGCGTTCCAGTCGGCAAAGGTCTTAAGACCGTCGAGATCAATGGCTTCAACTTGTTCACAGAGGGCAGTCTTCTTCTGAAGATTTTCCTGTTCAATCTGCTTTCGTGCCTCGAAATAGTCTTGATGGCGCTTGTTGATGACGGTAGAAGCGGCCTTGAAGCGGTCCCATATCTGCTGACGGAGGTCACGCTCAACAGGACCAATTTCGCGAAACTCCTGATGCAACTGTTGTAGTTGACGGAAGGCACTGACAACATCTTCGACTTCTACCAGTTTCTCAGCACGCTCACAAAGGGCTGTCTTGAGTTCCAGGTTCTTTTTGAAATCGTATGCACGCAGTTCGTTGTTGAGTTTGAGCGTATCATAGAACTGCTCGACATTGACTTGATAGGTCTTCCACAAATCGGTGGCTTTCTCGGCAGGAACGGACTTAATGTCGTTCCACTCCTGCTGCAGAGCCTTGAAGTCGTTGTAGTAACGGTTTACCTCATCGGGGTTGGTGAGGATTTCCTTGATTTTGTCAATAATGGCAAGTTTGCGTGTATAGTTTTCTTCCTTCTGACGCTCATCGGCTTCGTGTTGCGCAGCCCGCTTCTGACGGACGATTTCCATCTGCTCCTTGAACAGGGCTTCGTCTTCGCTGGGCTGTGGCTGCCAGGCTTCTGGGTCACCACCCTGCTCGATGTATTGCTGATAGGCTTGCTCTGCCTGTTGTTTGTGCAAGCGGTAGAAGTTGCTTTTCAGAGCATCGGTCTCTTGACGCGAAATATCTTCATCACCTTCGGTGAGTTGCTTCAGTCGCTCGATGATTTCAGTGGTTGTTTCATACGTTGTGAACTTGGGAGTCTCCTCCTCTTCAGGTGCGTTCTCGACCACAGCAGATTGTTCTGCTGCTTCAGGAGCCTCTTCTTTCATTTCGACGGCATTTTCTGCAGGAGCCTCTTCTACAGGAGAGGTTTCTTCTACTGGAGTTTCCTCCACTGCGGGAGCCTCTTCTTGGGGTTGAACAGTTGCGTTGTTCTGTTCTTCAACTTGTTCGTTGGTCAGTTCGATGTCTTTTTCCATCGTTCGTTTTGTTTTAAGAGTTAGAGAATAGCGTGGACACTTTCGTCATCCACTCGTTAGTTTATTATAAGGTAAAGTATTGCAGTGTACTAATATAGATGACGGCTGCAGGAATGGCAAAGAGAGCCGAGTCGAAACGGTCAAGCATTCCACCGTGACCAGGCAGTATGTTTCCACTATCTTTGATACCCAGACGCCGCTTGAGCATCGACTCAAACAGGTCGCCCCATGTACCAAAGATGATAACGACAAGGGATAGGCCGCCCCATGCGAGACGATTCATCAGCGGATTGCCGACGACGAAGACTTCGCCAAACTCGAAACTGGCAATAATTTGTGAGGCGGCCAGTGCTACAATGGCACCGCCGATGCTTCCCTCCCATGATTTCTTCGGAGAAATACGTGGAAAGAGACGATGTTTTCCACATAGCGTACCGACACAATAGGCACCTGTGTCGTTGGTCCATAGGAAGATGAAGATGGAGAGTACATATACCCAGATATAAGCAATGGGAGTGCTGGGATAGATGTCCAGACCATTGTCGTGTGCAAACACAAACGTCAGCACGTTAAGCAGTGCAAACGGCAGGGCGATGTAGAGTTGCGCCATCATCGTAAAAGCGATGTTCTGTATGTCCTTCGGATGAGCCTTATACAATTCACTCACCATCAGGTAGAGCAGCAACAGCAGATATGGAATGAAGATGTTGCTGTCCATCACGTTGAGGTTGAATCCAAAGACAGCAAAGAACAGATAGACACCTGCAATCGTCGTGATGAAACGATTGATGTGAGCGTCTGCATAACGATTAAGTATGGTGCAGAATTCCCAGATTGTCATAGCAGAGACAACGGCAAACAACATCACAAATGTCTGTGGACCGTGGAGAATACAGCCCACAAGCAGGATGATAAAAACAATGCCTGTGAGTGTGCGTGTGAGTAGATTATTGTTCAGTTTCATTCCCATTCTTTTTCTTGGCTTTTTCTACCACGGCATCAATGGCTTTCTGACGGATAATTTCTGCGTTTTCATCAATAGACGACTTGGGCTGAGAGTCGGAAGATTTGTCCGAAGAGTCCTCTGTGTCTTTATCCGCAGCATTCATGGCAAGAATCTCGTCAGTGCGAGAGAGCCACGGACGCGGGCCGAAGATGCGCTCGACATCCTCTGCGAAGATGACTTCACGGTCGATGAGCAACTGTGCTAATTCTGCATGTCCCTCCTTGTGGGCCTGCAGCAACTGCTTGGCACGTGCATACTGCACAGCAATCAGGTCTTTCACTTCCTTGTCAATCAACTCTGCCGTATGTTCGCTATAAGGCTTACTAAATGAATACTCCTCCTGACTGTTATAGTAGCAAAGGTTCGGCAGGCTGTCGCCCATTCCAGCGTAGGCAATCATGCCGTATGCACGTTTGGTGACTTGCTCAAGGTCATTCATAGCACCTGTGGAGATGCGTCCCAGACAGAGTTCTTCAGCCGCACGACCACCCAGTGTTGCACAAATTTCATCCAGCAGTTCTTCCTTCGTGGTAATCTGTCGTTCTTCAGGCATGTACCAGGCTGCACCCAGTGCACGTCCACGTGGTACAATCGTCACTTTCACGAGCGGGTTGGCGTATTCCAGGAACCACGAGATTGTGGCGTGTCCGGCCTCATGCAGCGCAATAGCTCGTTTCTCAGCCTCCGTCATCACCTTGGTCTTCTTTTCCAAACCTCCGATGATACGGTCAACAGCGTCCAGAAAACATTGCTTATCAACCCACTCACTGTTGCGACGGGCTGCAATCAGTGCTGCTTCGTTGCACACATTGGCAATGTCGGCACCCGAGAAGCCTGGTGTCTGGCGAGCCAGCATATCCACATCAACGGTCTCGTCAATCTTGACAGGTCGAAGATGAACATTGAAGATAGCCTTTCGCTCGTTCAGGTCGGGTAAATCCACATGAATCTGACGGTCAAAACGTCCTGCACGTAGCAACGCTTTGTCAAGAATATCAGCACGGTTGGTAGCCGCAAGAATGATGACGCCGCTGTTGGTACCGAACCCATCCATTTCCGTGAGCAACTGGTTCAGCGTCGATTCACGTTCGTCGTTGGCATTCATGCTGGCATTCTTTGAGCGGGCACGGCCAATGGCGTCGATTTCGTCGATGAAGATGATGCACGGAGCCTTCGCCTTTGCCTGTTGGAAAAGGTCACGGACACGGCTCGCACCCACACCCACGAACATCTCTACAAAGTCGGAGCCCGACATGGTGAAGAAGGGTACGTCTGCCTCACCTGCTACGGCCTTTGCCAACAAAGTCTTACCTGTTCCTGGAGGACCGACGAGCAAAGCACCTTTCGGAATTTTACCACCCAGGTTCGTGTATTTCTCTGGCTGTTTCAAGAAATCGACAATTTCCTGTACTTCCTGCTTGGCACTGGCCTGTCCGGCCACATCCTTAAAGGTAATTTTCTCCTTGTCGTCCTTGTCCTTTCCTTCGTAGAGTTTTGCTTTCGACTTGCCGACACTGAAGATGCCGCCCATACCGCCGACACCGCCACTCATGCGGTTCATAATAAAAATCCATATGAAGATGATGAAAGCAAAAGGAAGAATTTGCCACAAGAGGTTAAGAAACATGCTCCCACCCTCCTTATACTTCAACTTTCCAGTGAATACGCCTTCACTGCGTTTCTGAGCGAGATACTGTTCTAACTGATCGAGCGAGCCAATCTCCACTTCCAGCACCCGCTGCTCATCTTTGTTCTTCGAGACAGAGCCAAAGATGTGGCGCTCGCCCTGCGTGTTCACCTCGAAAGTGAGTTCGAGGTCCTTACGGTCCACCTCGACGGTCTGCACGTAGCCGCTATCGACACACTCCTGAAAGTCAGTATAGGTAAGCGCACGTGGAGTTGAACCAATCGTGGCATTGTCGCGTGAAAACACCAGATAGACCAAACCTGCGATGAGGAAGAAATAGATCCAACTGAAATTGAAACGTGGTCCATCACCCTTCTTCTTGGGGTCTAAGCGGTGTTGTGCATTCTGCTTATCGTTTTCCTGTTGATTTGTCGTTGCCATTAACAGTAAATAGGTCTATTGTTGTAAATCGGTTAATCCTCTGGAATCTCCTCCATGGCGGCATCTTCCCAAAGATTGTCAATGTCGTAGAAAGCGCGGGCTTCGGGCAAAAAGACATGGACGACGACGTCGGTGTAGTCCATCGCCACCCAAAAACTGTTGCGCAGCCCGTCGATGGCACGCGGCTTTTCGCCAATCTGCTCAAAAACCTTGTCCCATACACTGTCTTCAATAGCCTGCACTTGCGTAGGTGAATTACCCTCACAAATGACCAGATACTTGCAAATCGTGTCGTCGATGCCCGTAAGGTCTGCTACACGGATGTTGTGTCCTTTCTTTTCCTGAATACCCTCTATGATACTTTTGACCAGTTGTTTTGTAGTTGTCATATATGATAATCAAAGATTTCTAAAATGATTTGCGCGCGTACGCAGAATCGAGTTACAAAGATACAACAAAAAAGTCAAAGCACAACGTAAAACTAAGAAAAAACTCGAAAAACGCAGAAAATACATGTATTTTCAGGATGTTTCTCCGCTGAAATGTCAAAAAATGAAAGAAAAGCATTCGACACCCGACTGTCAAACAAGTAATTCTCTACCATCACTATCTGTCAGTCAAAACAAAAAACCTTCGACCAGTTGTCGAAGGTTTTTTTGTAAGTGTTGTGGTACAAGGACTCGAACCTTGAATAACAGGACCAGAATCTGTTGTGTTGCCAATTACACCATACCACAATCTCCTGTTGCATCAACAAACAAACCCTGTCCGCTGAAATGCGGTGCAAAGGTAGATGTTTTTTTCTTTCTGACCAAAAATTTTCTGGTATTTTTTGTAAAAAATGGAGTTTTTCTGTCCAACGCATCGTTTTTCCGCCCGTACACTAATTCTTTTTGCAGAAAAAATCGTAACTTCGCGGTCGCTAATGCTGAATTTCATTTTGCATAATGAACCGACCTCTGATACTGATTTCTAACGATGATGGCTACGCTGCAGGTGGCATCCGACAACTGATCGACATGGTCAGATTAATGGGTGACATCGTCGTGGTGGCTCCAGACGGCGGACGTTCGGGCGCGGCTATGTCGTTTACAAGTAGCGTGCCGGTGAATGTACGTCGAGTGAGCGAGGCCGATGGCGTTCAGGTGTTCGCTTGTACTGGAACGCCGTGCGACTGTGTGAAACTGGCTTGCGGGCAGTTGCTTCCGCGTCGGCCAGACCTCATTCTCGCAGGTATCAACCACGGCGACAATGCCGCCATTAACGTGCATTATTCGGGTACGATGGCCATTGCGCTGGAAGGGGCGATGAAGCAGATTCCTGCCATCGGCTTTTCGAGTCAGAAACTCTCGGCAGATGCCGATTTTTCTGCCCTGCGCCCGACGGTTCAGCAAATCGTCAAGTCGGTATTGGAGAAGGGACTGCCTCGAGGTGTATGCCTGAACGTCAATTATCCCGATGCGGAGTCGTTCAAGGGCATTCGTCTTTGCCGTATGGGTGTGGGCGACTGGGTGAACGAACTCGAACGGCGTACCGACCCTCGCGGACGCACCTACTATTGGGTCACGGGTAGTTTTAAGAGTGATGACGGACACGACGAGTCAACCGATACATGGGCAATGCATAACGGCTACATTGCCATAACACCCACACAGTTGGACCTCACTGCCTACGGTGCGATGGATTATTTGAAAGATATTCTTTTGACATGAAGTACTATCTTATAGTGGGTGAAGCCTCTGGTGACCTGCACGCCTCAAACTTGATGCGTGCCCTGTTGCAACACGACACTACGGCTGAGTTCCGTTTCTACGGCGGCGACAAGATGCTTGCGGTGGGAGGGACACAGGTGAGACACTATAAAGACATGGCATACATGGGCTTTATTCCAGTGCTCATGCACCTACGTTCGATTCTTCACAACATGAAACAATGCAAGGCCGACATCGTGGCATGGCAGCCCGACGTACTTATCCTTGTCGATTACCCTGGCTTCAACCTCAAAATCGCGAAGTTCGTACACAGCCATACTCCTATACCTATTTATTATTATATTGCACCTAAGATATGGGCATGGAAGGAGTATCGCATCAAGAGTATCCGGCGCGACGTCGATGAACTCTTCTCTATCCTACCATTTGAGGTCGATTTTTTTGAGAAGAAGCACCACTACCCCATTCACTATGTGGGCAATCCATGTGTGGATGCCATCGAGAAGTACAAAGAAGTACAAGGCACGAAGTACAAAGTACAAAGTTCCAAACACGACGTTGATGCGACAAGTGAAAAATCAATCGCCGTCTTGGCTGGAAGCCGCAGGCAAGAGATTAAGGACAATCTGCAGACGATGCTGAAGGCTGCTTCACGTTTTGAAGATTATCGACTTGTGATTGCCGCTGCTCCCAACATTGAAAGGGAGTACTATGATAAGTTTATCCCAGCCGGCACCGACGTGGAGATTATCTATGACAAGACCTATCAGGTGCTGTCAGAGGCAACAGCAGCACTCGTTACTTCTGGAACGGCGACGCTGGAAACCGCCATCATGCGCATACCGCAAGTGGTGTGCTACTATACACCCGTGGCGCCTCTGTTCAGGCTGTTGCGAAGGCTACTGTTGAAAGTCAAATACATCTCGCTGGTCAATCTTGTTGTGAATCGCGAGATTGTGACAGAACTCGTGGGAAGTGACATGAATACCGAACGTCTTTCCGCAGAACTCTCCACCATCCTTCCTGGCGGTGTCAAACGTCAGCAGATGCTCGCCGACTACGAGGAAATGAACCAGCGGCTCGGTCCTGCTGGTGCCTCAGAGCGTGCAGCCGCTGAAATGGTTAACCTACTAAAACAAAAGATAAAAGAATAATATGTTCAAGACGAGTTATACAAAAGAAGAGTCAGAGGAAATCCTTCGCTGGATTGACACAAAACCGACGGGGGAACTCGACCTGGGCGAAGGCATTTACATCAAGAACATTGCCTACTTTGTCAGTCAAATGCGTTCGATTGTTGAGAATCGCTACAAGAATCCAGCCTTTGCGGGACAGATGGAGATTATCTGCCGTTTGAAAGAGGCGTACGAGCAGAGAGAAAGAAATGCGTAAAGATTACGACACCGTCCGTCCCAAGAAATTTCTCGGTCAGCACTTCCTGACTGACATGAGCATTGCACAGCGCATCGCCAACACCGTCGATGCTTACCCCGATGTGCCCATACTGGAGGTCGGTCCTGGTACAGGTGTGCTGACACAGTTTCTCATGCAGAAAGGACGTGCTCTGAAGGTGGTGGAGATAGACCGCGAGTCTGTACCCTATCTGAAAGAACACTTTCCTTCCCTCGCCGACAATGTGGTCGAAGCCGACTTTCTCACGATGGACTTACAAACTGTCTTTGGCGGAGAACCTTTTGTACTGACAGGAAACTATCCCTACAATATCAGCAGCCAAATTTTCTTCAAGATGCTGGAGAACAAGGAACTCATTCCTTGCTGCACGGGCATGATACAGAAGGAAGTGGCTGAACGTCTGGCAGCCACACCTGGCAGCAAGACATACGGTGTGCTCAGTGTGCTGGTTCAGGCATGGTACGACGTAGAATACCTGTTCACTGTTGATGAAAATGTATTCAACCCGCCCCCCAAGGTGAAGAGTGCTGTCGTCCGCCTGACTCGGAATCGGCGTAAGGAACTCGGTTGCGACGAACGCCTGTTCCGACGTATCGTCAAGACTGTGTTCACCATGCGACGCAAGATGATGCGCAACGGCATGAAGCAGATTCTCGGCAATGGTCACCCCTTACTTGAAGACCCGACGCTCACACGTCGTCCCGAACAAGTTTCTGTAGAAGAATTCATCGAACTGACGAATATCGTAAACTGTTAATGAAAAAGACCCTCCGCATTCTGCTGCCCATTCTGCTTGGCTGTGCACTACTCTGGTGGATGTATCGCGAATTCGACTTTGAGCGAGTGCGCGAGACATTGTTCCACGATATGTCATGGGGATGGATGCTCATTTCTCTCATTCCAGGAGCCGTCGCCATGATTCTGCGAGGAGTACGCTGGGTGCAGACGCTTGAGCCTCTGGGAGAACACCCTCGTCACAGCACCTGCATTCATGCAGTATTTCTATCATACATGGCGAGCCTTGTCATTCCACGACTGGGCGAGGTCAGCCGCTGCGGCGTGCTCACTCGTTATGATGGCATCAGTTTTTCAAAGTCAATCGGCACCGTTGTCACAGAACGTATCGTTGATTCCCTGCTACTGCTTTTGATTACAGCGGTTGTGTTTCTGACGCAATTACGCGTATTCATTGATTTCTTCACACGTACAGGCACGAACATTGGCGCATGGGTAGGAACATTCACCCCAATGGGCTGGTTTGTCACACTTAGCCTACTTGTCATCACCATCATTTTTGTCTGGCTGCTGTTGCGTCGCTTTGGTGTGGGCGGAACGGTGCGTAAGATGGCCACGGATATACGTGCCGGTATGCTCTCCTTGCGCAATGTCCGCAACCTTCCCCTCTTTATTCTTTATACGTTGAGCATCTGGATCTGCTATTTCCTACATTTCTATCTGACCTTTTATGCCTTCTCGGCCACAGAAGACCTCGGACTGACGATTGGTCTTGTAGCATTTATTGCCTGCACGTTGTCCGTCATTGTACCAACACCCAACGGTATGGGCTCGTTCCATTTTGCCGTAAAGACCATCCTTGTGCTCTATGGAGTAGAAGCGGCATCAGCAGAGACATTTGTGCTCATCGTTCACGCTTTCCAAACCTTGCTGATACCTCTGCTTGGCGTTTACAGCATGATGGCTCTTGCGGCACGTCCCCGCTACAAAGCACCATCCTCATCCAAAACGTGATAACTCTAAACAATAAAGACGGCAGGATGGAATATCATTCCGTCCTGCCGTCTTGTCTTTGTGGAGCTGGAGGGGATTGAACCCTCGTCCAAACAAGGAAGCCATACGCTTTCTACATGCTTATTCTGGACTTCGTTTTTCGTGCAACAGCCAGAACCCAGACCATCCACTGCCGCCTTATCTCCTTAAACTTCATTGACGTAGCGGAGCCAACGCCAACTATTCCTGAATTTCCTGCACCGCTGGTCTGACCGCCTCAGGACGTGGCTTTCAGGGCGATGTCTCGTCTCCTCACCTGGTGAAGAGATAAAGCCAACCTACTGTGCTTCGGTTTAGGCAGCGAGAGCGTAAGTGTTGTTGCCAGATAATTCTGTGAGAGCCGAGTTTAGAGAGCCAGCCATCAACGCTCTGCATGCTTACGTACCACCTCATCTTGCTGTCAAATCCATGTCAGCCCCCAGAGATAAGTACAAAGTACAAATACTATTCGTTTTCTTCGTCTTCTATTTCCACTTCGTCAATGACATCAATGTCCTCGATGTTGGGCGATTCTTCGTCCATGACTTCTTCATCCTCATCGTCGTCTTGGACATTGTCGTCTTCCAGATCGTCAAGTTCATCATCGTCGTCATCTTCATCTTCACCACTTCTGTTGCGACGTTTCACTTCATCATCGATGGCAGAAGAGAAGCGCACCTTTTCCACCTTTGGTTTCGGCTTTAGGAAGATGCCTTCAATCCAACTACCGCGCTCTATCTCAAGCACTTCGTAACCATCTTCCTTGCGGCGCTCAATGATGCCTCCCTTACGGTGCATGGCAGCAGCAGGCATCACGGCGCAATCTACATAGAAGGCGGATTCGATAATGTCCTGCAGGGCGAGCGGAAGTCCCTGCCAACCCGTGCCGAGATTCTGCTGAATCAGAGCCAGCACCTCTTCAGGCAGCAAGTGTGCCACATTCTCCAGCGTCAGGTCGGTCACCTTCTTAATCCTGTGCTTTCGAATGGCAACAGCATTGTTCTCGCCCTCGCTCGGTACTGAGAAAATGTCATACTTCTCGGCTTCGAGTTGCTTCACTTTCTCTTCGTCTGAACGATCCAGATAGACAATGTCAAACACAGGACGGATGATGTTCATGTAGTGTGCTTCCACGTCGGCAAAACCCTCCTGCTTCTTTCCATCTTGAAGCATTTGGTTGATGTCCGACTCCGTCATGGTCCACACATTGCCTTTGGTCAGGTCTTCGATTTTCAGTTGCTTTGCCATTGAAACAAGGTTGAAGTTGTATTTCCGAGAAGACATTTCTCGAAAAGCGGTGCAAAGATACGTCTTTTCTTCAAAATAATTGTTCCCCATCTCTATTTTTTTAATAAAAAAGAAGAAAAAAACATGTTTCTTCGTCGATTTTAGAAAATTTAATGTTAAGATTTTCGTTATATTCAAAAAAAATCGTTTTATTTGCAGTTGCAAATGCACAATTTAATAAGTAGAATGTTTTTTTCTAACCTTATAACACAAAAAACACTATGAGTAAAGAGACAAGCAAGAACTTGTCAGGACTCAAGGCCGCGGATTTCCAGAAACTCGTTCAGGGAAAGCGCACTGACTTGTACGTTCTGACAAATGCAAAAGGCTATGAAGTGGCTGCTACCAACTATGCAGGTGCCCTCGTGGCTATCATGGTTCCAGACAGAGACGGCAAGGTTGCCAATGTGATTCAAGGTCACGACAACATCGACGACGTCATCTCCAGTCCAGAACCATTTCTTTCGACCCTTATCGGACGCTATGGCAACCGCATCTGCAAGGGCAAATTCACACTCGACGGCAAGAAGTACAAACTGGCCATCAACAATGGTCCGAATGCCCTCCACGGCGGTCCTACCGGCTTCCACGCACGTGTTTGGGATGCACAGCAACTCGCGCCCAACAAACTGCGTCTGCACTACATCGCCGAAGACATGGAGGAAGGTTTTCCTGGACGTCTTGAAATGACCGTTGACTACACTTGGACAGACGACTGCGAACTCATCATCGACTATCGCGGCACGACCGACAAGAAGACTATCGTCAACATGACGCACCACGGCTATTTCTCCATCGCCGGTATTGCCAATCCTACCCCAACGATTGACGATCTCATCTGCGAAATCAATGCCGACCACTACATCCCCATCGACAACACAAGCATTCCACTCGGCACGATTGACAAGGTGAAAGGTACCCCCTTCGACTTCCGCAAACCGAAGCCCATTGGACGCGACATTGACGCCAAGGACATCCAGACCAAGAACGGTGCCGGCTACGACCACTGCTTTGTGCTGAACAAGAAGTATCCTGGCGAACTCACCTTCGCTGCCCGTATCACTGAACCAAAGTTTGGTCGCACGATGGAAGTCTATACCACCGAACCTGGCGTACAGATGTACACCGACAACTGGGCTTCAGGCTATCCTCTCCAGCATGGCTGCACGGCACCGCGTCGCTCCGCCGTCTGCTTCGAGGCTCAGCACTTCCCCGACAGCCCCAACCGCCCGTATTTCCCAAGTGTAGTGCTCAATCCTGGTGAAGTCTATACACAGCGTACCGTCTATAAGTTCGGCGTAGCAAAGTAATTTGTAAATTGTTAAATCGTAAATATAAGTAAGATGTCACAAAAACAAACTCCGAACTATACGTTCGCTCTTATTGTCATGTTCATCGTATGTTTCCTGATTGGATTCATCACGACGATGAACAACTCCATGATTGACTTCTGCACGAAGGCATTCAACCTCAACGCACAGCAGGGCCAGTATGTCAATACGGCTTTCTATGGTGCCTACCTCCTCTCCATCCCATTTGCCATGCTGATGAGCAAGATTGGTTACAAGAAAACACTTCTGCTCGGTCTGGGTGTTGCTGGCGTTGGATTCCTGATCAACTCCTTTGGCATTAAAGGTGCTCTTGATGCTGACACCGCCACCATCTATGCCATTTTCTTGGGTACGATGTGTTTGGTTGCTATGGGCGTTGTGATGCTGCAGAACGTGGCCAACCCCTACGTTATGGTACTGGGTAGGCCTGAGAAAGGTGCTTTCCGCATGACATTGTCACAGGCCCTGAACTCTGTAGCAACCACCGTTGCACCTATTTTCATTGCATCCGTCATCATTGGCAAGCAGCAACCAACCCCCGAGGCCGTTCCTGCTCCCTATCTGGGCATCGGTATCTTCACGTTGATTCTTTGCGCCATCCTGTTCTTCTTGAAACTTCCTGAAATCAAGGAAGAGGAACAAGGTGCTGTCGAAGGCGCTGAAGTGAAGCAGTACAAGAGCAGCGTATTCAAATACACACACGTGTGGCTCGGTGCTCTTGGCATATTCTTCTACATGGGACTCGAAATCGGCGTTCCGTCGATGCTTCCTTATAAGATTGACAATGCTACCGACTTCCTCTGGATGTACTGGGGCGGCATGATGGTTGGACGTTTCGTGGGTGCAGGTATCCTTGCCAAGTTTGAGCCACGCCGTCTGCTCACCGCATGTCTTCTGCTCGGTGCGCTCTGTGTCGGTCTCTCCTTCGTGTTCGAAGGTATGGCCAGTGCCTACTGTCTGCTGGCTGCCGGTCTGTTCCACTCAGTGATGTGGCCACTCATCTTCAACCTCGGCCTTCAGGAACTTGGTCCTCACACAAAGACCGCTACAGGTATCATCAACACAGGCGTCATCGGTGGTGCACTGCTCACTCCGCTCATGGGTTGGGTAGTTGACATCTCTACTGTCGGCGTCGCTCTCTGCCTCATGTTCGTTTACTACCTGTACGAAATCTGGTTCTGCTGGAAAGGCAGCAAGATTGGACTTAAATAAATTATAAGCAAACATTTTATTAACCCAATAAATTACAACAAATTATGAAACTGACAATCGATGATGTAAGAAGTCGCTTCATCAAGCACTTCAACGGTGAAACAGGCACAGTGTATGCTTCTCCTGGACGTATCAACCTCATTGGTGAGCACACCGACTACAACGGAGGCTTTGTATTTCCAGGAGCAGTTCAGCAGGGCATGATTGCTGAAATCAAGCCCAATGGCACACGTAAGATTCGCGCCTACTCTATCGACCTGAAGGACTACGACGAGTTCTCACTCGATGACGAGAAAGGCCCACGCGCCAGCCACTTCCGCTATATCTTCGGTGTAGCCCGCGAGATGATGGCACTTGGTGTTCCCGTTGAAGGATTTGACACCGCTTTCGCAGGCGATGTACCCCTTGGTGCAGGTATGTCTTCATCGGCTGCCCTCGAAAGTTGCTATGCATTCGCCATCAACGACCTTTTCGGAGGTAACAAGATTGACAAGATGACGCTCGCCAAGGTGGGTCAGGCCACTGAACACAAGTACCTCGGCCTCAAGTGCGGCATCATGGATCAGTTTGCCAGCGTACACGGTAAGAAGGGCAACCTCATGCGTCTCGACTGCCGCTCTGGCGAATTTGAGTACTTCCCTTGGAATCCAAAGGGTTATCGTCTCGTCCTCATCAACAGTTGCGTGAAGCACGAACTCGTCGGCTCTCCATACAACGACCGTCGCAACTCTTGCGAAAACGTGGTGAAGCACGTGGCTGCCAAGCACCCCGACCGCAAGATTGAAACCCTGCGCGACTGCACATGGGAAGACCTTGATGAGGTAAAGGCCGAAGTAGGCGAAGTTGACTACAAGCGCGCCAAGTTCGTTCTCGGCGAGAAGGACCGTGTACTTGCCGTCTGCGATGCACTCGAAGCAGGCGACTATGAAAAGGTCGGCGAAATGATGTACCAGACCCACGACGGCCTGAGCAAGGACTACGAGGTAAGTTGCGAAGAACTCGACTTCCTCAACGACATTGCTCACGACTGCGGCGTGGCAGGTTCGCGTATCATGGGCGGCGGCTTCGGCGGCTGCACCATCAACCTCGTTGCCGACGAACTCTACAACACCTTCATCACGGAAGCCAAGAAGCGCTATCGCGAAAAGTTCGGCAAGGACTGCCAAGTTATCGACGTAGTCATCGGTGACGGTTCGCGCAAACTTTGCTAAGAACTTACGACATCAATCATCGGAAACCAGTTTCAGACACACTGAAACTGGTTTTTCTTTTAATCACTAAATGATTGAAAATCAAGTCGAAAACTGTACCAAACAAATGACTCTGCATTGGTACAGTTGTACCACTGCGCTGAAACAAAAGTTTCACTGGGAAGGAACATTTGTTTCACTGGGGTGAAACTTCCGTACCACCCCAGTGAAATTATCTACATACTGCAGACGAATTGCTGAGAAAGAGCACTACCCTTCTCCATTCCCTACACACAGTCAAAAATGATGGCTTCCTCATATTTATCAAAGGGTTCTGCAAGGTCATAGCCATGCTTCGCCAGATATGCCATCATGTAACGCTGATTCTCCTCGTCGAGCATCACTTCGCCACGACGGGCACGGTAATAGTGCGTATGTCCCAACAGACCGTGCAGATGTTTACGCAGGGCATCCGACATTTTCTTGGGCAGTTCTGCCAGCAGACGTTTGAATCCCAACGCATAGCGCATCGTCTGTACAGGATGAAAGAACTTGCATTGCGCACCCATCTTATGTGCATACGTGGGATTAACAAGGGTAATTAACTCTGGGGTGTCTGTGCAGATTTCATACACTTGCTGACGAAGGCAGTCGCCAGCCTTTGGACACTCTCTATGGGCACAATGCTGAAAACCAGTCGGCACCATTTCGTAACTTAAGGTCATTTTGCTCATCTATCAAACATTTTAAGTTGAAAACCCTGCAAAGTTATCTCCTTTCACCCTTTCCCCAAAACTTCATTTCCTCTTTCTCCTGAGTTTAACTTTGGTTGTGAAAAACGCTTGTAGCAGTATGACACAGGTTGACAACGAATCGCAGGAGAATCTTAAAAACAATTAATCCGTGCTTTTTATCTGATTTGTTAAAAAATGATCAATTAGCACTTTATTCATTTCTTTTAATTAACTTTGCGGTAAAATATATATCAGCAAATGGAACAAATAACACAAGAGCAACAAGTCGTAAATGCTATGCGAGAAATGGGCGGATATGCAACCTTTCGCAAACTGAATGATTTTTTGGATTTTACGACGTGGAAGACAAAGACACCCGAAGCCAGTGTCAGACGTATTGTACAAGACAGCAAACAGATTTTCAGAATCCAGCCAGGTCTTTGGGCACTGGAAGAGTTTCGTGACACTGTTATGCGTAAATTTGACCTTCAGCCTGGGAACAAAAAAAGCGAAGACGTTTTCACACACGGTTACTTTCAGGGGTTGCTTGTGGAAATTGGTAAGTACAGAAACAGATTGACTTATGTACCAACACAAGACAAGAACAGGAAGTTTATTGGCCAATCTCTTGGGGACATGACAGACACCACCGTCATTCCACAATTCACGTACGAATGTTTATTAAAACGAGCACGTACTGTTGATGTTATTTGGTTCAACGAAAGAAAAATGCCTTCAGACTTTTATGAAGTCGAACATACAACGGATATAAAGAATTCGTTATCGAAATTCTATGAATTACAAGACTTTCACGCAAAATTCTACATTGTAGCAGACAAATGCCGAAAGAAAGAATTCGATGACAAAATTCATGTTTCGATGTTCGCCCCTATCGAAGCGCGAGTTAAATTCATCGACTATAATTCTGTTGCAAAAATGTATGAAGGATTGAAAACTATCACTGAATCAATGTGGTAATAGATGAACCAGTACATTGTTTATACTCCAGAAGGCTATACCATTGCGCCTAATGAACATGTTGAGGTGATGAATTGTCAAATGTTGGGAACGACATTGGGTAGAAATGCGATTGAAGCAAAGTCGAATATCCTGAAAGATAATCCTTGGATTCTTGAAGCAGGATTCCATCCATCCAAGTTTATTATAAGACAACTGTTGACTAACAGAAAGCATACGTAATACTCAACATTACTTAAAATAGACAAAACGCATCTTTTTTTCAAAAAAACACGAAAAGGTTCGTTTGTTTCGTGGAAAATCATTAACTTTGCGTGATGTATCATGAACTATCGACAGAAAGAGAACATCTAACTAATTTATCATTTACAAAATTGTTTCATTTATGAAGAAAATCAAAAATGTACTCATGGGTGCGGCTGCGGCAGTGGCTGTCCTGTGTGCCTGCCAACAACAGGCTCCTAAAGACCCGAACCTGACGGTATCTGGTCTGAATCCGACTGACTTCGACACTACGTATGTAGATGCCGACACACTGAAGGGTGAAAAGCCCGTGGCTCTCTACACACTGAAGAATGCCAACGGCATGGAAGTGTGCATCACCAACTTCGGTGGGCGCATCGTTTCTATTATGGTGCCCGACAAGGACGGAAACCTGCAGGATGTTGTGCTTGGCTTCGACAAGGCTGAGAAGTATTTCCCGCAGAACAATGCCAGCGATTTCGGTGCTGCCATCGGCCGCTATGCCAACCGCATCGCACAGGGTAAGATTACCATCGAAGGCGAGGAAATCCAGCTGCCTCAGAACAACTTCGGACACTGCCTGCATGGAGGTCCTACGGGATGGCAATACCAAGTGTATGATGCCAACCAAGTTGATGACAAGACGTTGGAACTCACCATCGTATCTCCTGATGGCGACAACAATTTCCCTGGCGAACTGACCGCAAAGGTGACCTACACGCTAACCGACGACAATGCCATCGACATCCAGTACGAGGCTTCTACATCGAAGCAGACCGTCATCAACATGACCAACCACTCATACTTCAACCTCTCGGGCGACCCGAACAACTCCGTGGCTGAGGAAATCCTGATGGTCAACGCCGACAACTACACACCGACCGACACAACGTACATGACGACTGGCGAGATTCGTCCTGTTGAAGGTACGGTATTTGACTTCCGCGAGGCTCGCACGCTCGGCACAAACTTCGGTGAAGAGGATGCTGAAATCGCTGCAGCAGGTGGCGGTTACGACCACAACTGGTGTCTGAACACGAAGGGTAACAAGGATGAAGTGGCTGTACGTCTCTCTGACCCACGCAGCGGTATCGTCCTTGAGGTTTATACCGACGAACCTGGCATTCAGGTTTACACGGGTAACTTCCTCGATGGCTCTGCTGTCGGCAAGAAAGGCATCGCCTACAAGAAGCAGGCTGCCATCTGCCTCGAAACACAGAAGTATCCTGACTCCCCTAACAAGTACAATCTGGAAGGATGGGAAGGCTCGAATCCCTGGCTGAATCCAGGTGAGACATACACAAGTTTCTGCCGCTTTAAGTTTAGCGTGGAAAAATAGCAGACCCACCCCCTTACCCCTCCCAAGGGAGGGGCGTGGTCACTAAAGGAGAATAATAAACAATATCAATAATTTAACAAAAATAATAACAACAATGTAGAATTGACTCCCCGACTAAAACATTCTACGCCCTCCCCATGGGGAGGGATGGGGAGGGGTCTTTTATTATGAATTGGACATCAAATGAATTTTTGTGGCTCGACTGGGCGATTCTCGGTGTAGGTCTGCTCGGCGTTGTTTGGGCTGTTTGGCATTCTATTGTCAAGGACAAGAAAAAGCAGAAGGGCGAAGACTCTTCTGCGTACCTCTTCGGTAAAGGCGAACCTTGGTACGTTATCGGTATGGCAATCTTTGCCGCCAATATCGGTTCGGAACACCTTGTAGGTCTCGCCGGTACGGGTGCCAAGGATGGCGTCGGTATGGCACACTGGGAGATGCAGGGCTGGATGATTCTCATCCTTGGTTGGCTCTTCGTTCCCTTCTATCAGTTGCTCATCAACAAGATGGGTAAGATCATCACGATGCCTGACTTCCTGAAGTTCCGTTACACACAGCGTACCGGTTCTTGGCTCAGCATCATCACCCTCGTGGCTTACGTGCTCACAAAGGTCAGCGTGACAGCCTTCACAGGTGGTATCTTCTTTGAATACCTGCTTGGCCTGAACTTCTGGGTTGGCGCTATCGGTCTGATTGCCGTCACAGCCGTATTCACAGTGTTCGGTGGCATGAAAGGTGTGATGACACTCTCTTCCATCCAGACTCCTATTCTGATCATCGGTTCGTTCCTCGTTCTCTTCCTCGGTCTTGCAGCCCTCGGTGGCGGCAGCATTGTAGAAGGCTGGGGAACGATGATGGATACTGCCCGTCAGATGCACGACGGCTATGGTATCAACCACATGTTCCATACAGATCCAGGCGACCCGATGTATGCTGAATATCCTGGCTACGTTGTGTTCATTGGTGCTTCTATTATCGGTTTCTGGTACTGGTGTACTGACCAACACATCGTACAGCGTGTCCTTGGTCAGGTTCCTGGCGAAGACAATGCTGCTGTCATGGCACGTGCCCGTCGTGGTACCATCGCTGCCGGTTTCTTCAAGATTCTCCCCTGCTTCATGTTCCTCATTCCTGGCATGATTGCTGCTGGTTTGGCTCAGAAGGGCATCAACGGCTTCGTAATGGATGACACCGACGCTGCCTTTGCCTTGATGGTGAAGAAC
>JAIKWU010000060.1 GCA_024684455.1 Bacteroidaceae bacterium | reverse complement strand
CTTCCCCGAGCCTGTGGGCATGGCGTCGTCGTTCAATCCGTCGCTCGTTCAGGAGGTGTTCGACGTGGCCAGCACTGAGCAGCGTGCGCAGTACAATAAGCGTATGCTTAACGGTGGTGAGGACGAGAAATTCCACAGCCTCTCTGTCTGGACGCCCAACGTCAACATCTTCCGTGACCCACGTTGGGGACGTGGACAGGAAACCTACGGCGAAGACCCTTACCTCATGTCCGAAATGGGAAAGGCTGTCGTGCGTGGGCTTCAAGGCCCCGAGGATGCCAAGTACCGTAAACTCTGGGCTTGTGCCAAGCATTATGCCGTGCACAGCGGCCCCGAATACACACGCCACACCGCCAACCTCACCGATGTGTCGCCGCGCGACCTGTGGGAAACCTATCTGCCTGCTTTCAAGGCGCTGGTGACCGAGGCCAATGTGCGCGAAGTAATGTGTGCCTATCAGCGTTTGGACGATGAGCCTTGCTGTGGCAATGCCCGTCTGCTTCAGCAAATTCTGCGCGACGAATGGGGCTTCAAGTATCTCGTTGTCAGCGACTGCGGTGCTGTGAGCGACTTTTGGCAGAACCACAAGACGTCGTCCGATGCAGTCCATGCCGCTGCCCGTGGCACACTGGCCGGCACCGATGTCGAGTGTGGCTGGGGCTATGTCTATAAGAGCATTCCCGAGGCTGTACGCCGTGGATTTATCACCGAGGCAGAGGTGGACAAGCATGTGATGCGTGTGCTCGAAGGACGTTTCGACCTCGGCGAGATGGACGACCCTTCGCTGGTCGAGTGGTCTAAGATTCCTGCGTCGAAACTGTCGGCCAAGGAACACGCGCAGAAGTCGCTTGAGATGGCCCGTCAGACCATTGTGCTCCTTCAGAACAAAAACTCCGTCCTGCCGCTTCGCAAGTCGGGCCAGCGCATCGCTGTCGTCGGTCCAAACGCCGACAACACCCCGATGATGTGGGGCAATTACAACGGTACACCGAACCACACGGTGAACATTCTCGATGGCATCCGTGCGCGTCAGAAACAGGCCTTCTACATGGCAGGCTGCGACCTAACCGACGACAAGGTGCTCGACTGTCTGATGAACTCCCATTGCCAGTTGGACGGACGACGTGGCGTTCGAGGCACCTTCTGGAACAACACCAAGATGGAGGGCACGCCTGTCACCACGCAGACCTACATCACGCCGATGGCAGTGACAACGGCCGGTATGCACAACTTTGCGCCGCGTGTCAACCTGACCGATTTCTCGGCCAAGTACGAGACCATTTTCACCCCGACCGAATCGGGCGAGTATGTCGTCAATGTCGCAGGAACAGGCCACTTCGAGGTCTATGTCAATGGGGAGAAGAAGCAACAGCAACACACCTGGCGCAACACCAAGACCCGCACCGCCATTGCCGCCGAGGCAGGTAGTGACTATCGCATCGAAGTTCGCTTCCATTTCGTGCCCACGTGGGGTGCCGACATGAGCATCAACATTGCACGCGAGCAGCCCATCGACTATGCGGCTGCCGTTGCTCGGCTCAAAGGCTACGACACGGTGGTGTTTGTCGGAGGCATTTCGCCGGCACTCGAGGGAGAGGAGATGCCCGTCTATATCGAAGGTTTCCGTGGCGGCGACCGCACCAGCATCGAACTGCCCCGTGTCCAGCGCGATTTTCTCAAGGCTCTGAAACAGGCTGGCAAGACCGTCGTCTTCGTCTGCTGCTCAGGTTCGGCCATCGCCCTGCAGCCCGAGACCGAGACGTGTGACGCCATCGTGCAGGCCTGGTATGCCGGTCAGGAAGGCGGAACGGCTGTGGCCGACGTCCTCTTCGGCGATGTCAACCCCAGCGGCAAGTTGCCCGTCACCTACTACCGCAGCGACAGCCAGTTGCCCGACTACGAGGACTACTCGATGAAGGGCCGTACCTATCGCTACTTCTCCGACCCGCTTTTTGCCTTCGGTTACGGACTGAGTTACACACAGTTCTCCGTAGGCGATGCTACGCTGTCGGCCACGACGCTCGACACCGACACAAGCACACCTCTCACACTCCGTGTGCCTGTCAGCAACGTCGGCAAGCGTGACGGTGCGGAGGTCGTACAGGTCTATGTGCGTCGCACCGACGACACCGACGGACCGCTCCGTTCGCTGCGTGCCTTCCTGCGACTCGAAGTAAAGAAGGGACAGACACAGACCGCTGTGTTCAGCCTCGATGCACGCACCTTCGAACTCTTCGACCCCGACACCAATACCATGCGCACCAAACCTGGGCAGTACGAACTCTACTACGGAACGAGTTCGCGTCCCGAGGACCTGAAGCGACTCGACGTGACAGTTGAATGACCTCGGAAAAAGCCCTCTAAGTAATCGTTAAAAACAGAACAAAATGATGCAGGAAACCATCCTCACCAGCACACAGAATCCGCGCGTAAAACAACTGCTGGCTCTTCAGCAGAAATCTACCGAACGCCGGCGCACAGGATTGTTCGTCGTCGAGGGACAGCGTGAACTCCAACATTGTTTGGAGGCAGGCTACGAAATAGACACAGTGTTCTATTGTCCAGAGTTAACCGTCAATTCGGAGAATTCTGAGTACTCAGATTATCCCTCGATACACCACCTCCAAGTCAACCCCTACATCTACGGTAAAATCGCCTACCGAGGAGGCACCGAAGGCATCGTCGCCACAATCAAGGCACGTCGGCACACACTCGACGATTTGACGCTCGGCGCCAACCCGCTCGTCATCGTGCTCGAAAGCGTGGAAAAGCCCGGCAACCTCGGCGCCGTTCTCCGTTCGGCCGATGCAGCACAGGCCGATGCCGTCATCGTTTGCGACCCGTTGACCGACCTCTACAACCCCAACCTCATCCGTGCCTCGATCGGGGCCATCTTCACCGTGCCTACGGCTGTGTGCACCACGACCGACTGCATCGCTTTTCTCAAAAAACGGGGAATCCGCATACTGACCGCTCAGTTGCAGGATTCCCATCTCTATTACGATACCGACATGCGCTGTGGAACGGCCCTCGTCATGGGCACCGAATCCACAGGCCTCACCCAGCCGTGGCGCGATGCTGCCGACGCTCATATCCGCATCCCCATGCTCGGACGTCTCGACTCGCTCAACGTCAGTGTCAGCGCAGCCATCCTGCTGTTCGAGGCCGTGCGGCAACGGCAATCATAAAAAAAGTCAAATTAATTTTCAATCAGCATGCAACGCGCTATTGTCATCGGAGCCACTTCGGGCATCGGTCGGGAAGTGACACAGGTGCTGACAAGCCAAGGTTGGGAGGTCGGCATCGCTGGACGTCGTCAGGAACGTCTGCAGGAATTACAGCGAAAAAACCTTAACATCGTGGCGACGCAACAATTGGATGTGACCCGTTCGGATGCTCCCGAGCGTTTGCTTCAACTCATCGGAAAAATGGGTGGGGATGTGGACTTCATCCTGCACAGTTCTGGCATCGGTTATCAGAACACGGCTCTTGACATGGAGAAAGAACTGGCTACAGTCGAGACCAATGCCCTGGGCATGACACGCATCGTTGGCACGGCTTTCAACTATCTCGCCGAAAGACCCTCACACGAGGCACATCTGGCCGTTATCAGCAGCATTGCAGGCACACATGGACTGGGTGCTGCTCCTGCCTATTCAGCCTCGAAACGCTTTGTCAATCATTATCTGGAGAGTCTGCAACAACTCTGCCATATTCGCCGTCTGCACCATATTCATCTGCACGACATCCGTCCTGGTTTTGTTCGAACCCCTCTCCTTGCCGACGGCCACCACTATCCCCTCCAACTCGACCCACGCCGTGTGGCCGAGGACATCGTCCGCGGCATTCGCCACAACCGTTCCGTCATCACCATCGACTGGCGCTACCGCATCCTCGTCGCCTTGTGGCGCCTCATCCCCCGCTGGCTGTGGGTAAGGATGCGGGTGGTGAGCCGTTGAGTTTTGTAGAGGTAACAAAAAAACAAGTGCATGGCGTCGTTGCGTCATGCACTTGTTTGTTTATTGACAAATCAAGGGGACTTTCTTATTTTATCAGCACTTTCTTTCCATTGATAATGTTCAGACCCTTCTGAGGCGCAGAGAGACGCTGACCCGATAGGTTGAAGACGCCTTGCGGCACAGCACGTTGCACAGGAGCCGCGGTTGTTTCCTCGATACCGGTCGCAACATCCGTGTGGAAAGTCTGTTCCTCACCATAGAAAGTCTCGCCTTCGTCGGTAATGACATAGGCCACATAAGTGTATTCTGTACCGGCTTCGAGTCCTGTGAGCGTTGCGGTCATGACCTTGCCTCGGGCTACGACGGTGGTGGCATCGTCGGGTATGCTGCTGATGCGGCGGGCATCCTCACGTCCCTTCGCACCCGCCTCCGTCTTCCAGTAGGCAAAGCCTTGCTCGGCCACGTCGTCTGTACCGCGCTGCACGTAGCCCTTCACCGCAGCCGTGCGTCCATCCACCACTACGCTCGCGTAGGTATGTACCGTCGGCTCAAAGTACGATGTATTGGTGGGGTCGATACCAACCCAATCGCCGTAGTACCGTTTACCGTCGCCCGCTTCGTAGTAGGGACGGTACTTCCACAGTTTCTCGGCATACAGGTTACGTATATAGCCCTCCATCATTCCGTCGAACAGGTAGGCCTCGCCCGTATTCGATGCAAAGTCGTTCGTCCAGTCCGTCCGTCTCCACTCGAATCCCACGTTCTCCTCCGCATCATCAAGGTTCGACTGGGCCGACACGATGACATTCCCCACCGAAATCACCTTCGGCTGCTCGGTGGTGAGAGTGAGAGCGTCTGTCCTGTATCCCTCTGTGAAAGTAAATGTTCTCGCATCTGTTCTAACAACATATTGAAAGGTATAATTATTGTTTGGCTGAAGTCCCAGCATAGTGACAGAGTAGTCACTTGAAAGCATTTCCTTGCCATTAACCGTAAAAGAGGACACGTGTGCGTTTTCTTCAAATGGATAGAATCCCAATATAATGGAGGACGCTGTATGCGAAATTACTTTTTCAAACTGTTCAGCACCACGCAATCCAAATAAATGCGCCATCAAAAAAGTAAAAGTACCACCCTCAAATGTTAGATTGGGGCAGTCATCAAAGGCTCTGTCCCCGATTGTGGTGACGCTGCTGGGGATTGTGACGAAGGTCAGTCCGCTGCAACCTCTAAAAGCATTGGCCTCAATCGTGGTTACACCCTTTAGTATGGTGACGGAGGTCAGTCCGCTGCATCCAGAAAAAGCACCGCTTCCGATACTGGTGACGCTGCTGGGGATAGTGATGGAGGTTAGGCCGGTGCAGCTAGAAAAAGCATAGTCCCCGATGCTGGTGACGCTGCTGGGTAAGATGATGGAGGTCAGGCAGTCGCAGTACTCAAAAGCAGAGTTCCCGATGCTGGTGACGCTGCTGGGGATGGTGATGGAGGTCAGGCCGCAACCATAAAAAGCACCTTTCCCGATGGTGGTCACACTATTTGGTATTGTCGTAATATTAAACCCCTGTACCAGAGTATTGGTCGCTGTCTCAATGATTGCATTGCAGTCCTCTCTGGAATCAAATACCTTATTCTCTGTATCTACTTTAATGGAGGTGAGGCCTGAACAGGCAAAGAACGCATTTTCCCCAATGCTTGTCACGCTGCTGGGGATGGTGATGGAGGTCAGGCCGGTACAGCCATAAAAAGCCTGGTCCCCGATGCTGGTTACACCCTCTAGTATGGTGACGGAGGTCAGTCCACTGCAGCCGCGAAAAGCATAGTCCCCGATGCAGGTGACGCTGCTGGGGATGGTGATGGAGGTCAGGTCGCTGCATTCATAAAAAGCACCGTTTCCGATGGTGGTGACGCTGCTGGGGATGGTGATGGAGGTCAGGCCGCTGCCACGAAAAGCAGAGCTCCCGATGCTGGTGACGCTGCCGGGGATGGTGATGGAGGTCAGGTTGCTGCATTCATTAAAAGCATTGTTCCCGATGCTGGTGACGCTGTATGATGTTCCGGATTTATAGGGGGTGACAGTTCCCGGGATGGTGACGGCGCCCGTGTATTCATAATAATCAGAATCATATTTGTCTCCCCTGAAAGTGACTTCGACCGTCAAATCTGTTTCGGAGGTGATGTTGTAGTAGATGCCATCGACTTCGAAGTCGTGGGCGCGGGCGGTGGTGGCAAGGCTGAGGAGCACTGCCAGAGAAAGGATTTTGTAAAAGTTGTTCATTATTTTAGGAAAATAAAAAAGGCGGAACTGCTCATTTGCCATTCCACCTCTCGGGCACCGCCAAGTAGCCTTGTGTAAAGAAAAGCATAAACAATCCACGCCTAAAGCGTGAACATTCATCGCTTGTTCTCTTACACGAATTTTGGCGGTTTCGAGAGGTAAGAACAAGGACAAAAGTCCAAGTATAAGTATGTCAGGTGAGCAGAGCGCCGAGGTTAATAATACATTAAAAACTCGGATGGAAGGACTGCCGCTGGGCTTGGCTTCCGTACGTTCTACGCATTAATCAGGGATGTCTGGTTCTTGTTTTTTAGAGATTTAAGAGTTTAACAATTTTGTTGATGTCGTTGCAAAATTACATAATTATGTGTTCATCTCCAACAATTTTGATAAAAAAATGAAAATTGAGGAATGGGTTTCGTTAGTTTTGCCTCATTGTTTGTTCCATCAGCGCCTCGCATCCCTCCAGCACGTCGCGCCAAGTGGCGTCGAAGTTGCCCGTGTACCATGGGTCGGCGACTTCGCCAGGGCGGTCGGTATAGTCCATCAGCATGTGGATTTTGTCGTCGGGGTCGCCTCCGCAGATGCGTTCCATGTTGCGGATGTTCCAGCGGTCCATGCCGATGAGCAGGTCGAACTCTGAATAGTCGCTGCGGCGCATCTGGCGTGCCGTCTTACCTTTGCAGCCAATGCCGTGCTCGGCGAGTTTCTGTCGGGCAGGGGGATAGACGGGGTTGCCGAGTTCTTCGGTCGATGTGGCGGCCGACTCGATGTAGAAGTCGTCCTCACGTCCAGCCTTCTTGATCAAATCTTTCATCACAAATTCTGCCATTGGGCTGCGGCAGATGTTGCCGTGACAGACGAAAAGTATGCGTTTCATGTGGTCTTCTGCTTGATTTTCTGCAAAGTTACGTCATTTTCCTTGAAAATACTTGATGAATACGGAAAAAGTCTGTATTTTTGCGCGTGTTAACCTTCAATAAATGTATATTATGACGAAAAAGACTTTCTTATCGGCTTGTCTCGGTGGTGTGCTGGGAGTGATGTCTTCGTGCGGTGCCAAGGCGCAGATGCCTGAAGGCGAACTGACGTCGCTTTCTTATACTCGCAGCGGTATGATGGCTGGTTATGAGTACGAAGGACGGCTGGAGAAGACGGACAGCGGCATCGTCGTCAAGGCTATGCGTGAAAGTTATGGCCCGCTCTACCAACTGACTATCGACGAGAAGACGCTGGCACAGTTTCGCACCATTATCGAAGAGGAAAAGATGTACGATTACAAGAACCACTACGAACCGCCGTTCCGTGTGCTCGACGGTTATATGTGGAGTTTCTTTGCCAACTTTTCTGACAACAAGTACATCTCCAGCGGCGGTTCGAATGCTGGTCCAGATGGCAACGGTCTCGGGCGTATCTGTAAACTCTTCACGGAGTTGGCCAACGACCCAAAGGCGGTGATGATTAAAGATAAGGAAAGGGAATGGTAAACGCCATTCCCTTTCCTTTATCCCGAAACTTTCTCATTATATCTTCGTAACAAACTGGCAACCATCGCGCCGCTAATGTTGTGCCACACGCTGAAGATGGCGCCAGGCACCGTGGCAAGTGGGAAGGCGGCAAAGTGCATCACGGCCAGCGACGAGGCGAGGCCTGAGTTCTGCATTCCTACTTCGATGGCAATGGCGGTGTTCTTAGGTTTCGTCATGCGCATGAGTTTTCCGAGCAGGAACCCCATCGACAGTCCGCAGAGATTGTGCAGCATCACCACCACCACGACGATGAGGCCGCCGCTGAGCAGTTTGTCAGCAACGTGCGAGACGACAACCGCCACCGTCACGGCTATGGTCAGCGAGGAGAACGCCGGCAGATAGGGTGTGACACGTTCTGTCAACTTTCGCAGAAAGCGTTGGCAAAGCAAGCCTGCCACAATCGGTGCTATGACCACATAGACGATGCTCAGCAACATGCCCGCCGTATCGACATCGACCATCGTTCCTGCCAACAGCCAAACGAGAAATGGCGTAACCAGCGGTGCCAGCAGCGTCGTCGTGGCGGTCATGCCCACCGACAGCGCCAAATCACCTTTTGCCAAATACGTAATCACGTTCGATGCCGTGCCGCCAGGACAGCATCCCACCAGGATGACGCCCAGCGCCAACCCTTCAGGAAGCGCAAAAGCCTTGGCCAGCGCCCATGCCAGCGAAGGCATAACGATAAACTGCGCCAATGCGCCGGCGATGATGTCTTTCGGGCGTTGCGCCACAATCTTGAAGTCATACGGCGACAGCGTCAGGCCCATGCCAAACATGATGACGCCCAGCAGCGGATTGATCACCCATGTGTCTATCCAACTGAATCCTTCGGGCACAACCAGCGCTACCACTCCGGACAGCAGTACGAGCATGCCCATCCAGCGTGCGATAAAGTCACAGATTCTCTTCATGTTCTTGCATTTCTTGCTTGAAACGGCTTTGCATCCGCTTCATGACGATATAGGGAACGATGCCCGTCAGACTGAAACCCAGTCGGCGGTGCATCTGTATAGTAATCGTACGGAAGGCGTTTACTTCGTCCTTAATCGAAGTGCTCCATTCCATCTCGTTGAGGATGGAGCGCTTGATGTACGAGTCGTGGCGGAAAGAGTCGAGTTCCAACCCCTGCTTCTCGTTCCAGAAACGAACAATGTCGAGATAGGCCTGGTAATAGCGGCGGAACTGGCGCAGACGATGCTGGTGGTACGACATCACGACAGCCTCTGAGAGGTAGAGGAGAATGCGCATCAGCGTGTTGTTGAACGTGAGGAAGTAGTTGGAGTAGGCCACGCTGATTTTCGTAAATCCGGCTTTCTGCAGGTGGGTCAGCACGATGTTCAGGTTGCCCGTGTTGTTCGTAAACCTGTCGAAATAGGCACGTTCTGCCTCCTCGAATCCGAGAAAGCCCGAGAAGTCGGGAACACCCTCGCTGTCGGTGGCGATGAGGAAGAAGTGGTAGTTCTGCAGTTTCATCTTATTCCACTGACGGCGCACGTCGAGGTAGTTGCGGGTGAACACATCGCCCAGACGGTCCATATAGTGATACTGAATAGCCGTGTCGGCAATCTGGTAGCAGTCGCCCGGCGTCATCTCGTCTCGCTCTTTGGCCAGCAGACGGTGCAGGTCGAACAGGTCGCTGTTGCCCTTGCGCCCGAACTCCTTCAGACGGCTCTGGAACAGCAGGTCGGTAATCTCGACAAGCGTCGCCCAGTTGTGGTGTTCAAGGCTTCGCAACTGAATCTCGATGCGGCGGTTGTCGCCACCTTTCAGCACGGCATTCAGGTGGATGCTGCGGTAGCCACTCTCCTTCGGCTCGGCGATGTAGTCATGAATGCGTCCCTGGAACTCAAACGGCAGACGGTCCTGATTCTTCATCAGTTTCTCGTACAACTTATACACCTTCTCCGTCGACGACAGGATACAGCGGCATCCGGCGATGTCCTCGGCACGGTTGACCTGCATTTCCGGAAATCGCAGCAGTTTGCTCACAATCGACTCGATGCGTTTCACACGGTACGTGCAGATGCAGTTCGGGTCAACCTTGTGCGCTGCCTTCTCGATGGCCGTGAAGATGACCGCCAGCGGCTCCTTGTACGTCAGCCTCAGTTGCTGCAGCACACACAGGTCCTCGTCGCTGATGTGTTCAGGGTCTTTTCGGATGCGGTCGCCCAGTCGCTTATAGTCTTTGTTGGAATAGCGAATCCTCTCTTCCTCTTTCATGTTTGGTCGGTATTCAAGACTTTCATCTTGCAAAGTTAGTCGTTTCTGCCGAAAAAAACGGCTTGAAAATACGTGAAAATTACACCACAGTGCAAATTAATTTCGACTGCGATGCGTTTTTTGCCGTTTTTTTGAGGGTGAAAATAAGGAACTTTCAGAGAAAAGGCGTACATTTGTGAGCGAAAATCGTTTTATGACAAAATAATGAAAGACAATGGCTAAATTTGAATTATTCCCTTTGCCCTACGACAAAGAGGCGTTGCAGCCCGTCATCAGCAGCGAAACCCTCTCGTTTCACTATGGCAAACACCTGCAGACCTATGTCAACAACCTCAACGCAGCCATCGAAGGCACACCGTTTGCCGACATGACGCTCGACGAAATCGTCGTGAAGTCCGAAGGTGGCATGCGTAACAATGCAGGACAGGTGCTCAACCACAACCTTTACTTCGGACAGTTCCGTCAGCCCAAGTCCGACAACCGTCCCACAGGTACCCTGTTGGCAGCCATCGAGAAAGCATTCGGCACGTTCGACGACTTCCAGACGACCTTTACACAACAGGGTACGACACTCTTCGGCTCCGGCTGGGTTTGGCTGAGCCAGAACGAGCAGGGCAACCTCGTCATCACCCAAGAAAAAGATGCCGCAAACCCCGTTCAGAAGGGCTTGCGGCCATTGCTTACATTCGATGTCTGGGAACACGCCTACTATCTCGACTATCAAAACCGTCGTGCCGACCATCTTGCCGCATTGTGGCAGATTATCGACTGGGAGGTGGTTGCAGGAAGGATGAAGTAGGCAGGACGAGGGTCAGTAGTTTTCCTTCTTCAGTTCGAAGTAGGCTTGCGGGTGGTTGCATACAGGGCAGACCTCCGGAGCCTGCTTCCCCACGTGGATATGCCCGCAGTTGCGGCACTGCCACACACGGTCGCCGTCGCGGCTGAACACGATGCCCTCCTCGATGTTGGCGAGCAACTTGCGGTATTTCTCTTCATGCACCTTCTCGACGGCAGCCACGCCCTCGAACAGGTCGGCAATCTCGTCGAAACCCTCTTCGCGGGCCTCCTTCGCCATGCGCGGATACATGTCCGTCCACTCGTCGTTCTCGCCCTGAGCGGCATCCTTCAAATTCTCCATCGTGTCGCCGATGCCATGGAACAGTTTGAACCAAATCTTCGCGTGTTCCTTCTCCTGATTCGCCGTCTCCGTAAACAGTTCGGCAATCTGCTCGTAGCCCTCTTTCTTCGCCTTCGAAGCGTAGTACGTGTACTTGTTCCGTGCCTGCGACTCGCCGGCAAACGCTGCCATCAAATTCTCCAGCGTCTTCGTTCCTTTCAAATCCTTACTCATAATTTAAATGTGTTAGTGTGAATAAATAACGGAGATACGTTTCTCTCTGCTACAAAGATACGGCAAAAAAACTTTCCAACAAAATTTTCATCAAAAAACTCCGCTGTGCAAATGAGGAAGCACCGCGGAGTTTTCATATCTATTATGTTGTACAAGTCGTAGAGTGTTACTTCACCTCCTCGAAATTCAAAGTCACTGTGTATCAGTAAGCTGTGAATCGATGGTACAAATAAGGTACTATTTTTCTAATAATTTAAACTTCTTTTCTCCTCTCATTGCATCCTCGTACATGCCAATTGCAAATCTTCTTGGTTCTTCAAGTTTATCATACATGGATTTAATCTCAGGGACCAATTTCATGTAATCAACAATATAAATACTCATGAATGCCAAGACACATTGTGTAGCATGGTTAGCCATATCCATATCTGCACGATATTCGTCTTTAAAAGCATCTCGAAATTGGATTAGTGATAAATATGAAGGATGCCCATGAAGGCTAAAGAAAGAATAAAGGCTATTGAAAAGATTCTCTTTTACATTTAGCAATGTGTATGCCTTTTCATATTGAATAAATTCCATGGTATTATCATCTTTAAAAATATATCGGAATCTCTTCCCATTACCAAGTGCATAATCAATTGTAGCCTTTGTTTGTTGGTCCAAAGTCTTGTATAACTTAGTGCCTTCAATTGCCTTTCTACATTCATCAATATCATTCTGTTCTTCCTGCACTCTTGTGGGATTATGACTACGCATGTCTTCATCTAAGTCTTTTAGCCTTTCTGACAAACCTTGAGCCATGAATAGATTATAAACAATAGTTTGTTTGTCCTCTGTCTTTGGAAGAACAAACAAAATTTCAAAGGCAATAAGAGATTCATATACACACCTTGCAATAGTAAAGAGAATAGAAAAATCTATTATGGG
>JAIKWU010000056.1 GCA_024684455.1 Bacteroidaceae bacterium | reverse complement strand
AACCAGAAACTCTAAACACTAAACAATCATGATGACATACGAATTTCTTCAACATTACTGGTGCGCCGTCGTGGCACTGCTGGCGGCTCTGCTCGTATTTCTGATGTTTGTCCAGGGTGCGAACTCACAGATTTTTGAACTGGGAAAAACGGCTGACGAGCGCCGTCTGCTCATCAACTCGACGGGCCGCAAATGGGAGTTCACGTTCACGACGCTGGTCACCTTTGGCGGTGCGTTCTTTGCATCTTACCCACTGTTCTACAGCACAAGTTTCGGCGGAGCCTACTGGCTGTGGATGCTCATCCTGTTCTCCTTTGTGCTGCAAGCCGTCAGTTACGAGTTTCAGAACAAATTGGGCAACCTCTTAGGCACACGCACGTTCCAAACCTTCCTTGTCATCAACGGCATCGTGGGGCCTGTGCTGCTGGGCGGAGCCGTGGCTACGTTCTTCACAGGCAGCAACTTCATCGTCGAGCGTGACAACATCATGAACGAAGCGGCTCCGATTGTCTCTCAGTGGGCCAACGCCTCGCACGGCCTCGACGCCCTGCTCGACCCGTGGAACGTCGTGTTCGGCGTGGCGGTGTTCTTCCTTGCCCGTCTGCTCGGCAACCTCTACACGCTGAACAACATCGAGGACGACACGCTCATGCGCCGCAACCGCCGTGCGTTGCTTTGGAACACGGGCCTGTTCCTTGTCCCGTTCCTTGCGTTCTACTTCTACATCATGACGAAGGACGGCTACGTGTATGACCCCGCGACGGGCGTCGTGTCAATGGAGCCGTACACATACTTCAACAACCTGTTCGGTTCGTGGCCGCTGCTGGCACTGTTCCTTGTCGGCGTCATCTTTGTGCTCCTTGGCGTGGGCGGCACTTTCCTCTGGAAGGCCAAGGACGGCAGCCCGTTCCGCGGCGGCATCTGGCCCGCAGGCATCGGCACGGTGATGGTCGTGGTGTCACTGCTGCTCACGACTGCCTATTTCAACACGTGCTACTATCCGTCGAATGCCGACCTGCAGTCGTCGCTGACGATGCAGAACTCATGCAGCAGCGAGTTCACCCTCCGCACGATGTTCTACGTCTCGCTGCTCGTTCCCTTTGTCCTCGCCTACATCTGGTACGCATGGCGCAAGATGGACCAGAAGCGGCTCACTCACGAGGAGGTGAACGACACGGAGTCGGAAGCCTATTAACAAAGAAAAACCTCCCCAAGTTGGGGAGGTTTTTCTTTTTGACGTGGATGATGCACGAGGCTACATCTTCTTGAACGTCATGGTCTCGTAGCCCATGCCATGCTCGAGTACATAACTCTCACCACCACCGTCGGGATGAATCTTTTCATTCCAAACTTCCTGAACCCTCAGCAGGTCGCACGACGTAGCAGACAGTCCGAGGATTTTGATGCGCATCTCTGGTATGGAAGGCGCGACGTGCTTGCCTTCCTCATAGTCTTTGACGTTGTGGTAACCCTCGATGATGTCGGTGACAACTATGTAGTCGCCATCGACGCTCCACTTGCCCACCATCGTCTTCTCGAGGCGTCCTCGGATCTCGGGGCTGCCATTCTCATTCTGACTCCAGAAATCCCAGCGTCCTTCACTGGTGAACTCGATTTCCTTGTAGCGGTTGAGATGGTCCATGTCGCCCTTCACAGCGTCGTGGTTCCACGTCTCCAGCTTGTTGCCGTCCATGTCGGTGATGTAGCCATTCAAATGCGTGGTACACCACTTGCCAATGATGAGTGACTTTTTTGCATCATCAGCAGTTCCCGAGGAGTTGCTGTCCTTGTTGCCGCTGTCGTTGTCGTCGCCACACGCAAACAGCAGAGGCAGACAGAGACCTACAATCCAAAGAATTTTGCTCTTTTTCATAACATTCTTGTTTAAGGTTAACAATCAGTTGCATGACGACGTGCTTTGCCCCGTCATTCAGCGCGTTAAAGTTACGACATTTAAGAACAACTCACCGCGTTCTTTTGAGTTATTTAACTTTCGCCTCTCTACTATTAACATTGTTTAACACATCGATGTGTCACTGCATCAAAAAGTCTGTAGCGGGCATCTGAACATGCTTCACTGCAAACACTTCTCCACATACTTGGAGTGTTATTTTTGATGTCGTTTTTGGGGTCTTTCGGTGCAGGCTGGAGGAAGTTTTTGTGAGTTTTGTGTTAAATCACCCTCAAGTGTGCGCGTACCTCACTTTTTTTTACTATCTTTACAGCCTAAATTGCCGTAATATGGCATTTTTTGACATCACATATCCCAACAGACTTTAACAAAATGACAACATATAATGAATTACAAATGGAACTACGAGGCTCCGACACCCGAACAGAAGGAGGCTGCGGCGCGGCTGGCGGCTGAGGTCAACGTGAGTCCGCCCGTCGTCCTGATGCTCCTCCAGCGTGGACTGACGACGGCCGACGACCTGCGTGCCTACTTCCGTCCTCAGTTGCAGTCGCTGCACGACCCCTTCCTCATGCGTGACATGGACGTGGCTGTGGAACGTCTGAACGCAGCGATGGGACGCAAGGAGCGCATCCTAATTTATGGTGACTACGACGTCGATGGCTGCACTGCCGTGGCACTGGTCTATCGCCTGCTGCAGCAGTATTATTCCAACATCGACTATTACATTCCTAACCGCGACGAAGAGGGCTACGGCGTTTCGCGTCAGGGCATAGACTATGCCCATGAGACGGGCGTCAGGCTCATCATCGTGCTCGACTGCGGCATCAAGGCGGTCGATGAGATTGCCTACGCCAAGAGCCTGGGCATCGACTTCATCATCTGCGACCACCACGTGCCCGACGATCAGTTGCCGCCAGCCGTGGCGGTGCTCAATGCAAAGCGTCGCGACAACACCTACCCCGACCTCGACCTCTCGGGCTGCGGCGTAGGGTTCAAGTTCATGCAGGCTTTTGCCATCAGCAACGGCATTGCTTTCAGCAAACTCATCCCCCTGCTCGACCTTGTGGCAGTGAGCATCGCCGCCGACATCGTCCCGATTATGGGCGAGAACCGCATTCTCGCCTACCACGGGCTGCGCCAACTGAGTCAGAATCCCAGCATGGGCCTGAAAGCAGTCATCGACACGTGCGGCATGAGCGGACGCGACATCACGATGAACGACATCATCTTCAAGATAGGTCCGCGAATCAATGCGTCGGGACGTATGCAGGACGGCCGCGAATCGGTCAGTCTGCTCGTCGAGCACAACCAGCAACGTGCGCTCGAACTGGCGCAGCAAATCAACCAGTACAACGAAGAACGCAAGGAACTGGACAAGCGCATGACGGAGGAGGCCACGGAACTCGTGAGCCACTGGGCCGACCTGGAACAGAAATCATCCATCGTCCTCTACAACGAAGATTGGCACAAGGGCGTCATCGGCATCGTGGCATCACGCCTGACGGAGACTTTCTTCCGGCCTGCCGTGGTGCTGACACGCACCGGCGACAGCGTCACAGGCTCAGCCCGCTCGGTCAGCGGCTTCGACGTGTATAAGGCCGTGCAGTCGTGCAGCGACTTGCTCGACAACTTCGGTGGACACACCTACGCAGCAGGTCTGTCGCTGCCAGTCGATCATGTGGAAGCCTTCAGCCAGCGGTTTGAACAGTACGTCGCAGAACACATCGATGAAGAGCAGACAAGCCCGAGCATCGACGTGGATGCCGTCATCACGTTCCGCGACATCAACCGTAAGTTCCAGAACGACCTGAAGCGGATGCGCCCCTACGGCCCCGACAACCGCAAACCCGTCTTCTGCACGCATCAAGTCTATGACTACGGCACCAGTAAGGTAGTGGGCCGCAACCAGGAGCACATCAAACTCGAACTGGTCGATAGCAATTCCAACAACGTCATGAACGGTATCGCGTTCGGACAGAGCAGCGAAGCCCGTTACATCAAGACCAAGAGCGCGTTCGACATTGTCTATACCATCGAGGAGAACACGCACAAACGCGGCGAAGTGCAACTGCAAATCGAGGACATCAGACCGCGTGAGCAAGTATCTTGACATCCTTCATGAATACTGGGGCTACGAAAGTTTTCGCGGCATTCAGCAGGACATCATCGAGAGCATCGGTGGAGGGCGCGACACGCTCGGCCTGATGCCCACAGGCGGTGGTAAGTCGTTGTGTTTTCAAGTGCCGACGATGGCACACGACGGGCTTTGCCTCGTCATCACGCCACTCATTGCACTGATGAAGGACCAAGTGTGCAGCCTGCGCCAGCGCGGCATCAAGGCCGAGGCGGTACATGCCGGCATGATGCACGACGACATTGTCCGCGTCATCGACAACTGCATCCTCGGCGACTACAAGTTCCTCTATGTCTCGCCCGAACGACTGGAGAGCGACCTCTTCCGTGCCAAACTCCCCTACATGCGCAACCTCTGCATGATTTGCGTCGATGAGGCACACTGTGTGAGCCAGTGGGGATACGACTTCCGTCCGTCGTACCTGCAAATCGCCCAACTGCGCCACCTCATCCCATACCCTGTACCCATTCTCGCTCTGACAGCGACTGCCACACCGCGCGTGGTTGAGGACATTCAAGAACGCCTGGAATTCAAGGAGAAGAATGTGTTCTCCATGAGTTTCGAGCGCAAGAACCTGATCTATGTCGTGCGCGAAACGGCGAACAAGGAAGAAGAGATTGTCCATATCCTTACCAGTGTACCGCAAGGCAGCGCCATCGTCTATGTGCGCAACCGTCAACTGACGTCCGACCTCTGCAAGTATCTTGAAAGCAAAGGCATTACGGCAGAGAACTACCATGCAGGCCTGACAGAAGCCGAACGTGACCTCAGACAGACGAACTGGACGAAGAACCGTTGCCGCGTGATGGTGGCGACAAATGCGTTCGGCATGGGCATCGACAAGGCAGACGTACGACTGGTCATCCACTACAACATGCCCGATTCGCTCGAAGCCTACTTCCAAGAGGCAGGCCGTGCAGGGCGCGACGGACGCACCTCCTACGCAGTCCTTCTCTACAACCCGCACGACAAGGCCACCATCATGGGACGTGTTGCACAGAACTACCCCGAGCCCGACTTCATCCGTCAGACCTACGAAAACGTCTGCTTTTTCTACCAAATCGGCATCGACGACGGAGCCGGTCACACCCACCTCTTCAGCATCGGCAAATTCTGTCAGGTGTTCCACCAGTTTCCAGTCCTCACGGACAGTGCCCTTCGTATTCTCGACAACGCCGGCTACATCGAATACCGCACGGACAATGACCAAAAGTCACAGGTGCAGTTCATCGTGCCGAAAGAACAACTCTACCGCCTGCACGAAGGAGGCGAACAGATGGAACGCCTGATGGAGACCCTGCTCCGCACCTACACAGGCATCTTCGCCAAGTTCGTACTGATCGACGAGATGCACCTCTCGCACCTGACAGGACTGTCCGTCGAACTCATTTACCAAATGCTCAAGTCGCTCGCCAATCAGCGCGTCATCGACTACATCCCCCATAACAACCAGCCAACGATTACGTTCCTGCAGCCGCGCATCGAAACCGTGCGTCTGAATCTCCCGCCAATGGTCTATCGCCTCCGAAAGGAGGAATACCGCAAGCGCATCGAAGGCATCGTGGCATACGCTTCGGAGAACGACACCTGTCGCAGCCGCGTACTGCTCAACTACTTTGGCGAAGACACGGCTGACGACTGCGGGCAGTGCGACGTCTGTCTGGGAAAGAAGAAGAAGGGTAGCAGTCAACACAAACAGCAGAGCCTCAAAAGCCTCATTGCCGACCTGCTGGCTGACCACGAATGGCATCCACTCACAGAACTCAACACGCTCAACCAAAACCGCGACAAACTCAATGCCGCGCTTCGTGAGATGGTTGACGAGGAAGCAGTGGAAGTGGAGCGCAGCCGTATCCGTCTCGTTTACGAATCATAACTATATCATCACACACACATCATGGGATTTTTCAAGACCTTGTTCGGGGGTAAAGAAGAGACATCCGAACAGAAAGAAGAACAGAAAGAGCAGTACAACTTTGAGGTACTGACCTACGATGCCATGCAGGCACTGCACATCGGCAAGACCGACTATGCCATTGCCTGTCTGGAGCGCGCGCTCGACATCCGCGACGACGAGGAGACACGCTACCGCCTTGCCCTCGCCTATTCGCAGAAGGACGACCTCGAAGCCGCTGCCGACGAGTATCACACACTCGCCGACATGGCTCCCGACAATGCTGCCTATCCGCTCGCCGAGGCCGACCTTTGGTTTCAGTTGGAGCAGTATGACAAGATGAAGGAAGCCTGCCTCCGTGCCCTTGCCATCAATGCAGGACTCGCCTCGCCCCACTATCTGCTCGCCAAGTTGGCAAAGGTGCAGGACGACCTGCCCACGGCGCTCGACCATCTGAACCAGGCTCTCGCCGTGAAAGAGGACTTTCACGAAGCCCGCCTGCTACGTGCCGAGGTGCTGAAAAACCTGAACCGTCTTGATGAAGCCGATGCCGACGTCGACCTCCTGATGGAGGCAGCCGGCGAAAACGTGAGCGACGACGTGCTTTTGCTCAAGGCACAAGTCATGGCTGCCATTGGCAAGACCAACGATGCCATTGCGTTCTATCGTCAGGCCATCAACCTCAATCCCTTCCTTCCGGTTGCCTATCTCGAACTCAGCAGCCTTTACAGAAAGACGGGGTGTGGCTCCGATGCCGATGCCGTTATTGCCGAGGCCATTGAGCAACTGGGCGTCAGTCCCGAGGATGCCGAAAAATTGCAACAAGGCGAAGGCATCGATATGGAAGAGTACATGCGCAACGCCTACAATGTGCTTAACCCCTATCAGTTGAGCGTCAAATTGTAACTTTTTTCATCGTTTCAATAAAAAATCGTTGCAATTTGT
>JAIKWU010000035.1 GCA_024684455.1 Bacteroidaceae bacterium | reverse complement strand
TCAGGATTTCAGCGAAAAGGGATTTCCGATGGTAGAAATATATACTGATCGAATAGATGTATCTAACCCTGGTCAACCGATTATTAGTGTTGAGAGATTTATTGATGAATACAATTCAAGGAACTCATCATTAGCAGACTTAATGCGTCGGTTAGGTATCTGTGAAGAACTTGGTAGTGGTCTTGACAAGGCTGTGGCGGCTATTGAGCTGTTCCAATTACCACCGCTTCGTTTTACTGTTCAGGAGGCCCGAACAACTGTTACATTGTTTGCTTATCGCAAATATGCCGACCTAGACAGGCAAGAACGAATATATGCTTGTTATCAGCATGCCTGTCTGAAGTACGTCACCAATGACAAGATGACCAACCTGACGCTTCGCGAACGCCTTGGAATAGACAAACAGAACTACCCGATGGCATCACGTATTATAAAGGATACTTTGATTGCAGGAAAGATCAAGGAGGAGAAGACGGAGAACCAAAGCCGGAACAATAAAGGGTATGTGCCATTCTGGGCTTAGGGTATGTAACTGGTATGTAACTGGAGGCTTGTTTTTATACTTAACAGACATTGAAGTCTCCCATAAATAAGGGGCATCTTGAATGTCCTCGGTATGTAACTGGTATGTAACTCACATGTAACTGAACGGCCGGCAGTGAACTCAGGATTAACAAATGGTACAAATAAAAATCACACCCCAAATGCCGTAGAGGCTGCATGCTATGGAAATTTGACTGTTGCTGGATTAACAAACAAAAAGCAATTAACAAACCAGAATTAACAAATGAGATTTGGTTATATCAAATTTTTTTGTACCTTTGCAACCAGTAAGAGCGTTCTTTGGCTTAGTGAGAAATGTGTAGGAATATGTAACCGACTTCGTTTCTAAAGTGTTACCTGTTTCTTCCTTTTCCAACGGTAACTCACTGATATTCAAATAGGAAATTGGAATTCTGCTATTTGGCAACCGTACTATTTTGGCACCGAGCGTGCCCTGCAACAACTCCAAAAAACATGAAAACACGACTCACACCAGCCCAAATCCAACTGCTGAAAGACGACCTCTGCACAGAGTTGGCAACCTACCTCGCCGACGACTATCATTGTACGCCACAGGAGGCAATCGAGATGCTCTACACCTCAGAGACTTTTGAGCGACTACAAGACGACGCTACGGGTCTCTACTACCAAAGTCCAGGCTATGTGTACTCTTTTTTGCAAAACGAATTAAAGTCAGCACGAGTAGCATAACACATTCACAACGCCAAGCCAATGCTTGGCGTTTTTCTGTATTCATCTCTTGCACAAATAACTGTGACGGAGGCAAGGCTCCGTCACAGAATCATCTCGTTTTCAACTTATATTTCTTATTCTGAGAGGGCAAGGCGCAGGCCGACTGTAGGTTGTCGTAAATCGCGATAGCCCTGGCAGCATTCACGGCTCGACACGCGACAATCCACATCACCATCTTTATAACTTCCCCCACGTATCACGCGTTCATAGCCCGATGCAGGACCTTTGGGGTTGGTCTGTGGACTGATGCTGTACTCGCCGTACCAGTCCTGACACCATTCCGACACATTGCCGCTCATGTCGTATAGACCCAATTCGTTGGCGTTCTTCATCATTACAACATGGTTAAATAAGCTGTAGCCATAGCCAGGACCACCATATACTTTGCAGTTGCCTATGTACCAAGCCACGGTTCCTGGCGTATTGCTACCGCTGTACTTGTAGCCGCGGCTCTTCGTACCGCCACGGGCGGCAAACTCCCACTCGGCCTCGGTTGGCAAGCGGAAGTGCTGGCCTGTCATATTATTCAACTTGAGGATGAACTCCTGGCAGTCTGTCCACGAGACCTTCTCCACTGGCCGTCCGTCGCCCTTGAAGTAGCTGGGATTATTCCCCATCACGGCCTGCCACAGTCTCTGAGTCACTTCGGTTTGGCCGATATAGTAACTGGAGAGTGTCACAGAGTGGGCGGGGCGCTCATCATCGGAATAGCAGATTTTCACAGAGTGGCCGTCGTGCCCTTTCTCGTACTTAGGTTGCCCAGGCGGAACCCCCATCTTAAACGTGCCGCCCTCGACTTTAATCATTTTAAAACTGACACCATTGACAGTGAATGTCTTTTCATTTGACTGTGCCCAGGCGGCTGTGACAACCATCATTGAGATTGCCATCACTAAAAGATTCTTTTTCATAATTGTTGATTTTTTGAAGTGGTATGTTTAGATTGTTTAGATGATTAAAGAATTGAGTACACGCCATTCACTTTAAACGTTGAGATATAAACCCAAAACCTGGCGTTATTTGTTGAGGCGAGTCGGTATAAGAGATATTTGACTGAACGACAAATGGTTTTAATTCATCTGGAATAATTGCCTTAACTAGATCTTTATCTGTGCAAGGACCGCATATAATTTTTGTGATGGCATCAATAGGGATATATAAGTTCAGATAGTAGGCATATTCGATTCTGTTATTCGGATTAACTAGAAAGATGATTCTTGACTCTTTTTCGAATTCATAATCCGGATGTTTGATTATATAGGAGACAGAACAGATGTCATTATTATTCAGCCCTTTCAAATCTCCAGAATGATCCATTCTGACGTTATAGTGCTCAATAAACTTGGTATGAATATCTTTTTGATTCCAATAATTACATTTATATAACTTGCAGAAAGAAGATTTTGCTAATGCTCGTTGATGAACGTCTCCTATTTTCTGATAATTTTCTACGGCTTTTCGAAGAGCCACCTCTGAAAAACCAATAGAAACGCCATGTCCCCCTTTGCCATACAAACTCCACATCGGTAAAAAATCACCTTGTGCAGAGAGTGAGATGAAATAAGGGATACCGACCTTGGACATAGATTCTGCTAATCTCTTCTCAACATCTTCTTGAAGATATGATGTTTCTTTTCGAAGCTGTTCACTTACTTCTTTAAAGAAATAACGGCAATCATTCGGGTCGTTCATGTTCATGAAATACCCAGCCCGAAGAACGATGCACCCTTCTTTAATGTTTTTGAAAAGGTTATATAATGTTTCTATGGATGTGTAATGAAATAGTGAAGTTTCCATATCTTTTTTGATTTAAGAATGATAAATAATTATTGATAGAAAAATAGTTTTCAACTTACATTTCTTATTTAATAGAGGCCTCAGCATCCAATTCTGAGATGGCAAGGCGCAGGCCAAGACTTTGATCGCATTTCGAGGGGGGGAGGTGGTTCCGATACGACACGCGGCCGAGAGTATAGGGGGGATAGAGAAAATCTCCCCCACGTATCACGCGTTCAGAGCCCGATGCAGAACCTGTGGGATTGGTCTGTGCGCTGCTGCTATACGAACCGTACCAGTCCTGACACCATTCTTCCACATTGCCGCTCATGTCGTACAGCCCCAATTCGTTGGCGCGTAGCTTGCTTACGCGATGGGGCGCGCCGTTAGTGTTTTCATTGGACCATGCCACCTCGTCCGGAGAATCGCTGCCGCTGTATATGTAGTCGCGGCTCTTCGTACCGCCACGGGCGGCAAACTCCCACTCGGCCTCAGTCGGCAAGCGGAAGCGCAGGCCTGTCAGGGAATTCAACTTGCGGATGAACTCCTGGCATTCTTCCCACGATATATAATGCATCGGAAAGTTAGGACCCTTACCATAACTATTACGAGAAAGACTACCATAACGATAAAATTCGTCTAGTCGCTTAAAATGCTGAAGAGCGGTGGTTCCCATCACGACCTCCCACAGTGCCTGAGTCACCTCGGTTTGGCCGATATAGTAACTGGAGAGTGTTACACTATGGGCGTTCTCGCCCTCCTCTATTGGAGGCTCCCGATAATTCGCCGATCCCATCGTAAACGTGCCGCCCTCGACTTTAATCATTGTATAACTGATACCATTGATCGTTAATGTCTTTTCATTTGTCTGTGCTCTTGAGGCTGTGACAACCATCATTAAGATTGCCATCAAGATTGCCATCACTAAAAAATTCTTTTTCATCTTGTCTGTAATAAAATAATGCCTATTGTTCCCCGATTCGGCAGTTATGTTTAGTTAGGTACACAGAAAAAGCGTGGGAACTCACAACTTATTCAATTGTCGGACCGGTAACCGCCAAGTAACCGTTAGCAAATATCGAATAAATGAAAAATGTACCCCACGCCGTGTATATAGAAATACGCACAGCATAAACTGTACACATACACACAAACGTAGAGCGTAATCAGCCATTTATCTTCATTTGCCTGTTGGATTCAAATTGGCGGTTTTCGTCCTGACAAAAGATAAAAGCAATGACGCTTCTCCGTCCCGTCCGCTATGTCCTGCATTCCCAAGAAGGAGCAAAACCCTCGGAAGGACTTTGCAAAGATACACATTATTGAGTTTACTGCCAAGAAAAAGATTAACTTATTTTGTCCTGCACATCGTTTTCCTCGCCGATGCAGCGTTTTTCAAACGCCTGCGAAGAGGCAATTTTGTTTCACTGCGGCGGTACAGATGTTTCACTGCGGTGGTACGTGTGTTTCGTCGCGCCGAAACATTTGTTTCACTGCGGTGGTACAGTTGTACCAAAGCGACAGCACTGATTTGGTACTGTAATCGACTGGTTATCAAGATTCTAATTGAGGCCATGCAAATGTCAACCGATTCGGCGTTTTTCTGCTTCTGCCGTTTTTTTTCGGTAAAGATTTGGTCACAACAGATTTAATTACTATTTTTGCGTGTAAATCATTGCGGAATGAATACCATGAACCACCGCAACTTCTTCTCGCGTGTCTGGGACCTCTACTACGACGGTTTCCGCAACATGACGCTGGGGCGTACGCTCTGGCTGGTGATACTGGTGAAGTTATTTGTCATTTTCGTGGTGCTGAAACTATTTTTCTTCCCCGATTTTCTCAGCACACATGCCGAGGGAGACGAGGCTGAATTTGTGTCGCACGAACTACTAAACAGATAAAGGCGTATGGAAAACGAACTATTTAGCATTGATGGCTCGATGGTCGACTGGTCGCGTGCGCAGTTTGCGCTGACTGCCATTTACCACTGGCTGTTCGTGCCCTTGACACTGGGCTTGGCGGTGGTCATGGGCATTATGGAAACGATTTACTACAGGACGAAAGACGACTTCTGGAAACGCACGGCGCAGTTCTGGCAGCGGCTGTTCGGAATCAACTTCGCGATGGGCATTGCCACGGGTATCATCCTGGAGTTCGAGTTCGGAACGAACTGGTCGAACTATTCGTTCCTCGTCGGCGACGTATTTGGCGCTCCGCTGGCCATCGAAGGCATCGTGGCGTTCTTCATGGAGAGCACCTTCGTGGCCGTGATGTTCTTCGGCTGGAAGAAGGTTTCACGCGGATTCCACCTGGCTTCGACGTGGCTCACAGGCCTCGGCGCGACCATCTCCGCCTGGTGGATTCTGGTGGCAAACTCGTGGATGCAGTATCCTGTCGGACAGGAGTTTAACCTTGACACCATGCGCAACGAGATGGTGTCGTTCGTCGATGTGGCACTCTCGCCCGTGGCCATCGACAAGTTCTGTCACACGGTCATCTCGGCATGGGTGCTTGGTGCGGTGTTTGTAGTCGGCGTTTCCAGTTGGTATCTGCTGAAACGGCGCCATGTGGAGTTTGCTCGCCAAAGCATGAAAATCGGCGCCATCGTCGGCCTGGTTGCCTCTGTGCTGGCGGCTGTGACGGGTCACCATTCGGCTTACACCGTCGGACAGACACAGCCGATGAAACTGGCTGCGATGGAGGCGCTCTACAACGGTGGCGACGACCAGTCGCTGACGATTTTTGCGGCGGTCAATCCTTTTGCACAGCCTGACTGGAAGAATGAGCACGAGCCTCCGATGCGCATTGCGGTGCCCTATGCGCTCTCGTTCCTTGCGACCAACGACCTGCACGGCTACGTCCCTGGCATCAACGACATCATCAACGGCTACGACAAGAGCGATGGTGAGTACGAAGTGCCGCTCAGCGAGAAGATGGTACGGGGCTCTTACGCGCTCACAGCCATGAAAGCCTACCGTGAGGCCAAGCGCGATGGACGCAACAACGAACTGGAGGTGCTTGCCTCCGAGTTTCAGGAGAACATGCCGTGGATGGGCTACGGCTATGTGAAGGAGGCAGAGCAGATTGTACCCTACATCCCCATCTGCTTCTGGTCTTTCCGCATCATGGTAGGCGGAGGCTGCCTGTTCATCCTGCTGTTCTGCGCCATCCTCTACTTCCTGTACCGCAAGAAGAGTCCACGTTGGTTGTTCCATACCGCCCTGTGGTGCATACCCGTGGCATATATCGTCAGTGAATGCGGCTGGCTCGTGGCAGAGTTCGGGCGTCAGCCGTGGACGATTCAGGACATGCTGCCCACGTGGGTGGGTGTGAGTGCGCTGCAGTCGTCGAGCGTGATGATTACGTTCTTCCTCTTCCTCGTGCTCTTCACCACGATGTTGGCGGTGGAGATCAGCATCATGTGCAAGCAAATCAAGCGGGGACCAGAACTCTAAACCAGAAACTCTAAACACTAAACAATCATGATGACATACGAATTTCTTCAACATTACTGGTGCGCCGTCGTGGCACTGCTGGCGGCTCTGCTCGTA
>JAIKWU010000026.1 GCA_024684455.1 Bacteroidaceae bacterium | reverse complement strand
GCAACAAATCATGCAGCAACTCAGTCGTGACTACGGAGTGAAGGTGGTGTTCAAGAACGAAGCCACTCGCACACTGCGATTCTACCTGAAATGGGAGGCCAACGATTCCATCCAGGACATCCTCAACCGCATCAACCATTTCGAGAAAGTACACCTCACGCTTTCCGAAAAAACCATCACCATCGAATAGGACATCATCATGAGACATCTTTTCATCATCATATTGTGCCTCGTCGCCACGACGGCAGGGGCTCAGCAACTCACACACGACTTCAGGAACACCTCCCTCTCCGAGGCGCTCATCTGGATAGACAACGCGCAAAGCAGTTACAAAATCAATTTCATCTTCGACGAACTGGAGGACTTCACCGTCACCACTTCACTGAGGAACGCCTCGGTCAAGGATGCCGTCAAGCAGGTGGTGGGCTTCTATCCCATGCGTGTGACCTCAGAGGACAAGGACATCTACGTGGAATGCATGCAGAAGGCTGACACCAAACTGACGGGGCATATCGTCGACGAGCACGGAAAGCCGTTGCCCTATGTCACCGTGTCGCTCCTCGTTCCCAACGACTCCGCCTTCATCACCGGAGGTGTGAGCAATGAGAACGGCGACTTCGTCATCCCGTGCCAACCCCGCCAACTCATCGTCAAACTCACCTATGTCGGTTACAAGACCGTGACAAGGAACGCACCCGTGGGGCGGCTCGGCACCATTGCCATGCATCCCGACACTTATTTGATACAAGGAGTCACGGTAAAGGGGGAGATCCCACAATACAAGATGACGCCGGGCGGAATGACCGTCGAAGTGCAGCATTCCATCCTCCACGACATCGGCAATGCCGACGACGTACTCTCGATGATGCCCATGGTGCAAGGGCGAGATGGCAAGTTCGAGGTGCTGGCCAAAGGGGTGCCGGAAATCTACATCAACAACAAGAAGGTGAACAACGTCCAGGACCTGAAGCAGTTGAAGTCTATCGACATCAAGAGCGTTGACATCATCACCGCCCCCGGGGCACAATACAATGCCGAGGTGGATGCCGTCATCCGCATCAAGACAATCAAGGCACAAGGCGACGGGCTGAGTGTGATGGCTACCATTGATGCCAAGCAGAACAACAAGTTGAGCAACTACGACGACCTGACAGTGAAGTACCGCCAAGGCGGCCTGGAGGCTTTCGCCAATGTGGCACTCGACAACGGCAATCACAGCATCGACCAAGACCTCGACCAAGAACTGCACATCAGCAAGGATATGTTCGATGTCAGTGTGGACCTGCCGGTAAGAAGCACCTGGACGAGTTTTCAGTATATGGCTGGGATGAGTTATGACTTCAACGCCGACCATTCCGTGGGACTGAGTTTCTCGTCGGAGCATTTGCTTTATAATCGTTTCTTCACAGATATGAGGCAGAACTATCTGAAAAACGGGGCGTTCTATGGCGACGTGCATCTGAAGACGGATATCAACGAAAAAGACAAACCCGTCTGGGAACTGAATACGTACTATGTGGGCAATGTGGGAAAATTAGGCGTTGACCTGAATGCCACATTGCTGCGACGTGCATCGGAAGACCATATCTTCGGATACGAGGTGAGCAAGGAATTGGGCGACAGGACCATCACCACCCATAGCAATGAAGACCGAAGGATGGTGGCTGGAAAGCTGGTGTTGACCTATCCCATATGGAAAGGCATGCTGAGCGGCGGTTCGGAGGTGACGAGCACGGAGAGCCATGGCCGCAACCATAACGACGAGGAAATCATACCCACTGCCGACAACGAGATGGATGAAAAGAATATCGCGGGCTTCGCCCAATACGAGTTGCAACTGGGACAATGGCGCCTGAATGCAGGCCTGCGCTATGAACATGTATCTACGGATTACAGTTCGTTTGGCATCTGGCAGCCAGAGCCCAGCCGTACCTATAACGACTGGTTCCCCAACCTCTCAGCCGCTTGGCAGAAGGGCAAGTGGAGTGCGCAACTGAGTTATGGCAAGCGCATCACCCGACCGCCTTATAGTATGTTGAGTTCCATCGTGATTTACGACAGCCGTATGCTATACGAAGGAGGCAATCCGCTGCTGCGTCCCTCCGTTCGTCAGAGCATCGACTTCAACCTGACCTATTCGTGGCTCAACTTCATGGCAGGTTTCACCCGTGAGAACGACTTCTTCACCCATGTCGGCAATGTGTATGACGAGGCGAAAGAGATAGGCATATTCCAACCCGACAACTTCGACCACCAGGACCGTGTCTATGCCACACTCGTCGCATCACCAAAGTTCGGCTTCTGGCAGCCCTCCGCCACACTGCACTACTATCA
>JAIKWU010000009.1 GCA_024684455.1 Bacteroidaceae bacterium | reverse complement strand
CCAGGCAGCATTGACCGTCACCGAACTGAAAGTGGAGGGCTTGCGCAGCCCACTCGGTATTGACACACAGACGCCGCGATTCAGTTGGCAACTCGAGAGCGACCAGCGCAACGTCGTACAGACCGCCTACGAGATTGTGGTTTGCGCTGCCGACGGTACCCTTATGTGGAACTCAGGGCGCGTTGAAAGTCCCGTGCCCTATGGCATCAAGTACGAAGGTACGCCGCTGAAGAGTTGCTCGGCCTACACCTGGACCGTGAAGGTCACGACGACCGACGGCACCGCCGACGCCTCTTCGACCTTCGAGACGGCCTTCATGAAACCCTCCGAATGGACGGGCCAGTGGATACATGCCGAGGTCAGCCAGCAGACGCTCGACGCGATGAGCATCGTCTTCGACACGCCTGTCCAGTGCCGCTATGTGCGGCTGGATGTGACGGAACTCGGACTGCGTGCCTCGACCGATGCCAACTTCTCCTTCGTCCAACTCGCCGAGATGGAAGTCTATAGTGGTTCGAACAATGTCGCACGTTCCGCCACGCTCTCTGTCGGCAAGGATGCTGACACATGGGAACTGCCACAGTACGGCTGGGCTCTCGCCAACCTGACCGACGGCATCATCATGGGCAGCGCCCTCGGTTGGACCACCCAGCAGAACGTCGCCGTGCCTGTCGTCGTCACCCTCGACCTGGGACAGACACGTACCATCGACCGCATCGTGCTCTATCCTCGCCAGAACGACCATGCCGTGGGCAAGCCTGACAACATCGCCGCCAACTTCCCCGCAGCATTCACCATCCAGACCTCGACCGACGGACGCACCTACAATGTCGCCTATCGACAGGTGGCACAGCGCGAGACTACCGTGCCCTACTTCGGCCGCACCTTCAACCTAAATAAAAAAGTAACACGCGCACGTATCTATGCCACAGCACTCGGCGTGTTTACCATGCGCCTCAACGGCCAGCCCGTCACCGATGCCGTGCTCGAACCTGGCGAAAGTGAATACGAGAAGACACTTCTCTACTCTACCTACGATGTCACCGACCTGCTCCGCGAAGGCCCCAACGCACTCATTGCCCAAGTCGCAGGTGGCATCTACAACATCGACCACCTCGACGGCCGCTATTCCAAGGGCGAGGTGCAGAATAACGGCGCCACAGCCCTCATGGCCGAACTGCTGCTTGAATACGCCGACGGCACCACCGAGCGCATCGTCACCGACACCGACTGGCGATGGCAGTCGGGACCTACACTCGGCAGCAACTGGTGGGGCGGCGAGGACTATGATGCACGCCTCGTCATTGCCGACATCGACAAACCTGCCATCGACCTCACGTCATGGCACGACGTCAGCATCATTACTCCACGATTCACCAGTCCCCACAGCGGAGTCAGCGGCCATGGGACCTTGCGCAGCCGTATGTACGAACCCCTGCGCGTAGTCGAGTCGTGGCCGGCCGTCAACACCAAGACCATCCAAAGCGGCGGCTACACCCTGCACATGGTCGATTTCGGGCGAAACTACGCCGGCACCTATCGTTTCCGTCTGAAGGGACGTGCCGGACAGACCATCAGCCTGCGCTGTGGCGAGAGCCTCAACCCCGATGGCTCTGTCTATATGGAGAACTTCTACACCGGACCTGCCGACCAGTTTGAGGTCTATACCTTCCGTGGCGACCCCGACGGCGAAGAGTGGGGTCCAGAATTCATGTATCACGGCTTCCGCTACCTGCAGATTATCGGACTTGATGACCAGCCAGCCCCCGAGGCCTTCACCGCCATGCGCATCCGCAGCGACGTAGATGCTGTTGGCCAGATGCACACCTCCAACGACCTTGTCAACCAGATTCATGTTATCTGCCGCGACGCCATCGCCTCCCAACTCTACAACAGCATCACCGACTGTCCGCAACGAGAGAAACTCGGCTGGCTCGACGTGCCCAACGAGATGTACGTCTCGCTCAACTGCAACTTCGACATGCAGAACTTCTACAAGAAAGTCGTCCGCGACTGCTTCGACGCCCAGCAGCCCAACGGTCAGGTACCATCAGTCGCACCCTTCTACATGCGCGTCTATGAAGACGACACGAACTGGGGTGGCGCAGCCATCCTCGTACCCTACCGCAACTGGCGTTACTATGGTGACACCTCGCTCATCGAGCAGTACTATCCCCAGATGAAACGCCTGATGGCCCACTTCACCGACAACACCACCGACTACCTCATCAACAACACCTACAGCGTTCTCAGCGACTGGGGACAGGAAACCGCAGGCGTCAGTCCCATGGTACCCACCGAATTCACCGAAACCTGCACCTACTACTACCTCGCCCGCTGTATGGCTGAGATGGCGCAACAGTTTGGCACACGCTCCGACGTCAACACCTACAACCGCCTTGCCAACAACATCAAGCGTGCCTTCAACACGAAGTTCTACAATGCCGAAACCGCCGTCTATACCAGCATCACAGGTGGCGGCGGACGTCAGAGCGAACAGGCCATGCCCCTCTACTACGGCCTCGTACCCGAAGGCGACGAGCAGCGCGTGGCCGACGTCCTTGCCCAGCGTGTCAAGACCGACGGCTACAAAATCAAGACAGGCGAGATAGCCCTCAAGTGCGTGTTCATGACCCTCGCCCAGTACGGCTACAACGATATCGTCTGGCAGATGGCCAACCAGACCGACTGCCCCTCCTACGGCTGGTGGGTCGTTCAGGGCTACACCACCACCCCAGAATACTGGGATGTCGGACCTTTCTCGCAGAACCACTGCATGATGGACCACATCGAAGAATGGTTCTTCACCCAACTCGCAGGCATCCGCAACACAGGCATGGCCTTCGATTCCTTCACCATCGCCCCCTACCTGCCCGCCGATCTCGACCACTGCGACATTACCACCCACACCACCTATGGTCCCGTCCGATCTTCCTGGCAACGCACCGACGGCACCACCACCTACCAGTTCAGCGTGCCAAGTGGCACCACTGCCACCATCGTCGTTCCCTGCCCCGAAGGCCAATGTCTGATTGAAGGCGAGAAAGCACTCACAGCCAACACCGACGGCATCCACAGTGTCACCTATGCCGACTCCGTCGCCACCGTCGTCTGCGGCAGCGGACAGTACACGTGGACCACAGGCTCCGACCCTACCCCCACAGCCATCCAGACAGGGACCGAGGCTCAAGGACAAAAGACCATCTATGACCTCAGCGGCCGTCGGCTTGGGCACACCGCAACAGCATCAGCACTCCACACCTTCGCACCCTCGACCCACGAAATCCTCATCGTCGGCCAACAGAAGGTACTGATGCGCTAATCCGGAACCACACTCTGAAGCCCACTCCAAGTGCTTGGAATTTTCACGCTAAGTACTTGGCGTGAGAACGCTAAGCACTTGGCGTTATTTTTCCAAGCACTTAGCCTGACAGACAAAGGACGCACTGACTGGATTGTCTGTGCGTCCTTGTTTCATGCGTTTTGCCCATTAGGGGAATGTCAGCCGTACCAGACCGAACTGTCGGTTGTCTCTGTACCCCATCCGCCGTAGGAATTGCCTGTTACCTCAGCGCGGGGGTCAGTACGGCGGTCGTCGTCTTCGTTGTAGGCGTTGTCGAGGTCGTACTCTTCCGCCTCGTAGTCATACCCAGCAGGTTTCATAGTCGTTCCTCCTTTCTTTAATAAATAAATGTGTGTGCCTTTCAAGGCGTTCCAAATTTAGACTTTTTCAGAAGAACTTCCAAATTTTTCCATCATTTTTTTGTAGAAGAGCCGTTCAGGTGCCGCTGGAGAGTTCTCCTGCCAGCGAAATGCTCATCAGACGTCGCACGGTGGCGGCATCGTGTTCGCAGCCGAAGAGGTACATGAGTTTGGTGACAGCACTCTCGACAGTCATATCGTGTCCGCTGACGACTCCCGCTTCGACAAGTTGCTGGCCCGTTGCGTAGAGATCCATCTCGACGCATCCTCGCTGACACTGGGTGATGTTGACGACGACCTTGCCCTGTCGCGTCGCTTCGCGGATGGCTTCGCAGAGCCACTGACGACGGGGTGCATTGCCCGAGCCAAAGGTGCGCAGGACGATGCCGCGAATGTCGGGCAGGCGGAACACCTGCTCGATAATGTCCTGACGCAATCCTGGGAAGAGGGTGAGGGCGAGGACGGAGGTGTCGAGCCGAAGGTGGGGCGTGAAGGGCTTTCCGGAAGGCTGTGGCAGGATGCGCTGTGAGTCGTAGTTGATGTTGATGCCGGCGACGGCCAGAGGTGGATAGTTATAGGAGGTGAACGCGTTGAAGTAGTCAGCATTGCACTTGGTCACACGGTTGCCTCGGTAGAGATGGGCTTCGAAGCAGACGCAGACTTCGGGCACTCGCGGACGGCCCTCGTCGTCGCAGGCAGCAGCGAGTTCTATGGCATTGATAAGGTTTTCCTTGCCATCGGTGCGCAGGACGCCGATGGGCAGTTGGCTGCCTGTCAGGATGACAGGCTTGCCGAGGTTTTCGAGCATAAAAGAGAGGGCACTGGCGGTATAGGCCATGGTGTCGGTACCGTGCAGAATAACGAAACCGTCGAAGCAATCATAACGTTCGGCGATGATGCGCACCAACTGTGCCCACAGTTCGGGCTGCATGTCGCTCGAGTCGATGGGCGGTTCGAAGGCGTAGGATTCGAGGACGTAGTCAAACTGCTTCAACTCTTGCACATGCTTGCGCAAATGTTCAAAGTTGAAAGTCTCCAGAGCCCCAGTCTCGGGGTTACGTATCATACCGATGGTGCCTCCCGTATAGATGAGCAGCACACGACGCTTGGCAGCGATAGTAGTCTTGTTCATAGTCGTATGTCGTACAACGATGCCACAAAGGTACGACAAATAATTAATAATTAACAATTAACAATTAACAATTAACATTGACAATTGAAAAATAAAAAGTAAGAAACAACGGGAACACTTGGAAAAAACGGAAACACACGGAAAAATTCAGTGTTTTTCTGAGAAATTCTGAGTTTTTCCGTTGTTTTTCCCATCACACTCCCCTCCACTCTCATTTTTTTTTCTTAACTTTGCAATTGTTACACGAATTGCTGGCTTATGTTACAAGACGAAGTGAAACGTGCGGTAGAGGTAATGCGCAATGGCGGCATCATTCTCTATCCGACAGACACAGTGTGGGGCATCGGGTGTGATGCCACAAACGAAGAAGCCGTCAGAAAAGTTTATGCCCTGAAGCGGCGCGAAGAGGCAAAGGCACTGATATGTCTGGTGGACAGTGCCGACCGCCTGGCGCGTTACGTCCGACGAGTGCCTGACGTAGTGTGGGACATGGTCGAACTTGCCACTCAGCCGCTGACAGTGATTTACCAACACGGCTCGGGACTGGCTCCTAACTTGCTGGCAGACGACGGAACGGTCGGCATACGTGTCACTCAGGAGGCGTTCTCGCACGAACTGTGCTATCGTTTCCAGAAGCCCGTCGTCTCGACCAGTGCGAACATCAGCGGCGAGCCAACCCCACGGACCTTCGACGAAATCAGCGACGAAGTGAAGGCTGCGGTAGATTATGTCGTCCGCTACAACCAACGCTCGAAGGAAAAGCACCAGCCTTCGAAGATTATCAAAGTAAAGGAAAACGGTGAGTTTGAGATACTGAGATAGATTATGAAAGGAATGTCAATACGCTGGCGACGACGTGAAGTAGGACTGCTGGACGCCGTCACGGGATGGGCAAGAGAGCGGTTCACATCACGCCAGATTGTGTTGGGACTGAGCCTCGTGGTCGGACTGAGTACGGGCCTGGTGGCTTTTGTGCTGAAGTGGGGCATTGAGGAAATCCGTGTGCTGCTTACCGAACGTGTTGCCACGTCGCAGATGTCGTGGGTTTACCTCGTCTATCCGGCTGTCGGCATCCTGCTAACTGCTCTCTTCATTCGTTATGTCGTTCGCGACGATATCAGCCACGGCGTGACCAAGGTGCTGTATGCCATCAGTCGGAAGAAGGCACGTATCAAGCCCCACAACCGCTGGTCGAGCATGGTGGCCAGTGCCATCACGATTGGCTTCGGCGGCAGTGTCGGAGCCGAGGCACCGATTGTGCTGACAGGCAGTGCCATCGGCAGCGACCTCGGCAAGCGTTTTCACCTGCCGCGCAACACACTGATGCTGCTCGTCGGATGTGGAGCAGCAGGCGCCGTGGCAGGCATCTTCAAGGCGCCTATTGCAGGCATGATGTTCGTGCTCGAAGTGCTCATGCTCGACCTGAACATGGCTTCACTTCTGCCACTGCTGACAACGAGCATCACCAGCGTCTGTGTTTCCTATGCGCTGTACGGCACCAATGCCATGTTCGACTTTTCGCTCGAAAACGAGTTCTCCATCGCCATCATTCCAGCATGTCTGGTTCTCGGAGCCGTCTGCGGACTGGTTTCCCTCTATTTCACCCGCAGCATGAACTGGTTTGAGCAACTCTTCGCACGTCTGAAGAAGCCATGGATGAAGTTTCTCGTCGGTGCCGTCACGCTCGGTCTACTCATCTACTTCCTGCCTGCACTCTACGGTGAAGGCTACAACGTGGTCGGCCAACTCATGCAGAACGCCAGTGCCGACGAAATCATGCACAACACCATTTTCTACGGTACAGGCACCCGCAGCCTGCTGCTCTATCTGGGTCTCGTGCTGCTGATGAAGGTGTTTGCCTCGGCAGCCACCAACGGTGGAGGCGGCTGTGGCGGTGTGTTCGCTCCGAGTCTCTTCGTCGGTGCACTCACAGGCTTTGTTTTCGCTGCTTTTTGGGACAAACTGCTCGACATTCCCGACGGGCGCGAAGGATTCATGTCGGCACAGAACTGCGTGCTCTTCGGCATGGCAGGACTCATGTCGGGAGTCATGCACGCTCCTCTCACGGGTATCTTCCTCATCGCCGAACTCACAGGCGGCTACCAACTCTTTGTGCCGCTGATGATTGTCTCGGCCTCAGCCTATCTCACCATCAACATCTTCGAGCCGCACAGCATCTATGCCATGCGCCTGGCCCGCACCGGCGAATTGCTCACACACGATAAGGACAGTGCCATCCTCACCGTCCTCAACCTCGGTTCGCTGCTCGAAAAAGACTTCGTCACCGTCCGTCCCGACTGGGACCTCACAAAGATTGTAGTGGCCATTCAGCAGAGCCGCCGCAACCTCTTTCCCGTGGTCGATGCTGCCGGACGTTTCGCCGGCGTGATGACACTCGACGATGTACGGAAATACATGTTCCGACCCGAACTCTATCGGCAATACCGCGTCCGTGCCTTCATGAAGACACCGCCTGCCATCCTCACCACGGCCGACACACTGAAAGCAGCCATGCAGAAGTTCGACGAGACGAAGGCCTGGAACCTGCCCGTCGTCGATGTCGAAGGACGCTTCATCGGCTTCATATCGCGCTCAGGACTCTTCAGCAGTTACCGCAAGACACTGGTCGATTTCACCGCCGAATAATCTGTCCTCAAAAACCTGCACCAAGTGCTACGTTCGTCTGTCATTATTTTATCGCCTATGATGATGGAAGAATCAAAGATATTTCGTAATTTTGCAACACAATCATTAAACTTTCAGACTTCATCCACATGAAAAACGTTTGTTCCTCACTGACCCTGTTATTGGTCGGTTTTTTGCTGTTTATTTTCTACTCCTGCCATTCACACGATGCAGCCGAGGAGGTGATAGACGGAGCCGACGAAGTGCGCGTTTATTTCCTCTTCACGCTCGACACCTCGACAGGAACACCCATGCACCGCGCCCCCATGACCAATGCAGAGGTGTTCGACGAGTTCTACAACAAATTGCAAACTGGCGAACTCGTCGCTCCCAACTACGAACTGACCCTGACCGACATGGGCAGCGGTGCAGAATACACGTTTCGCGGACAATGGGGAACGGACAACTACGTGACTCTGCGCACAGGCTCCTACCATGTAGTCGGCACCTCGACGGCTGAGGGTGAGAACATTCAGGAGCGGTGCTCATTCACATTCGACGAAACCATCAACGTCAAGGCGGGCAACAGTGCCGTCACTCTTCATGCCGACTACGACTGCTTCCTGCTCGTGTTCGCCGGCGGCGAATTCCGTTCGCTGCAGAACTACAACGGTGCAGCCCAGCGCCCGTTCTTCACCTTCGGCGACTATCGTTATGCCTTTGTCAACAGCAGCCTCTACAACGAGAGTGGCAAGGATGCCGCCTACATCGAAGGCGAATACAACAGCGGCACGGCTTTCCGCATCATGACGGGCAAACTCGCCTTCGAACGCGGAAAATACTATGTATATAACACTGCCACAGGCGGATTCGACATTCCCCGCATGGATGAGGGCGACGAGAGCGGCGACGACAACACAGGCGGCGAAGGCGGTGGAGAAGAAGGCGAAAATGGCACTTCGGGCGACGAAGATACACCTGCCGGCACGTATGCCTATGAAACGGTGACAGTGGCGGCAGGCACGTTCCTGATGGGTTCGCCCGACGACCTGGCCGACGCATCGGCCGACGAACGTCCGCAACACTCGGTGACACTGTCGTCGTTCCAGATAGGCAAGTATGAAGTGACACAGCAGTTGTGGAAAGAGGTGATGGGTACAAATCCCTCGTATTTTCAGGGGACAAAAGTGAAGACACAAAACCTGACACGACCTGTCGAAATGGTGAACAAGGCCGACGTAGAACAGTTCATCACCAAACTGAACGAACTGACGGGCCAGAACTACCGACTTCCGACAGAGGAAGAGTGGGAATATGCAGCACGTGGCGGCTCCAGCAGCACGTGGCTCTATGCCGGCGCGAACGATGTGGCAAGCGTGGCGTGGTACAGCACCAACAGCAGCAGCGAGACACATCCTGTGGCCGACAAGTCGAAAAAACCGAACTCACTGGGCATCTACGGCATGAGCGGCAACGTGTATGAATGGACATCGTCGCCACGCACCGACAGTTATGAGGCAGGTGCGGCGGTCAACACCTCCCAGTACGTCGTCCGTGGCGGCAGTTTCCAGAACGGAGCCAATTCCTGCCGCGTGGCCTTCCGCAATTTTGTCAGCCCCAACGAACGCCGCAACTATCTCGGTTTCCGTCTGGTCAAGGATTAACTCATCAAGAGGCAGACGACATGAAGTTTTCACCATACATACAAGAACAGTTGGCCGCCACCTGTCAACATCCCCTGAACACACCTGCCGACTGCGACTATCTGGTGCTTGACATCGAGTCGCGAACAGGCGAGCACATGGGACTCAACACCATCAAACGCCTGCTGGGTTTCATCAACGACGAACGTGAACCGCGCCAGACTACCCTCGATGTCATCGCCCGCTACTTAGGTTTTGACTGCTGGGAAACCCTGAAAGTGTTTGACGACCGTAGCAACTCATCGTTTGAAACAAGCGGGAACGAAGTGCGGACAACCGACCTGCACGCAGGGCAGAGGATTGAAGTGAAATATCTGCCCGACCGACGCTATGTGCTCCAGTACATGGGCGACCGACACTTTCTGGTTCAAACCAGCGAGAACAGCAAACTGCAGGTGGGCGACACGCTGACCGTCACCCACTTCGTCGAAGGCTACCCCCTGCTCATCGAGTCTGTCGTCAGGGACGGACAATCGTTAGGTGCCTTTACAGCAGGCAAAGTGCAAGGTATCCGATTCAGACTGATGTAAGATGGACAGTTCCTCCTTTTCCAACATACCACACGATTTTCCAGAAGCCGAACTGTTGCCAGTCGATGGTGCGACTTGCCAATGCTACCGTGTCCGTCAGTACGGCAAACTGCATTTCCTGAAACGGCTGAAGCCTGAGTTTCGTACCGACCCGCACTATGTGGCAGCCCTTCGGAAAGAGTTTGAGACAGGCTACACCCTCGAACACACAGGGCTGGTGCGCTACGTGTCGTTAGGCGACGACTACATCTTGATGGACTATGTCGATGGCGAAACCCTCGACCTATTCACCCAGCACCATCCCGACTATTTTACCGACAAAAAGAATGCCGACCGCTTTCTCGACCAACTGCTGTCTGCCCTCAACTACCTGCACGGCCACCAAGTCTTGCACCTCGACCTTAAGCCTCAGAACGTTCTGATCACACGCATCGGACACGACGTCCGTCTCATCGATTTCGGCTTCTGTTACACCGACAGTTTCCCTGATACGATGGGGCGCACCCATCGCTACGCCGCACCCGAACAGACCGACGGCAGCAACGACGTCGATGAGCGTACCGACATCTACGCTGTCGGCAAACTGCTGGAGACACTGCCTTGTGCGCAGCGTTACCGTCGCATCATCCGTCGCTGCACACAGACCAACAAAGCACAACGCTTCCAGACAGTCGCCGACTTGCAAAAAACTCTGGAACAAAAGCCCCGCACAAAATGGCTCCTCATTATACCTATTATATTATTAATAACAGGAGCCGCTTTCCTATGGTGGCATCAGACAGGACAAAGAACCGACGTCCTCGAATATCCGACAGCACCTCAGCAACAACAGCCACTTGATACAGTTGTGGGCAACGATAACTCCATCTCTGAAAAGGGAAGTGCCCCGCAAGTGGTGGAGAGGTCAGATTTGTCCACCCCTCCCCCAGCACCTCAAAAAGCCTCGGTCGACCTTGCCCAGTTGTTGGCTGACCACCATGCCCGCATCGATGCCATCTTCGAGCGTACCATCGGCTGCTATCGCGACTCTGCCCCACCTTACGACTACAACGTGCTGAACCAACGCTTCGAGGACTATACCCGACAAAGCGCAGGAGTCCGTGAGGAACTTATCCGCGAATACCCCGACCTCGACATCAAATCCGTATTCGCAGAATTTTCCCAATACGAGCAAAACAAACTGGAAGAAGTGGCAAAAATGTTTCAAAACGGCTTCTGAGCATCATCTTTTCACAACAAGGATTCTAAGGATGAAAGAGATTGTAATAATTTTTCAAATCCTAAAATCACGCGAGTTCAGTATAAGCAGAGCCATGCAGGACATCCATCAGGTCGCGAAGGCTTTTACACGTCAATCTTCGTAAATCTTGACATCAATCTGCATAACAATGTTTTCTTAAGATTGACATATAAATTCATGAAGATTGACGTGTCAAAAAACGTGTAATTGACGTGTTCCTCACCGCAAAACGCAAATGGACGAAATGGATGAACCATCCTTTCGTCTTTTTTCTTACTTTTGCAGCGCGAAGAAAAAAGTCGCTCATAATTTGCGTTTCTGCAAAACTCTTCTTAAATTTGCAACGTCGTGGAGACATACGTCCGCGATAGACATATTGGGAAGCGTTTAGCTATTCAGCATCTGTGAATCTCGACAACTCACTATGCAACATGAATAATAGAACGCTCTCCTTGGGTAGTTGTATGTACACTATACATATATACTTCCTAAGGTGTGAGCGACTTTTCTTATTCGTTGCATGGGCAGTCGAGAGCCTACAGATGGAATAAGCGAAAGTCCGCTCACACTTTCTTTATGCCTATACTTCATCAACATTTATCAACCCGCTCACGAATGAGCAGTAGTGAGCAAAAAAAACAAAAAGCGTATGAATAAACAAGAAGAATTCGATTTCTTTGCAGTGGTAACAGACCCCATTTCAGGCAAAGTAAGATTGTGCTCCCCACAAGAATGGAGTCGCACAACATCAGAAGAAAGGAATCTAAAAACAATCTGTGTAATAGAAGGTTGTCTTGACGACATCAACATGATCCTTCAACAACAACCGCCAGAGCTGTGTAGAAAAAACGTTTGGGAGACAATAAGTATCCTTGAACACATGTATCCCGATCATGTTGAGTTTATCCAAAAACGTTACAAAGAAATAATCCGTAACAATAATATAGATTTCTTTAGAGTAATAAGGCAAAATCCGAAAAAAGAAGAAAGCGACTGTTAACAACTAATGTGCCATGCATGGAGATGCCATGCTGTATTCTCATGCATGCGGTCCTTGAATCAAATAATTATTAACTCTTAAACACAACGCTTTATGAAACAAAGTTTATTGGATATCGGTAACAGTTTCTTCGAAAATGACGATGTTAAACAATTCATTACAAACAACCCCTATATGGGTTTTGTGTTAATGTCTGCAATGATAGAGTTTCTTGGAAAATGCAGTTTACAACAAAAAACTTTTTCTGATAGCGCGCACTCCGAAGAAGATTTTCTTCGTGCTATTAAAGATATTTTACCTCTTCAGAAATATAAAAAATGGAACATTAAAATCAAATTGAAGAAAGGAAAGAACAAAACTACAGAAAAAACAACGAATAAGCTATATTCTGCACTTCGATGTGGTATGTTACACTCTTTGTTGCCCAAAGAAGGTATCTTACTTGCTCCTAAATCAACGGAATTGGATAAAAATATAGTTGGAGCCGTCGATTTGTATAATGATTTGAAAGATGCATGGTCCGAACTCCTTCAAAGGAAGCCTGTCGACGTTTTTTTGGAAACAACACCATCAATAGTAGTAGAGAATGGTGTATCAGGAACATGTATCAATCAGGAAAATGTAAATCTATAATTATTTATTAACTTGAAATGCCTTTTATTAGGTATTTCGCAACAAAACAATTGAATATGAAAAGAATTATGTTACTTTTTGCAGTTGCATTGCTGTTCTCTGTGATAGCAAACGCAGTAGAAAAGAGGATTACTGTTGACAACATAATCTATCAAGTTGATACAGACACAAGAACAGCAGTAATTTTGGGCAACAATGATGTTTCTGGAGATATTATTATTCCAGAAACTGTTAAATATAACGATATTCCTTGTGTAGTAGTTTCAATTGTCGGAACGGGGTTTCGGAATAACCAAAATATAACCTCTGTTCATTTGCCAAATACTATAACTTGGATTTCTGCTCAGTCGTTCTATTATTGTTCAAATCTATCTACAATTAATTTCCCAGAAGATCTAGAGAAGATTGGTCAAGAAGCTTTTAGGGGATGTTCGAATTTAAAAATTGACATTGTTATTCCAGATAAAGTAACGCGAATTGACAATTTGGCTTTTGCATATTGTGGTATGACTTCTTTTAGTACATTGATTAATCCTGTGGAAGGGGGTAATTGTGCTTTTAATAATTGTCCTAATCTACAAGAGGTAGTGTATAGAGAAGGGGCAAAGGAAATAGATACAAGCTATAAGGAGTGTAGAAATCTAAAAACACTTATCATTCCTAGTACAGTAGAAAAAATAACTGTCGAAAGTATAACTTATGATTATTTTGAAGATATATATTGTTTTAAGTCAGATGTACCAGTAGTTACAGGAGGGTATATAACCGGGAATAAAAAATATATAACAGTACATGTAAAAAATGAGGCAATTAAGTCGCAAATGGAACAAGATATTGATTACTGGAGTGTTTTTACTTTAGCTGTTATGGAGGAACATTCTCTAAAATACTATGTTGATGGAGAAGAATATAAGTCCTATAATCACTATTATAGAGACCCCATCATCCCAGAACCTGCTCCTCAACGAGGAAAGGATATCTTTTCTGGATGGAGTGAAATTCCTGCATATATGCCCGATTGTGATTATAATGTATATGGGACTTTTACAAAATATGAAGAAGTCAACCAAATTATTGTGGACAATGCAGATGTTTTTTGTGGGACAACAGAGAATATTGAAATCGGTCTGCAAAATGAGAGTACAGATTTAACGGCATACCAGTTTGAACTTTCGCTACCAGCAGGTTTTGACATTGCTAAAAACAAGAAAGGGAAGCCTGATGTGAAGTTGAGCGACCGCTATGAAGATGACAATCCGAGTCTGTCGATAGAGGAATTAGGCAATGGGAAATACCGCTTTGTCTGCATCTCAATGACCAATGGTGTCATCGAAGGCACAGAAGGTCCTCTGATGTCGATGAACATACAAGTGCCATCGGATGTGACCGAAGGCAGTTACACTGGCAAGGTAGAGAACATCGTCATGACGCATGCCGATGAGACCAAGCAAAAGCTTGACCCTGTTTCATTCACGTTCAACGTCAGCACCTACATCAAGGGAGACGCCAATAGTGATTTGGAAATCGATGTGGCAGATGTAGTCGCCATCGTCAATTACATTCTGGAGAGACCCAGCGAAAACTTTGACGCAAAGGCTGCCGATGTGGACGAGGACGGAGAGATTGATGTCGCAGATGCCGTGAAGGTGGTTAACATGATTCTGGCACAAGTCTCGAACAGTACACCTCGGAAACAACTTAGGACGGTGACACAGGCACCGACTGGAGACGGCCTATATGTGGAGGACTTTAGCATCAAAGAAGGAGAAAAGATGCAGATTTCCTTGAAACTGAAGAATGCCATTGACTATTGCTCGTTCCAATGCGACTTGTTCCTGCCTGAAGGTTTGACAATTGCCCTCAACAAGAAAGGAAAGCCTGATGTAAAACTGGATGAAGACCGTATGGACGACCACTCTCTGTCTGTAGAACATGCAGCCAATGGATCTTATCGTTTGGTTTGCACATCGCTTTCAAACGCTAAGTTCTACGAAAATGACGGTCCCATCGTCAACATCATGGTAGAACCAATTGCAGATTTCCCGTCAGGAACACAAGAAGGACGCATCGAGAATACCGTGCTGGTTGAGCCCAATGAAACCAAACACAAAGATTTCGAAACATCTACATTCAAGGTGTCGTTCGGTATTCCAACTCATGTTGACACAGTCAAAACAAATGGGACTTATGATATCTACAATTTGCAGGGCATAAAAGTCCGTTCAAATGATTCATCAACCGTTCTCCCCAAAGGGATGTATATCATGAATGGAGAGAAATTCTATGTGAAATAATTAACGAAAAGTGATTATAGGGATGGGGCATACTATTTCTGCTCTGTCCCTATAACTTCTTATTGTATTTATTATCGAATTAAATAATAGACTAACTATTATCATGAAAAAGAATCTTTTAATCATGGCAGCATCTATGATGATTGCCACAGCCTCATGGGCACAGCCTGAGAGCAAAAAGTTCACCGTTAATGGTGTTACATTTACAATGATTAAAGTTGAAGGTGGTACGTTCTGGATGGGTGGGACTCGCGACCAAATGATATCCTCAGAGGGAACATTTGACCCACGATTAGAAAAGCCTATTCACAGCGTAACTCTTTCCGATTACTATATTGGTATGATAGAGGTGAACCAACGGTTATGGAAAGCTGTGTTTCCTGGTAACCCATCGACCTTTATTGGGGATGATAAACCTGTGGAATCGGTTAGTTGGGAGGATGTCCAGGATTTTTTGCGTGAACTCAATTCTTTGACTGGTCAAAATTTCCGTTTACCAACTGAAGCAGAATGGGAATATGCTGCTCGTGGTGGAAAGAAAAGTCTAGGATATATGTTCAGTGGAAGTAATAAATTGGACGAGGTAGGCTGGTATATTAATAATACACCTTCGTATCAATCGTTGTTTTATTCTACCACTCCTACCCAGAATTCGATGGATAAGAAAGCGAACGAATTAGGAATCTACGGTATGAGTGGCAACGTCTCTGAATGGTGTCAAGATTGGCAAGCAAAGTACCCCAATAGTCCACAGACTAATCCCGCTGTTCTTACCCAGGGTTATTTTAATGAACGAGTGATACGAGGAGGCAATACAAGAAGCTACCATGATGATTGTCGTATATGTGTTCGTGAATATGCAAATCCTTCATACCGTAAAAGCACAATAGGGTTTCGCTTGGCACTTTGATGATTGCAACTATATATTATAATTATTTGTGATAAAACTTTTAATAATTACTATGATGAAAAAGATTATCATATGGATAGTGGCATCAATGATGATTGCTACGGCTACATGGGGACAGCAAGACTATCGAACGTTTACAGTCAATGGTGTCAGTTTCAAAATGATTAAGGTCGAGGGTGGCACGTTTCAGATGGGCGCGACGGGTGCACAGGGAGGGGGCGGAGATGAAGCAAGCTATCATGCTACACCTGTTCACAGCGTAACCCTTTCGGATTACTACATTGGTGAGATAGAGGTGACAAACCAGTTGTGGAAAGCTGTGGCATACGAAAGCACCACTGGAAAAACTATCCCTGAATTAAGCCATTGGGAAGAATGGCAGAAATTCATATATGAACTCAATGTATTGACTGGCCAACATTTTCGTATGCCGACAGAAGCTGAGTGGGAATATGCTGCACGGGGTGGAAAAAAAAGTCGTGGTTTTAAGTTTAGTGGAAGTAATAGCATAGGTTCAGTGGCGTGGTATGATCGTAATAGTTCCGAGCGTCCTAATGCCCCGCATGAGTATCTTCATGCTCATTCTGTGAAGACAAAGCAGGCCAACGAACTAGGTATTTACGACATGAGTGGCAATGTTGCGGAATGGACACAAGATAAATACGGAGATTATAGCGGCAATGCCCAGACCAACCCCGTAGGATCAGAATCTTTTAACGATAAATATTATTATTATCATGTTGTCCGGGGAGGTGGCTTTCGTAGTAATGAGGACGCTTGTCGTGTATGGCAACGTAGTAAAGGAGACCAATATGCTTCACATGGGCTACGACTAGTATTACCATTGGGTGAACAACGGCAAATCGTCACGAATCCAACGTTTACGAATCCAACGTTTACCATTGGCAACGTGAAATTTAAAATGATTAAGGTGGAAGGCGGAACATTCATTATGGGAAACACTCTTGACGAAAAAGCGAAAAAAAAAGAACGACCTCATAGTGTGACTCTATCCGATTATTATCTATCTGAAACAGAAGTAACGCAGGAATTGTGGCAGACAGTTATGGGAAGTTTACCAACAGAGTTGTATTATGCCCCGCCAGAAAAACCTAAATCAATGCATTGGGATTACAGGGGGGAGCAAAGACCGATTTGTTTCGTTAGTTGGAATGAATGCCAAATATTTATTCAGAAATTGAATGCCAAAATGGGCAAAAACTTTCGTTTGCCAACAGAGGCAGAATGGGAATTCGCAGCCAGAGGTGGCACGAAGAGTCGGAATCTTAAATATAGCGGAAGTAATAATATCGATAATGTTGCTCATTTCACCGATAATACCACTGGTTCTCCTCCATTTGTAAAAACGAAAACTGCAAACGAACTTGGTCTTCATGATATGAGTGGTAGTGTTTATGAATGGTGCCAAGACTGGTATGACGACTATGGCACTAGCACACAAACCAACCCTACTGGTCCTTACACTGGAACTAAGCGCGTGGTTCGTGGTGGCAGTTGGACCAGTTTTGCTAAAAACTGTAGTGTATGGCATCGTAACTATTATGCCCCAGATTACTATTGGGGTAACATTGGTATTCGACTTGCACTCTCTAATTAAAGCCTATCAAGATGATAATAATGAACAATTATTAGTTACTAATGAATAATCATTAAATATTATAATTTGAACAAATAATGAAAAAGAAACTATTTTTGATGATTGTGACAATGATGATTGCTGTAGTCACAGGGGCACAGACAGGAGACAAAAAGAATGAAGAAAAAGTAACTCGTCTTAAAAACAAATTAGAGGCTAAGATTGATTACTATAATAAAAATGTTTCCACCATGAGCCCAAGAGCCCATGAACTTTGTTTACAGGGAATTGGAGATCTCATTGAGAGCATTAGGAAGTACGAACCAGACTTCATGATTACAATGGAGAACAAGCCAACTTACAAAATGTTCACAGTTAATGGTGTTAGTTTCAAAATGATTATAGTTGAAGGTAGTACAACACTAGATGACTTTTATATAGGTGAAACGGAAGTAACACAGGCATTATGGAAGGCTGTTATGGGAGAAGAGAACAATCCCTCCTATTTTGAAGGCGAAGATTTGCCAGTAGAGTCGGTATATAAATGGCCAAAAGACAATGATATCAAGAATTTTCTTCACAAGTTGTACCTTCGGACTGGGTATGACTTTAGGTGGCCCACTCCCGATGAATGGGAATATGCAGCCCGAGGTGGTATGAAATCTCGTGGCTATAACAAGTATGCTGGAAGCAATGCGCCAGATGACGTTGCTTGGCTGTGGGAAAATAGTGGTGACGAGCGTCTTTCTGGTAGAAAATCGGACGAAAAAACAGATAAGAATAACTGCCGAACCCATATGGTGAAGTCAAAAAAACCAAATGAACTGGGTATTTATGACATGACAGGAAACGTATGGGAATTATGTCAAGGAGGCTATATCCGCGGTGGAGGTTGGGACACCGAAAGTCTCAAGTGGGTCTGGGGGGGGCCTAGTGAAGAGGTGGATCTGATAGAGCTTATATATAGTTATGGATCCGTTGCCATCGGTATCAATAGAGTTGGCTTGCGTCTCGCGTTATCGCTGCAAGATAAGTGAATTGAGAACAACTATTCTATCAATAGTTTAATCTTTTTAGATTATGAATAAAGACCAGATAAAAGAAGCGGCCTTAAATAAATTAGACAAAGCCGTCAAAGCAGAACTTAAAAACTTGAGAGATACGAATGAACCTTTGACAAATTTTCATTTGGATTCAACATTATGGAACTTTTCTTCCGAAGAATTAAAAGAGGTACAAAGAAACATTGATGAAATCAATTGTTGTAACTTTCGGTTGGAACAATACTGTCGGAATCGTAGCATTTCTATTAACTGAATCCTAGTCTAACTTTACATAACAGTCTGTGCACTTTAATCGTGTACCGACTGTTTTGTAAGGGTTGATAAGTTCATCCTCCCATACATAACAATCAGCCTATTCCAAGCATTTTTCTTACAGGTTACTTTGTTTCGTTTTTGCACTACGGACCACCTTCATGCCGTCTGCGATCGGTGTCAACACCGACTGTGGACGGCGTTTTTACCAACTTTACCACAAAAAAAGAAATTTCCCCTACTCTTATTTGCTCACAGTGCAATAGGTTTTGCCTGTTAGAACACGCGCTTTTGGAGCCACTTCTCCAAAATGGGGTCTGCTATATAAATGCCATCAGGAGTGATGTCAATGAACTCCTTTTCGATAAGCGCTTCCTTGATACGCACAATGTTGGAGGCAGAACCAAGATTGTATTCTTCGCGGATTGCTGCAAGACCGAAGTCCTGGTGGATTCCTGCTATGATTGCGCGCAAGAAGTTCATCTGGTAGGCTGTCAGACGTTCGGTCTTTTCGATGAAGAGGGGCGTGTTTTCGTCAAGTAGGTTCTCATAGGCTTCTGTCAAGTTCACTTCGCTTACCTCTGACGTTTTGGTGCAGATGAGGGTGTTGAATGCCAGTTGTTGTACGTATGATGGATGACATTCAACCATTTTGCATATTTGTTCAGCCAATGGTACAGACAAGTTTTTGCCTTCTTTTTCAAATTGTTGACACAGGTACGGAATCCATTCTTCCGCCGGAATAAGACCGAGGTACATGGTCGTTCCAAATTTATAGAAGGGATGATTGCGCTGCTGGAAGAGGGTACTCATCATGTGTTTCTTGCTGCCGAACAGACAGTAGGATGTCGCGTGCTGGTGTTGCCACACACTGCGCATACGTTTTAGTACGGTGAGTGCATCGGCGAAGTCACCGATTTGCTGGAACTCGTCGATGCACACAACAATGTTGTATCCACGTTTTCGGGCAATTTGTTCGGGCAGGTTAAGTATTTCCTCTGGTTTGTACGTCTTGGGGGTAATGCCCAGCGAAATACTGAAATCATGATTAGGCTCTGGCGAGAAACTGATTTTAGGAACAAGTCGTGACAGAAATTCCTGTGCATTCTGTTTCCATTCATCGAGTCGAGATGCTGTCTGCCCAAGTACGGCTGATGCGAAGGTGTTGTAGAAATCATATTCATTGCGACAATAAAGTATGTCAACATACACAACTTTCAGTTGGTCGTTAGCAACTTCCTTTGCAACGCGCTTGACGAGTGATGTCTTTCCCCAGCGACGTGGCGAAATGAGTATGGTGTTAATTCCATATTGCATTTGAGATTTGAGTTGCTCAATCTCTTTTTTACGCCCGATGAAATGTGCATCATCAACGGCTACTCCGAAGACAAATGGTTTTTTCATGATGTCGTTATTTAGTAATTTGCTGCAAATATACAACATATTTTTCGTTCACACAAGTTTGTGTCACACAAATATGTATCACACAATGTTGTATGACTGATTATTCTTTATTTTCTTACTTAAAGATTAGCAGGATTGAAAAGACTGATTTGCACTATAATTGTGCATAATTTTGTACCTATTTCAAGGTTTGGGTCTGTTTTTTAACTTTTAATTGTTTTGGTCGTAACTTGGCTTTCGCCCCAATCGCTTGAACGCGAACGCGCAATTGCTCACGTTAGGAAAAAAAATCAAATAAATTTGTCTTTAGACAATTTTGTCACGACTCGGCAAATAAAATACATTTTTTTTGCACTCACTGCTCCAAAATTTGGAATTCCGCTCACTTAATCGTAACTTTGGCTTTCGCCGAAGTTACTCGCACTCGGAAAAAATCAAATAAATTTGTTTTTTCACTCGTTTAATCGTAACTTTGCAGTTCGTTAGAAAGATTGGTACGGATGATTCCATTGATTGATACACATCTGCAGCACCTGAATCCGCTGAACTATCAGGATATTCTGCATAACATCGGCATCTTCGAGATGGTGGTGAAAGGCATGATTATCGGTATCGTGGCTTCAGCACCGATGGGACCTGTGGGTGTGCTGTGCGTACAGCGTACCCTGAACAAAGGGCGCTGGTACGGATTTGCTACTGGCGTGGGGGCTGCACTGAGCGATATTATCTATGCGCTGATGACGGGCTTCGGTCTGTCGTTTGTCAGCGGCATCATCGAGGATGTCAGGATTGCGTTCTGGATTAAACTGGTGGGCAGCGTGCTGCTGTTCCTGTTCGGTCTGTGGACCTTCCGCTCGAATCCTGTCGATAAGGTGAAACCGGTGTCGCATAACCGTGGCTCGCTGGTGCATAACTTCGTGACGGGCTTCTTCGTCACGTTCTCCAACCCGCTGATTATCTTCTTGTTTGTGGCGATGTTCGGTCAGTTCACCTTTGTGCTGAGCGACAACCCGTGGCCGCAGATGGTGGGCTATGTGTTCATCGTCGTCGGTGCGCTGGCGTGGTGGTTCGGCTTGACCTGGCTGATTGACAAGGTGCGCAACCGCTTCAACGTGCGGGGCATCTGGATCATCAACCGCTGCATCGGCGCTGTCGTGATGGTGGTATCGGCCATCATGGCGCTCTATTCGCTGGGCCTGCTGTACTGGATTCCCGGGATAGAATAAGGGACACGGAGGATTTGTTTAAGATTATAAAACAACGGATTGCACGGATTTGACGGTTCGAACTTATGGACATTGTTCTTTTAAAACAAAGTATCTGTTTCATCCGTCAAATCCGTGTTATTATATAAGATTCAGATGTTAATAGCACAGAAACTGAAAGAGCAGAACATCGCTGAGTGGCTGCTGTATATGTGGCAGGTGGAAGACTTGCTGCGGGGCGTGTCGCTGGACGTCGACAAGTTGGAGGATTCCTACTTGTCGCGTTTTCAGTTGGAGGGTGAGCAGCGGGCTGAACTGCGCCGCTGGTATGAGGATTTGGCGGAGATGATGCGCTCGGAGGGGGTGGCGCACAGCGGACACCTGCAGATCTGCAAGAACGCAATCATCTGGCTGGACGACTTGCACCGTCAGTTGCTGAAGTCGCCGAAGCATCCTGTCTATTCGGCCACTTACTATCAGGCGCTGCCGTTCATCGTCGAACTGAGATCCCGTATCAGAGAAAGTATCAAGGATTTAAAGGATAAAAAGGATTTAAATCAATCTGATCATATCAAGGACTGTAAGGATAAAGGGGATGGTGATAAAAATCCTTTAAATTCCTTCGAATCATTGACAGAAAATGACTCCTTGACCGAGAAATCGGAGATTGAGAACTGCTTCGACGCGCTCTACGGTTTGATGCTGCTGCGATTGCAGGGCAAGCCTGTGAGCGAGGAGACGAAGAAGGCGATGAACTGCATTTCGAAGTTCATCGCCCTGTTGGCTGAGTATTATAAAAAAGATAAGACTGAAAGTATCGAATTATGAAGATATTGATTACTGGCAGCAACGGTCAGTTGGGCAACGAGATGCAGTTGCTGGCTCGTGAGAACCCGCAGCATGAGTGGCTGTTTACCGATGTGGAGGAACTGGACATCACCGATGCGGAGGCTGTTGATGCGTTCGTGCAGACGAACGCGGTCGATGGCATCGTGAACTGTGCGGCTTATACGGCTGTGGACAAGGCGGAAGACAACGAGGTGTTCTGCAACGTGCTGAACAACGAGGCACCGGGCTTCCTGGCCCAGAGCATCGAACGCCGTGGGGGCTGGATGGTTCAGATTTCGACCGACTATGTGTTCGACGGCACGAACCACACGCCTTATACCGAGGACGAGCCGACATGTCCGAACAGTGTGTACGGCCGTACGAAACTTGCTGGCGAGAAGAGCGTGATGGCGTATTGCTCGAAGGTGATGATTGTCCGCACGGCGTGGCTGTACTCGACCTTCGGCAACAACTTCGTGAAGACGATGTTGCGGCTGGGGCGTGAGAAGGAGTCGCTGGGTGTCATCTTCGACCAAGTGGGCACTCCGACCTATGCCCGTGACCTCGCCATGGCCATCATGACAGCCATCAACAAGGGCATCGTGCCTGGCATCTACCACTTCTCGAACGAGGGTGTGACGTCGTGGTACGACTTTACGAAGGCCATCCACCGCATCGCAGGCATCACGACCTGCCATGTCCGTCCGCTGCACACATCGGAGTATCCGACAGCGGCCTCCCGTCCGCACTACTCTGTGCTGGACAAGACAAAGATCAAGCAGACCTATGGCATCGAGGTGCCGTACTGGGAGGACTCGCTCAGGGAATGTCTATCAAGGATTTAAAGGATTTATAAGGATTTTTTATGTTGTATGAGGATTTGACAGAACAGATTATTGCGGCCTATTATGAAGTGTATAATACGTTAGGCTTTGGTTTTGTTGAGCAAGTCTATCAGAATGCCATGTATAAAGAATTGACTCGACAAGGTTTGTTCTGTGATTCGCAAAAGCGCATAGATGTCATTTATAAAGATGAATTGGTAGGTTATTATATCCCTGATATTATTGTCGAAAACAAAGTGATTCTGGAGTTAAAAGCACTGAGTGAAATCACTGGTGACGAGATGGCTCAGATACTAAACTATTTGAAAGCAACAGATATGGAAGTAGGTTTCTTAATGAACTTTGGAGCCTCAAAGCCTTATTTCAAACGCTTTGAGAACTTCTTTGACCATAAGAAAAATCCTTTTAATCCTTAAAATCCTTGAAAGAATATGAGTCTTGAAATAGATCGTAGACGTACATTTGCCATCATATCGCACCCTGACGCGGGTAAGACCACGCTGACGGAGAAACTGCTGCTGTTCGGCGGACAGATCCAGGTGGCAGGTGCCGTGAAGTCGAACAAGATACGGAAGACGGCGACGAGCGACTGGATGGAAATCGAGAAGCAGCGCGGTATCAGTGTGAGTACCTCGGTGATGGAGTTTGACTACACCCCCGAGGGTTCGGATGTGGAGTACAAGGTCAACATCCTCGACACACCAGGCCACCAGGATTTTGCCGAGGACACCTTCCGCACACTCACCGCCGTCGATAGCGCCATCATCGTGATTGACGGGGCAAAGGGTGTGGAGACACAGACACGCAAACTGATGACCGTCTGCCGTATGCGCAAGACGCCTGTCATCGTGTTCATCAACAAGATGGACCGTGAGGGCCGTGACCCCTTCGACCTGATGGATGAGGTGGAGCAGGAACTGCAAATCAGTGTGCGTCCGCTGTCGTGGCCCATCAACCAGGGTGCACGGTTCAAGGGCGTCTATAACATCTTCGAGCAGAACCTCAACCTCTTCACACCCGACAAGCAGAAGGTGACGGAGAAGGTGAACGTCGATATAGACAGCAAAGAACTCGACGAGCGTGTCGGGGTGGAGGATGCACAGAAACTGCGTGACGACCTCGAACTCATCGACGGTGTCTATCCCGAGTTTGACGTCCAGACCTACCTCGATGCCGAGGTGGCTCCTGTCTTCTTCGGCTCGGCCCTCAACAACTTCGGTGTGCAGGAACTGCTCGACTGCTTTGTCCAGATAGCGCCTCGTCCTCGTCCCACCACGGCTGAGGAACGACTGGTGCAGCCCGAAGAACCCAAGTTCACAGGTTTCATCTTCAAGATAACCGCCAACATCGACCCGAACCACCGCTCCTGCACGGCTTTCTGCAAGGTCTGCTCGGGCAAGTTTGTCCGCAACGCTCCCTATCTGCATGTGCGTCAGGGCAAGACGGTGCGTTTCTCGTCGCCCACGCAGTTCATGGCGCAGAAGAAGAGCACCATCGACGAGGCATGGCCTGGCGACATCGTCGGTCTGCCCGACAACGGCATCTTCAAGATTGGCGACACGCTGACCGAAGGCGAACAACTGCACTTCAAGGGCCTGCCCAGTTTCTCGCCCGAGATGTTCAAGTATATCGAAAATGCCGACCCGATGCGCACCAAGCAGTTGGAAAAGGGTATCAACCAACTGATGGACGAGGGTGTCGCCCAGATGTTCATCAACCAGTTCAACGGCCGCAAACTCATCGGCACGGTGGGGCAGTTGCAGTTCGAAGTCATTCAGTACCGTCTGGAAAACGAGTACAACGCCCTCTGCAAGTGGGAGCCTGCCAGCCTCTACAAGGCTTGCTGGATTGAGAGTGACGACGATGCCGAACTCGATGCCTTCAAAAAACGTAAGTACCAGTATATGGCCCGCGACAAAGAAGGCCGCGATGTCTTCCTCGCCGACTCCAACTATGTGTTGCAGATGGCGCAGCAGGACTTCAAACATATCAAGTTCCACTTTACCAGCGAGTTTTAAGCCGATGAGGACATAAAAGCGCGAGGCACCGACATTGGAGCCTCGCGCTTTTTATGTGTGCATCCTTCTATTTCAAGATTTTTTGTCCACCCACAATGTACACACCTTTAGGCAGATGCTGCCAATCCGTTTGCAGGCGACGGCCACTCAGGTCATAAATGGTACTTTGTTCATTGTTCATTTTTAATTGTTCATTATTCATTGTACTTGTATCTATGCCAGTCGGCACAATCCCCGTCACTTCACCGAACGTAAAAATCATGTCGGCACGGGAGAGGGTGCCTGAGCCCCAAAACCAGTCGTCGCCAAAAGTTCGGGCGCGGATTTGCATATTGTTGGCCGCAGCGCTGTTAATTCGGTAGAACGAAAGGGCATTTGTGGTGTTCGACTGTGTCGGCGTTTCGTTGCCTGTATAGGTAATGGTGAAGACATTAGGCTGTTCAGACGTACCGATGCGATCCACTCCGCCGATGCTCATGTTGGTGGGTGAGAAATAGAGCCCCGACGACGTGTGTTGCAGCGTGTAGCCGTCCGTCACCTTTGTGATGCGCCAGAAGAGCGACTCGTCCGTCCAGTCGAAGTCTTCGGCTACGCCCAGCAGACCGTTGTCGTGGAGTTTCAGGTATTTCGGCGGCCCTGTCATGTCGGCCGACGAGTTGAAACTCGCTGAAGCATAATTGATGATGCGGTAGAGTTTTCCTTCCACAGGCTTGAACGTCGTCTGCCCTGCCACCGTACCGCCTCCAGGCTTCATAAACTCGTCGTTCACGGCGACGACCGCCGAATAGGGCGACTCCTCCTCGCCACAGATGTACTTGAGACGCCAGTAGTAGAGTTGTCCACGGGTCAGACGATTCACATAGCAAGAAGTCAACGTCGGCTCCATCCGCTTAATTTCCTCATAGGAGATGTTGTCCGTCGATTGCTCCAGAACGATTTCCGTGGCCGTAGGTTCCGTGTTTGTCCACTGAATCTGTACCCTTGACGAGGCGACCAGCGTAGCCGTCACGTTCGTAGGGTACATCAGCGTCGACTCCAGTTCTGTCGCATTGTTGACATAGTTTTCGATGTTCATGTATCCGTTGCCGAACGAATAGAGCGTGGCGTCGTCCTTGTTCGGGTTAAGGCCATGTTCACGCTCCCAGTCGTCGGGCATACCGTCGTGGTCCGTATCAACGATGGGCACACCTCCATCCACTTTGCCGATGCCTCCCAAGTCGTCCTCATTGGTGATGAAAGCACCCTTCGTACCGAGCGATGTAAGTTGCTCGATGTAGCGACGTTCATGCAGGTCGCGACGACGCGAGGCACCTACATTTTCTGCCACGTCGGCGTATGCCTCGGCTGCCGTCAGCAACTTGCGGGGATGCGACACAGAGAAATGTGGCGACGACATCGGCGTGGCGCTGTTGTAGTCGGCGATGAGCCAGCCGTCCAGTTTGCCGTTGCAGTTGCCGTCAAAGTAGTTGCCCGTGCTGTACAGGTGGTCCGTCTCCGTCCAGTCGTCGAAATACTTCTGCGAGCCGCTGGGACCGGCGATGAAGTAGTTGTTCATCACGTCCTGGTAGTTATCGGCAGTGGAATGACCTCCAATGATGCCCATACCGAAGTTATAGACCACATTGTTGTAATACTGCAAGTAGCACTTCATCTTCGGGTTGCGGCTCTTGTTGTCAATCCACAGGCAGTGGGCAATGGTCCAGTTGCGTGTGCCGTCAGTGATGGCACCGAACCGCTGAGGCTCGATGCCTTCGGCGATGATGCTGTACTGCCACGTGATGTTGTTGGCGTCGGTAATGTGAACATTGTCCCACGGTCCCCAAGCCACGGTGCAGTGGTCCATGATGACGTTCTGACACTCGTCGAGCGTAAGGGTACACTTGCTCGAGTTGACACTCTTGCCGCCCATCATGCGGATGTAGCGGATAATGATGTTTTTCGACTTCGAAGCGATGACACGTCCGCCATAGATGGTGATGCCCTCGCCTGGAGCCGTCTGTCCCGCAATGGTGATGTTGCTGCTGATAGTGATAGCAGAACCGGTGATATCGATGACACCACCCACGTCGAACACGACGAAGCGGTTGGGTTGGCTCACCGCATCGGCCAGCGACCCTGCACCCGACTTATTCAGGTTGGTCACGTGATAGACCGTGCCGCCCCGTCCACCCGTGGCGTAGGCAGCAAAGCCCTCCGCCTCAGGAAATGCCAGCGTCTGAGCACGTAGGCACTGAACTGCCTGCAGCAGCAATGCAAGCATCAGTAATCTGTTGATTCGCATAATGTGTTGTTGTGTAGGTTAATGAGAGTCTTGTTGTCAAAAACTATTCCGACTGCGAAGATACGCATTATTCACTATACCACAAAGCGAAATCGTACATTTTTGGATTTTTCCAAGCACTAGCCTGCCCCTTCGACAGGAAGTACACACCTGTGTTTTCTCCTGTTTCTTTTCTTCAGTTTTACAATTGCACCAATGTCAATTATCAGTTTTCAGTCAATTTTATTCAATTTTCAATCTTTCGTTTTCATTTTTCAATGATTAGTCGTATCTTTGACTGCGTCGAAGGTACTTACGTTCGGGAATAAAAACGAAAAACTTGGCTTTTCGTTTTGTATTCCGCTTACTTAATCGTACCTTTGTGACGAATAATTTTGTTTACCACCCATTTAGTTATAGGAAACAGGGTATGAACATTGCAGTAGTTGGGGCTGGCTATGTAGGCCTCGTCAGTGGAACGTGCTTCGCCGAGATGGGCGTACACGTGACTTGTGTGGATGTGAATGAAGAGAAAATCAAGAGTCTGCAGGAGGGCAACGTGCCCATCTACGAACCAGGGCTGGACGAAATGGTGATGCGCAATGTGCGCGAAGGCCGCCTGAAGTTCACGACCGACCTGACGTCGTGTCTTGACGACGTAGAGGTGGTGTTCTCGGCTGTGGGTACACCACCCGACGAGGACGGCAGTGCCGACCTGCAGTATGTGCTGGCTGTAGCACGTGTATTCGGACAGAACATCAAGAAATATACGACGCTGGTGACCAAATCGACTGTTCCCGTAGGGACGGCGAAGAAGGTGAAGGCTGTGATTGAGGAGGAACTGAAGGCGCGGGGCGCGGATGTTCCCTTCGACGTGGCATCGAACCCCGAGTTCCTGAAAGAAGGAGCTGCGGTCAAGGACTTCATGTCGCCCGACCGCGTGGTCGTGGGCGTCGAGACGGAGCGGGCCAAGGAACTGATGTCACGTCTCTACCGCCCCTTCCTGCTCAACAACTTCCGCGTCATCTTCACGGACATACCGAGTGCCGAGATGATCAAGTATGCCGCCAACTCGATGCTGGCCACACGCATCTCGTTCATGAACGACATTGCCAACTTGTGCGAACTCGTCGGTGCTGATGTGAACATGGTGCGCAAGGGCATTGGTGCCGACTCGCGCATCGGCTCGAAATTCCTCTACCCTGGCTGCGGCTATGGCGGTTCGTGCTTTCCGAAGGATGTCAAGGCCCTCATCAAGACTGCCGAGAAGGCTGGCTATAGCATGAAGGTGCTGAAGGCTGTAGAGGATGTGAACGAACGACAGAAGTCTGTGCTATATCGCAAATTGGAGGCTCATTTTGGCGGAAAGACGGCACTGAAAGGCAAAACAGTCGCGCTATGGGGACTGGCGTTCAAGGCAGAGACCGATGACATGCGTGAGGCAACGAGTCTGGTAACGATTAAGTTGCTGAAGGAAGCAGGCTGCAAGGTACGTGTGTTCGACCCTGTGGCCATGAACGAATGTCGCCGCCGTGTGGGCGATGCCGTGGAGTATGCCACCGACATGTACGATGCCGTCCTGGGTGCTGATGCACTGTTGCTGCTGACGGAGTGGAAGCAGTTCCGACTGCCCTCGTGGGGTGTCATCCGTAAGGCAATGAAACGCCCTCTCGTCATTGACGGACGCAACATCTACGACCCGCAGGAAATGCATGAAGCAGGCTTTGAGTACCTGAGCATCGGACGTGTGTAAGATTTGAAGTTATTGTACAACCGTATAAATCTGAAGAAAACATGAAGAAATGGATGACTTCCCTGCTGGCAGGATTACTTGCAATAGGCATGTCAGCACAGACAGAAGAAGGTCTGATCATTCGCTACAACTTTGAGAATGTCAGTGGAAAGACTGTGACGGATGCCTCGGGCAACGGCATTAACGGAACACTTGTGAACCAGGCTAAGGTTGAGGCAATGGGCAAGTACCATGTGCTGAACCTGGGCAACGGAACAGGCTACTTGAACATGGGCACGAAGGCCGGAACGGCCGTAAAGGCACTCAGCGACTGGACGTTGTCGGTTTACTATAATGTGGATGCAATGGCCAGCCTGAGCGGTGCAGGATATTTCCTGTGGTGCTTCTCTCAGTCGGATGCCAACACAGCCACATCGGCACCCTACACAGCCTATCGACTGAACGCGCAGCGTATGGCCACCTCGACGGGCGGATTCCAGAACGAGGTGGGCATGGAGATAGGTTCTGAATCAGTGAAAGGACGTTGGGTACATTTCCTCTACACACAGTCGGGAACGACAGGACGGCTCTATCTTGACGGCGTGCTGAAACAAACCGTTACAAACATGCCCGTACTCAGTAGCACCTTTACGGCAGCACCAGCCTACAACTGGATTGGGCGTGCTCCGTTTTCGGCCGACAACTACCTGAAACAGACATTGCTGTATGACTTCCGCGTCTATAATAAAAGTATGACGGAGGCAGAAGTCAAGGCTCTCGCCGCTGTGACCGAAGACCTTGAATACGAGTACAGATACGGGACACCTGGCGACTTCTCTGCGTTAGAAAGCAAACTGGCCGAATGTGAGACATTCGTCGCCAGTATAGGCAACAACTATCCCGCCAATGCCATCGCTGAAATGCAGGACGAAATCCTCTGTGGAAAGATGGAACAGCGGGCAGGCCGCATCAGTCAGCAGTATATCGACCAGCGCATCACACAACTTACCAATGCTCTCAACACACTGAAAGCAAGTAAAGGCTTCAACATGAAGAAGGTGAGTGGCGACTTCGCCTCGGAGCATGGCTTTGTTCACCCAGGCTGTCTGCACACTCAGGCCGACTTCGACCGCATCAAGCAGTTGCTGGCTGCTGGCGACCCGACGATTACAGCGGCATTCAACGCCCTTCGCAACGGCGAGTATGCTCAGAGCGGCATTGCTACCTGGCCAGTCGAAACCATCATCCGTGGTGGCAGCAGCGGACAGAACTACATGAACGTGGCACGTGGTGCAGCGATGGCTTATCAGAACGCCCTCGTCTGGAAGATAGCCGGAACAAAAGCCAATGCCGATGCCGCCGTGCGCATTCTCATGGCTTGGGCACGTGGCAACAAATACGTAGGCGGCGACACCAACGTATCGCTTGCTAGCGGCATCTACGGCTACGAACTCGCCAACGCCGCCGAACTCGTGCGTGACTATGCAGGCTGGAGTCCAGAGGACTTGGCTGAGTTCAAGCAGTACGTCTTGAACACATGGTACGGCCCAGCCAACGATTTTCTGCGCCGCCGTCATGCCACATGGGACAACTCGCAGAACCCAGGTGCTGGCGGTCAGCGTCCTGGCCATTACTGGTCGAACTGGGGACTGTGCAACACACTGGCGATGATGTGCTGGGGCATCTTCCTCGACGACGTACACATGTACAACCAAGGCGTTTCCTTCTTCAAGCACGACCATGTCGGCACATGGAGCGAGGCTGCCACGCTCAACCGCACCGAAGCCATCAACAACTGGGGACTCACCGAGTTTCTCGGCAATCTTGTCCCTGTGGTTCACGACGATGCACGTGGCCCCTACGGGCGGCTCGGACAGATGCAGGAGACAGGACGCGACGCTGGCCATGAGCAGATGGCAGCCGGACTTGCAGTCGATATTGCACAGGTGGGCTGGAACCAGGGCGACGACCTGTTCTCTTATATGGACCATCGCCTCGCAGCCGGACTCGAATACGTGGCTGCCCACAACTTCGGCGGGCAGGGCGCGACACTGCCATGGACCAACTATCACTACGCTGACTGCCGCACAGCCTGGCACAACGCATGGGTGCAGACAGGTCACGAGGACCGTGGCGAGATGCGTCCGTTCTGGGACCGCGTCGTCGGTCATTACGAAGGTGTGAAGGGTGTGAAGATGCAATACAGCGAAATGGCGGCGAGAGCCGTTCGTGGCGATGCCGGCTACGACATGGGCGGACACAGTTACGGTGAGAACTCTGGCGGTTACGACCATCTCGGCTTCTCGACGCTGACGTGCTACCGTCCTGAGATGGCTGACCCAGCGAAGGCACCCATCTTCATCGACGGACAGATTGAGCATAAGGGCAAGACCTACCATCAGACAGAACTGGGCGGGCTGAAATACACCTTCATTGTCGATGGTACACACGCCTTTGCTCCCAGTGACACAGCGATTACGCTCATTCCCATCCTTCCCGAAGGCGTCGCCGACACAGGTCTTTGGAAATGGAACACAGGCCAGACCACGAAGAACATTCAGGTGTCGGCCAAGCACAGTTACATGTACCGCGTCACCTATACCGATGCCAACGGCACTGAGAGCCAGCGGCTATTCTCCATCGCCGTGGCAGGCGACTGCACTGCCGACCGTCTGCATCCCGAGATTACGGTTGACGGCGTGATAGAGCAGATTACGGAAAAGAGTGTCTTTGCAGGCACCAGCGTGATTCTCTACACAGGCAACCAGACAGGCTGGACCGACGACTACCGCTGGGACAACGGTGTGAAGAACAACAGCGTCGTCGTCATTCCCAACATCACCACAAGCCGCGACTACGTGTGCCACTATACCAACACTGGCGGTCGCACGCAGGAGCAGCGTTTCCACCTCAATGTCGTCAACATGGAGCACCACATCAGTGTCGGTGACAAGTCCTATACAGGCGTCACCGATGTCATCGCCGAGGTGGGCAACACCATTGTCATCACGCCCAAGATTGCCGATCTCTACGCCTTCGGCACCTTCCAGTGGAGCGACGGCAGCACGGGGCGCAGCCTGACCCTCGAAAACATCCAGTCGTCGCAGGAGGTGTCGTTCACCTATACCTGTGGCGATGTTGAACTGGCTGCCACTTACAACATACTTCTGCTTTCGGCCGAGCCGTACATCATCGAGAGCGGCAACTACCTCGTCGAGGATGTCCGCACGGGTCTCTACATGACCAACGACGGCGGCAAGCGTCCTGTGTTTGAACCGCTGGGCACCGACGGAGCCACCGAGGCGCAGGTGTGGAACATCACGCAAAGCCAGTTGAACGGAAAGTATCGCTACCATTTCATGAGCACTCTTGACAATGCCCACCTCGGAACGACAGGCTCTCTCTCCACCACCACGGGAGCCTCGGCCACCTTCCTCGTTCAGGCTGCCGACAAGACCGACTACATCATCTTCCACTCCGCCAGCAACCGTTACTGGTCGGTCGATGAGGATAATGCCCTTGTGACGACCACCGTCAAGGAACTCTACGGATTCCCCTTCCGTGTCATTCCCGCCGGCGAACCCACTGGCATCGAATCAATGGTCAATGGTCAACAGAAAATAGTCAATGGAGTCTTTGACCTCACAGGCCGACCCGTCAGTCACCCCACCAAGGGACTCTACATCATAGGAGGAAAAAAGGTGTATCGCCGTTAGCGATACACCTTTTTTCCGTTTTCAATCAACAAGCCTTTTGCACTCTGTTGCGTCGGCGGCAGTCGTCTGCCCGACAAGTCGTACAGACCCTCTTCCGTCTCGCTCCTTGCCTCAGGCTGTTGGACAGGTTTGATGCCAGTCGGCACGACGCTTTCCAACGTCATGTAGTCGATGTCGGGCATCCATGCCGTCGGATTCGACAGGGCGACTACGTTGTCGCCAGCCTGCAGGTCGATGTTGAGCGTGACCGTGCCCACCGTACCCCAACCACCGCTGTTCACGGTAATCGTCTTCACGGGCGAGCCGTTCACACTGACGGTCACTTGGCGGTCTTCGCCACAGAGGTAGCCAAGCGTGAGGACATACTCCCCACCCTCACGGCTCCAGACGTGCTCCCATTCCAGACGGTTTTCAGCCGAACGTCCCAACCAGCCAGCCTTCAGGCCGCCCGAACAGTTGGTGTCGTATGAGTAGATGCCGTTGACAAACGTCTGATTGTTGCGCAGTTCCTGATAGGAGGGGATGTAGCCCGTCTCCGCCTCGTAGCGACGACGCTCCAGCCGCTGCTCGGCATCGGCACGATAGATGCGAATGCCGTGGGCAGGCACGCTTGTCGTGTACTTTTCCGTTTTCGCCGTCAGGTTGCGATGCTGCAGCAGGTCGCGCAGTGTGACGTTGCCCCCCAAGTCGATGTCGTCGAAGTGGACAGTGACGCGTTTCGACTCTTCGTTCGGATTGTAGATGCAGTACACGCGGTGCGTCGAGTTCAGTTCCTCCACGTCCCTCACCAGCACGTAGCAGTCGTTGCTCTTCCCGACGAGGTAAGCCTGCTGATGGAGCGGGTCCTGATTCACGGCGATGAGGTCGGTGTTGCGCAGCAGGTTCAGTGCCGACGTCTTGATGTTTCTCATGTCGCAGCCGATGAGCAGCGGACTGTTCAGCATACACCACATGCCGAAGTGCGTACGGTCCTCTTCCTCGGTGAGCGACCGGCCCACCTCCAGCATGTCCATGTCGTTGAAGTGACCGTTGCGACAATAGGCAGCCATGTACAGGTTCTCCTCGATAATACCCTTGACCGACTCCCACGAGTTGGCAATGTCATGAGTCGTGCGCCACGAGAAAGCGATGTCATCGACCCACGTGCCAGGATAGTTCCAGCGGCACACGTTCAGACGCACGTCGTCGCGGCCGGTCTCGCGTATCGCCTTACTGATGGCGGTGTAACGCGTCTGCTCATCAAGCGACAGCCGCTCGCTGTTCTGCGGAGCGTCGCCGCCGCAGAAATCGACCTTGATGAAGTCGAACCCCAGTTCGTTGAAAAACATCTGGCAGTCCTGGTCATCGTGTTCGTACAGGCCGACTCCCTGGGCAATCTTGTCGCCGCCGTAGTAATTGCCGCACGTGTTGTGGCCCGCATCGCTGTAGATGCCAGCCTTCAGGCCCAGAGAGTGGATATAGTCCACCACTGGCTTCATGCCATTGGGGAAACGGGTGGGATGAATGAGCAGACGACCCGTTGCAGCGTCACGCCCGCCGAAGTAGCCGTCGTCGATGTTGATGTAGCGATAGCCCACATCCGACAGTTTTTTATTCACCATCGCATCGGCCTGCTCTTTGATGAGGTCCTCGCTGATGTTCAGCGCAAACGTGTTCCACGAACTCCAGCCCATTGTCGGGCCTTCCTGACCACTGGCACACAGCGGCAAAGCCGCCACAGCCAGCACAGCAAACAGTTGTTTCATATCCATCATAGTTTTAACGCTGCAAAGGTACGTTATTTTTGGAACAGAGACAATACAATCCACCTCTTTTTTACGCACCCTCCCGACACGTCCAAGCACTTGGCGTGACAACGCTAAGCACTTGGCGTGACGACGCTAAGCACTTGGCGTGAAAAATCCAAGCACTTGGAGCGTGTTGTTTTCTATGAAGAAAATTTCTCCAATTAGAAGTTTTTCGCTAACTTCGCAGCATGAAAGTGATGACCAAACTGCTGCTGGCACTCTTGTCCGCTACGGTAGCCCTGAACACATGGAGCCAGACACGCCTGCTGGATGCGCGAATCGTGGACGGAAAGACGGGAGAGCCGGTCGGCTATGCCAACATCTACTCCACCAGCAGGACGGCGACGATTTCAAACTCCGACGGCGAATTTCGGCTGCCCGTAGCCGACACGGCACATGTACGCATCTCGTTCGTCGGTTATGAAACGGTCAACCTTCCTGTGAGTGCCGTCGGCCCCGTCGTGAAACTGCGGGCGGCCACCTACGACATCGCAGAAGTGACCGTGCTGCCGTCGGGCGACCGACTGGCCACGCGCGTCGTCAAGAAAGCCATCAAGGAATTCCGACGGTCGCGCAAGGTACAGGGCAATTATTTCTACCGCCAGGTGACACAGACCGACAGCGTCTGCAACGAATACATCGAAGCCTTCTTCTGGGGACGCACCTCCTACTGCCTCCCCACGGCACACCTGCTCGAAGGACGCTATGCCGGACTGCCCAGCGATTCCATCGTCCGCTACCAGTACGTCACCAACTTCTTCACCCTCTCCCAACTCTCCATCGTCGCACCTGAACTCGCGGGCGACATCCACGGCATCATCTCACCCCTGCGCGAGAACTTCAAGCGATACTACAAAGTCACGTACAACACACTGCGCAGCACCTCGCCCACCACCCCCGACTGCTACGTCCTCTATTTCGACCCGCTACCCATCGTATCAAGCCCCATCCTCCAGGCCGTCGTCTATGTCGATAAGAAGACCCTCGGCGTGCTGCGATGTGAAGGCAACCTGCTGGGACTCACCATGCAGGACATCGTCACGGGCGAGGAACACGACTTCGTCGCCCACCTCAACTTCAGTTTCCGGCGCGTGGGCGACCTCTTCGACCCCAAGACGCACGACGCGCTCAACTCACGACACAGTTATTCGGAACTCGCCACCGTAAGCGCCAATGCCCTCACGACCTTCATCGGACGGCCCGTCCGTATGCACAGCGTGCTCTACAACCTCGGCACCGGCGAACTATCCGGCCGCACACAGCCCGACTTCTCCCTGAAAATCGGGGAACAGACCGACCTCAAGACTGCCATCAGCCACACCACGTACAACCCCGACTTCTGGAAGGGAAACGAAACCGTCAAACGCACCGAACTGGAAGAGACGGTCCTCCGCATGATGGAAGGCCGGCAACTGTTCAGCAACTACCGATGATTCCCCACCACCTATACCTATATCTACGCCGCGTTTGTAGGGATGCCCCGTAGGGCGTAAGTTTAACTGAAAAATAGAATAACCAAAGAAAAAGAACTGCCTCTCGTCAGAAAGGCAGTTCTTTTTCTTTGGGCTTCACCCAGCGGTAGAGGTTACAGCCTACAAAGTTGCCGAGCACCTCACACAGATACACCCCGAGGACGGGCCACTGAAACACCGTGTCGGGCGGTGCAACGAGGAAATAGAAGGCATCGGCGATGCTGTGGGCAAAACCGCACAGGATGAACATCGGCACACCGAACAGCAGCGGCAGCATCTTGCCCTGACGGCCAAAGTTCACCGCCGTCGTCATGATGAATCCGCAACCTACGGCCAGCAGGAAACAAGCCCACGGACCTTTCGCCAGCCGTCCTTCGAGGATGGCAGTGGCAGGTTCGATGGTGTCAGGCAACGCATAACGCACGGCCAGCGCCGTCAGCCAACAGCCCACGATGTTGCCGATGAGCACGATGCAGATCATCGTCCAGTCGCCTGTCGCACGGATAAAACCCGCCGTGCCCGTGTAGAGTTTCAGACCGTAATACACCACGGTCATCAGTCCGAAAGCAAAGAGGCAGGCACCGCCTATGCCTCCTACGCGGAGATAGACCGTGCCTGCTATGGCTATACAGAGTCCCGCCAGAATCGCCAAAGGGAACGTCTGGCGGAAGAGTTCTATGAATGCTTTCATTCTGTCACTTCCTCTGCTTCAGCGTGTTCAACGGGATTGGTTCCTTCTTTCTTCTTCGCCAAATACTCGGGCAGATTGAGACCTGCCATGTTGAAGAGTTCGTTGAGCGGAGGAACCGACTTCATCAGTCCGCTGACGAAATTGGCCGTCGAGCCTTTGCCGTCGGCACCGTTGCCACCGTCCCAAACCGTGACGTGGTCGATGTTGATGCCCTTGACAGCCTCGACTTGCGTCTTGACCAGTTCGGGGAGTTTCTCCAGCAAGAGGAGCATATAGGCCTTGTTGGCATCGCCGCCGGCAGCCTGCACCATCTTGTCGTAACCTGCAGCCTGCTTCGTGAGCACCTCGTACAGACCCTTGGCCTCGGCCTCCATCTTGGCGAAGATGGCGTCGGCCTCACCCTTGGCGTTCACGCGTTTCTGCTCGGCCTCGGCTTCAGCCTCGATGATCAGACGGCGCTTCTCGATTTCCTGCGGCACGAGGATGTTCGCCTTCTGCGTGGCCTGTTCACGTTCGGCACGGGCGTTTTCGGCTTCACGTTCGGCAGCGTAGGCTTCCTGCTGTGCCTTGGCCTGCTGCACACGCTCGGCAGCCGTAGCCTTGCGCTGAGCCTCGGCCTCCTTCTCACGGCGGTCGGCATCACTCATCGCAATGTCCACCTTCGCAGCGTTCTCACCCTGCACAGCCGTTGCGTTGGCCTCGGCCGTACGGATACGTGTCTCACGGACTGCTTCTGCCTTACCGATTTCACCGACCTTGTCCTGTTCGGCCACACGCACCTTGGCCTCGTTGATGGCCTTGGCAGCAGCCTCACGTCCGAGAGCCTCGATATATCCGCTCTCGTCCTTGATGTCGGTCACGTTCACGTTGATCAGTCGCAGACCAATCTTCTTCAGTTCCACCTCGACGTTGGCCGAGATGCTCTCCAGAAACTTGTCGCGGTCGTTGTTCAGTTCCTCGATGCTCATCGTGGCGATGACCAGACGGAGTTGACCGAACAAGATGTCTCGAGCCAGTTCCTGAATCTGAGCCGGCGTCAGTCCGAGCAGACGTTCGGCAGCAGCGTTCATCGACTCAGGGTCGGTCGAGATACCGACGGTGAAGCGGCTGGGCACATCGACACGGATGTTCTGCTTCGACAGCGCATTCGTCAGGTTAGCGTCGATGCTGATAGGAGTCAGCGACAGGTAGGCGTAGTCCTCGATGATAGGCCATACGAAGGCACCTCCGCCGTGCACACAGCGTGCACTCGATTTGTTACTCTTGCTGCCGTAGATCACGAGAATCTTGTCCGATGGGCAGCGGCGGTAGCGGTTGATGATGCTGATGAACAGGAAGATCACCACAATCGCCAGCGCAATGATTACAAACATAGGTTCCATATAA
>JAIKWU010000004.1 GCA_024684455.1 Bacteroidaceae bacterium | reverse complement strand
CTCGCTGGGCTATCTGCTCAATGTTATATCGGTGGTCGGTAGAGCGGCAGTAGCACACAATTTCCGTACCCACAGGCCAATCAGGAAACTGGAACGCCCTCTTTACGTCTTCGTCGCTGAAGAAGCGTGAAATTACGTTGTGGGTCATCATCGTGTCAGTCCTCCTTCTTCGCTTTTACGCAGTCGCGCAGTATCTGCTCGGTGATGACGCCGCCATTGGCACGGCTGGAGGCATCCAGCTTCTCCACGTCAAACTCTTCAGCCGAGAACTTGAACTGAATCCAGTTCGGCTCATATTCGCGGTAGTCGAGCCACGTCTTCGGCTCGTCGGTGTCGAGGATGTAGCGCACCATGCGCAGCAGTCGCAAGCCTGCGGCCTTTGACGTAATGAAGCCCGACACGTCGAATGTCGATGCGCCACGGCTCTTCCAATACTCGCCGACAGGTGGCCGTTCGTCCTTTGGGTCGAAGCGAATCACGTCGGAGCGGTAGAACTCGATACCCGCCGTGGTTCCGTCGCTGCCCCATGCGAGGTAGCCGCTGAACGGGCGGTATTCCTTACGCTCCGTAGAGTCCTTGATGACAAACTCGACCTCCGACGGGTCTTCGTGGTTCAGTTCGCAGTTGTGTACCCAGTCCTCGACCCACTGCTGCAGGTTGGCGAGGGTGTTGGCGAGGGTGATTGTCTTTTGTTCTTTCATTGTCGTTTCAATATTTAAGTTTTCTGTCTCTGTCCATTATCCGCTCCGTTGCATCGTTTCTCATTTTAGTGAATATGCCGAAGCGACGGAAAGTGTTATAAGCGTCGAGTTCCTGCTTTGACGCCTTTTTTACACGCTCTTCAAGCAGCATCTTTGCCGCTATGATTTCATTACCGAGGATGCCTTTATAAAGCCAGCCTACCATCATGTCGTAGCAGGCCTGTGCCTTGACCATCTCGGTCACTATCTGCGTCACCGTCAGGTCGTCGGCATCGTTCAGCGTGTCCATGTGCGAGAAATGGAAAGTCCGTGCCGCTTCCTTGTCGGCCTCACGCTGCATTCGCTCCATCATCTGCCGCTGTGCCATTTCGTCGGTCTGCTTCTTCCGTAGTTCCTGCATCGCCTTGTAAGCGTTGTCGCCTGTCTCTACGTTGAAGTATTCCGAACCCTCCTTCATCGACGTGTAGTCCATGCCCTGCGTGACGTGCAGCACCGCGTTGCGTATCTGCCTCACGTCGTTAAGCGTCAGCGGGTCGAGGTACGGCGGCATCCCGTGCAGTTGCATGTAGAGCATTGACAGCTCGAATCGCTCCTTGCGGTCGGTTACTGCCATCAGTTCTTGTTCGGTAATCATCGCTCATTCCTCCTCATCTGTTTGTATCAAACACATCTCCTGCCTTATACTCCACCCTGCTGCCGGGCTTCACTTCGGGAAACAGCAGCGGGTTCAGCTCCACTTGGTTCGGGCTGCGGAAGTCGTGGTTGTCGCCCCAATGCGGATAGGCAAAGTGCAGGAGCAGTTTGCCGTCACCGTCACGGGTGACGTACAGCTCTGTCTTGTGGCCAGGGTCGTAGCGGAACTCGTTGCAGGCATCGGCCAGCTCGTTGCCGTCGGGACAGAAGCGGCGCAGCATCGCCATCGTCAGCCCTGCCGACATGCCGCTGTGACCTGCATCGTTGAAAATCTTGTAAGCCTTGCGCAGTCGCTCTATGCGGCTCAGCGTCTCGTCGCGCATCACCCTGGCACAGTCGAGCACCTGGTCAAGCTCCATGCCACGGTAGAGGCCGCCGAGACGGATGGGCACTATCTCGTCCCAATACTCCAGTTCGCTCTCGATGATCACGCCGCGAGCCACATTGCGGTAGTGCTCCGTCAGTTCGGGGATGCGTGCCTCGTGCGCCTTTCGTTCGGCCTCACGTTCCTCCATCCACTTCCTCACCTCTTCGTCGTGTTCTGCCTTCGTCTTGCCCGTGATGCGCAGATAGGCATCATCGTCGGTGTCCGTCGAAAGCAGATACTTGTCGTTGAACACGGCCTTCAACACTTCGCCGCTCTCGTCGGCAGCGGCCATTTCCCTTAAATCCTTCAGGCAGCTGTCAATCGTGCCGCCATACAATGTCACTTCTTTCATAATCGTATTCCTTTTAAGTTATTTACAGGTTGTCATCCAAGAGTTGTTTCGTCAATGCCATGACGTTCTTGATGTCCTCTTCGACGGGCGTGCCGCCACCGCCTTGATAGAAGAAGCCAGTCATCTTCTTCTTCTAAAAGTGCTTGCGACACGCCGCCCGATAGTTCCAGCACGCGAGGTTGTAGGTTGAAGTGCATCTGCCCTCGGCCTCTATGCCGAACTGCCCCGTCTGCCATGTACTGCCAGGCTCCCAGTGCTTGCATTCC
>JAIKWU010000078.1 GCA_024684455.1 Bacteroidaceae bacterium | reverse complement strand
CGCTGACGTCGAACATCTGGGCTACTTCCTTGATGGAATAGTAGAGTTTAAGGTTTTTATTCGTGTTAAGTGCCATATTTTCGGGACTTTTTTTCAAACTAATATTAAATTATTTGCAAAAATAACGAAAACAAAGTAGCTTTGCAAAACTTTTTGAAAAAAAATTTTAGAAAAATAAAAAACAATGATGACAGCTAATGAGATTCGCGACTCGTTCAAGAAGTTCTTCGAGTCGAAACAACATGCTATTGTGCCGTCTGCACCGATGGTTATTAAGGATGACCCCACACTGATGTTTACCAATGCTGGTATGAACCAGTGGAAAGATATCATACTCGGCACACGCGAGCCAGAGCCACGCCGTCGCGCCGACACCCAGAAATGCCTGCGCGTATCAGGCAAACACAACGACCTGGAGGAGGTCGGACACGACACTTACCACCACACCATGTTCGAGATGCTGGGCAACTGGTCGTTTGGTGATTACTTCAAAGAGGGCGCTATCGATATGGCATGGGAGTATCTCGTTGACGTTTTGCACCTGAATCCGAATGATTTATATGTCACCGTATTCGAGGGTTCTCCCGAGGAGAATATTCCCCGCGACGATGAGGCAGCACAGTATTGGGCTAAGCACGTGCCCGCCGACCATATCATCAATGGTAACAAACACGATAATTTCTGGGAGATGGGCGACACAGGCCCTTGTGGTCCGTGCTCTGAAATCCATATCGACTCGCGTACCCCCGAGCAGAAAGCCGACGGCGTTCCCGGTCGTGAACTGGTCAACAAGGATGATCCTCAGGTGATTGAGATTTGGAACCTCGTGTTCATGCAGTTCAATCGCAAGGCCGACGGCTCATTAGAGAAACTGGGCATGAATGTGATTGATACAGGTATGGGCTTCGAGCGTCTTGTCCGTATGCTGCAGGGCAAGCATTCCAACTACGATACCGATATTTTCCAGCCTATCATCAAGGCTGAGCAAGAGATTACCGGACTGAAATATATGACGTTCGAGGAATCAGAGAATGCAGAGGTCACCGACGGGCAGGAGAAAATCAATGTGGCCATGCGTGTATGCGCCGACCACTTGCGTGCTGTATCCTTCTCGATTGCTGACGGACAACTGCCTGGCAATGCCAAGGCCGGCTACGTCATCCGTCGCATCCTGCGCCGTGCCGTACGCTATGCCTATACCTTCCTGGGTCAGAAAGAACCGTTCCTCTTCAAACTCGTTCCGACGTTGGTTGAGGAGATGGGCAATGCCTTCCCCGAACTGAAGGCACAACAGCAGCTGGTCAGCCGTGTGATCAAGGAGGAGGAAGACTCCTTCCTGCGCACTCTCGACAAGGGCATCCAACTGCTGAATGGAGCCATGGACGAGCTGATGGCGCACAAGCAGACAGAACTGGACGGTAAGGCAGCCTTCCGTTTGTTTGACACTTACGGCTTCCCGCTCGACCTTACTGAGCTGATCTGCCGTGAGCACGGATATACTGTCGACGAGGAGCAGTTCAATGTGGAGATGCAGAAGCAGAAAGAGCGCGCCCGTAATGCCGCCGTTGTTGAGAATGGCGACTGGGTTGAGCTGCGTCAGGGTGAGCAGCAGTTTGTGGGCTACGACTATTCGGAGCACGAGTGCCGCATCCTGCGCTACCGTCAGGTCACCCAGAAGAAAAATATCTACTATGAATTGGTGCTCGACGCCACTCCTTTCTACGGCGAGATGGGCGGACAGGTTGGCGACCAGGGCGTACTCGTCAGCGAGTTCGAGACCGTCAATGTCATCGACACCAAGCGTGAGAACAACCAAAGCGTACACATTGTGAAGCAATTGCCGAAACATCCTGAGGCCGACTTCATGGCTTGCGTGGATACTGACAAGCGTGCCGCCAGTGCTGCCAACCACACCGCTACCCACTTGCTCGACTATGCGCTGAAGCAGGTGCTGGGTGACCATGTGGAGCAGAAAGGCTCGTATGTAAGCCCCGACACGCTGCGTTTCGACTTCTCTCATTTCCAGAAAGTAACCGATGAGGAGTTGCGTGAGGCTGAGCGTATCGTCAACGGCATGATCCGTCAGGACATCGCCCTCGACGAGCATCGTGACGTTCCGTTCGATGAGGCAAAGAAACTTGGTGCCATCGCCCTTTCGGCGAGAAATATGGCGACAAGGTGCGTGTGGTACGATTCGGTCCGTCTTGTGAGTTCTGTGGTGGTATTCATGCCCAGTCCACTGGTCGTATCGGTTTCTTCAAGATTATCTCTGAGAGCAGTGTGGCTGCCGGCATC
>JAIKWU010000059.1 GCA_024684455.1 Bacteroidaceae bacterium | reverse complement strand
AACCAGCACACGGCCTTCAATCCGCTTCCTCAACTCCTTTTCAGGATAGGTCAGGTTGCGGTAGAGGTACTTGGTCCAGCCGTCAATGCCACCCGGGAACGTAGGCATGGCGTCGGGTTGGTCTTCAACGGCACCACCGCTACCGGCCACCGCTTCCCAGTCTTCACCACGACGGATTTCGTCTGCATTTTCCTGCGCCCATGCTCCGGCATACGTCGCCAGAGCGAGCATCATAGTAAAAAGAATTCGTTTCATAAGCACATGATTTAGTGTGGCAAAAATACGACAAATCTGTGAAAAGCACAAAATTAAGAGGGGAGAAATACAGTTTCCCTTGCATTTTTCCTGTATTTTCATTGTTTTTGTGATAGTTATACAAAAAATTCGGGCAAAAAGTCGTAACTTTGCAGACATGAATGTGGCGATTGTGAAATACAACGCGGGCAACATCCGCTCGGTCATCAATGCTGTAAAGCGACTGGGGGTGGAGCCTGTGCTGACTGACGATGCGGCCGTGCTGCGTCGTGCCGACCGTGTCATCTTCCCTGGACAGGGCGAAGCAGGCAGTACGATGCGCTATCTGCGCGAGCATGGCCTCGACGAGGTCATCACGAGTCTGACACAGCCTGTGCTCGGCATCTGCATCGGGATGCAACTGATGTGCCGCCACTCGGACGAGGGCGATACGCCGTGCCTCGGCATCTTCGATGTCGATGTGAAAAAGTTTCAGTCCACAGCACACACACTCAAAGTGCCACAGATGGGATGGAACACGATTGCACCCAAAGAAGAGTGGTTGGGTAACGGTGGGTACGTTTACTTCGTCCATAGTTACTACGTGCCGCTCTGCCAAGAGACAGCGGCTGTGACGGAGTATGGACTACCCTACTCTTCGGCACTTCACAAGGACAACTACTACGCCACGCAGTTCCACCCCGAAAAGAGCGGAACGGTGGGCGAACAGATACTGAGAAACTTCCTATGTCTATAGAACTGATACCTGCCATCGACATCATTGACGGAAACGTGGTACGCCTCACACAGGGCGACTACGCACAGAAGACCGTCTATGGCACGTCGCCAGCCGATGTGGCGCAGCGTTTCGAACAGATGGGGTTTCACCGCCTGCACGTCGTCGATCTTGACGGAGCAAAGTCGCATCACGTGGTCAATGTGCCGGCCTTGAAGGAAATCACCACAAAGACGAACCTTGTCGTCGATTTCGGCGGAGGTATCAAGACGGACGACGACATTAAGCAGGCTTTTGCAGCAGGTGCTGCCATGGTCACCGTGGGCAGCATCGCCGTGCAGCAGCCCTCCCTGTTCGAGCGTTGGCTCCAGACGTATGGACAGGACCGCATGATACTTGGTGCCGACGTGCGCAACGGACGAATCAGCATCAACGGCTGGCTCGAGGACTCCGAAGAAGAACTCATTCCCTTCCTCCGCCGATACGTCGATATGGGTGTGCACAACGTTCTTTGCACGGACATTTCGCGCGACGGAATGCTCAACGGTCCAGCCGCCGAACTCTACCGTTCCGTGATGCAGACGTTCCCACAACTCAACCTCATTGCCAGCGGAGGGGTCTCCTCCAATGCCGACATCGAAGCCCTGCACCACGCAGGCATCCCCGCCGTTGTCTTTGGAAAGGCCTTCTATACTGGAAAGTTAAACATCGAACAGTTATGGCACTTGCAAAACGAATAATTCCCTGCCTCGACATCAAGGACGGCACAACCGTAAAAGGCACGAACTTCGTCAACCTGCGCGAAGCCGGCGACCCCGTGGAACTAGGCAAGGCGTACAGCGAGCAAGGTGCCGACGAACTGGTCTATCTCGACATCACGGCGAGCCATGAGGGACGTAAGACGTTCACCGCACTCGTCGAACGCATTGCACGCGAGATCAACATCCCCTTCACGGTGGGCGGCGGCATCAACGAACTATCGGACGTGGAGCGACTGCTCAATGCAGGTGCCGACAAGGTAAGCATCAACAGCGCAGCACTGCGCCGTCCTGAACTCATTGACGAAATCGCTAGTCACTTCGGCTCGCAAGTGTGTGTAGTGGCGGTCGATGCGAAGGATGAAGGCGATGGGGCCTGGCGCTGCTACCTCAACGGAGGACGCATCCCGACGGAACGCGACTTGTTCGACTGGACCAAAGAGGCAAACGACCGCGGCGCCGGTGAAATTCTCTTCACGTCGATGAACCACGACGGAGTGAAGCAAGGCTTTGCGAACGAGGCCCTCAGACGGCTCAGTGACACGCTCAGCATTCCCGTCATCGCCTCTGGAGGTGCGGGCACGAAAGAGCATTTTCTCGACGTCTTCACCCAAGGCCATGCCGATGCTGCCCTTGCAGCCAGCGTCTTCCACTTCGGCGAAATTCCCATTCCCGAACTGAAGCAATATCTCCATAAAAACGGAATTAGCATACGACTATAACATGATTGATTTTCAAAAAATGAACGGTCTCGTGCCTGCCATCGTGCAGGATGCACGTACCTTGAAGGTGCTGATGCTGGGCTTCATGAACGAAGAAGCCTACACGAAGACTGTGGAAACGGGCCTTGTCACCTTCTACAGCCGCACGCGCCAGACACTGTGGACAAAGGGCGAAACCAGCGGCAACACGCTGAAAGTCTGTGAAATCCTCAACGACTGCGACCAGGACACGCTGCTCATCAAGGCGATTCCTGCGGGTCCCGTCTGCCATACAGGTGCCGACACCTGCTGGAACGAGAAGAACGACAACCCTGTACAGTTCCTCGTCGAACTCCAACGCTTCATCGAACGTCGCCGCGAGGAGATGCCCGAAGGTTCCTATACGACGAGCCTGTTCCGCGACGGCTGTCACCGCATGGCGCAGAAGGTGGGCGAAGAGGCTTTGGAAGCCGTCATCGAGGCCGTCGCCGGTAACGACGAACGACTGATTTACGAGGCCTCCGACATGCTGTATCATCTCATTGTGCTCCTCACGTCGAAGGGGCTGAGCATCGAGGACCTGGCACGCGAACTCCAAGAACGCCACGACCCGACGTGGCACAAACACTAATACAATGACGCTCATCAACTATTCTTCCGTCAATGTCTATCAGGAAGCGCAGGAAGTGCTGAGCAACGTGCGTTTCCAAGTCGAGAAAGGCGAGTTCGTCTATCTCATCGGCAAGGTAGGCAGCGGCAAGAGTTCGCTGCTGAAGACCCTCTACGGCGAACTGCCGCTACGCGAGGGCGAGGCCAACGTCATGGGCTTCGACATGCTGCACCTGAAGCAGAAGCACCTGCCGCAGTTGCGCCGCAAACTCGGTGTCATCTTTCAGGACTTCCAACTGCTCACCGACCGAAGCGTCGAAGCCAACCTGCGCTTCGTCCTCCGTGCCACGGGCTGGAAAAACAACGTCGAAATCACCCAGCGCATACAGGAAGTGCTCGACCTCGTCGGCATGAGCACCAAGGGATACAAGTATCCCAACGAACTCAGTGGCGGCGAACAGCAGCGCGTCGCCATCGCCCGCGCCATCCTGAACCGCCCCGAACTCATCCTCGCCGACGAGCCGACGGGCAACCTCGACGCCGAGACCAGCCGCAACATCACTGAACTGCTCCACAAGGTCTGTGAACAAGGCTCTGCCGTGGTGATGATTACACACAACCTCCACCTGCTCGACATGTTCCCAGGTCGCGTCTTCCAGTGCAAGGACCACCACCTGACGGAAATGACCACCGAACTCGTGGCTCAGCAGGGCGACGAAGACGACTACGACGCACTGGACCCCGACGATGCCAGCGAGTAACTTTTTTTACCCCGCTAAGCACTTGGCGTAATGACGCTAAGCACTTGGCGTGACGACGCTAAGCACTTGGCGTTAATTTTCCAAGCACTTGGAGCCATACACAATATAGACCAAAAATTAAACGACACTGATATGAAAGTAATGAAATTTGGCGGTACTTCCGTAGGAACTCCGCAGCGCATGAAAGACGTCGTCAAACTCATCTCGGACGGCGAGCAGAATCTGGTCGTGCTCTCGGCGATGTCGGGCACCACGAACACCCTGGTCGAGATTTCCGACTACCTCTACAAAAAGAATCCCGAAGGGGCAAACGAGACCATCAACGCCCTGGAAGCCAAATACCGCCGCCACGTCGATGAACTCTACACGACGGATGACATGAAGCAGCAGACGCTCAACTTCATCAAGGAGGAGTTCGACTACCTGCGCTCGTTCACGAAGGGCATCTTCACGATGTTCGAGGAGAAAATCATCGTCGGACAGGGCGAACTCATCTCGACGACGATGGTGGCCAACTACCTCGTCGAACAGGGTTACAACGCCTGCCTCATTCCTGCACTGGAATTCATGCGTACCGACAAGAACGGCGAGCCGGACCTCGAATACATCCGCGAAAAACTGCGTGTGCAACTGGAGCAGCAGCCCGACAAGGACATTTATGTGACACAGGGCTTCATCTGCCGCAATGCCTACGGCGAAGTCGATAACCTGCAGCGCGGCGGTTCTGACTACACAGCCTCGTTGCTCGGTGCGGCAGTCGATGCATCGGAAATCCAGATATGGACCGACATCGACGGAATGCACAACAACGACCCCCGATTCGTCGAAGGGACAAAGCCTGTCGCCCACCTGCATTTTGAAGAGGCAGCCGAACTTGCCTATTTCGGTGCGAAGATTCTGCACCCGACGTGCATCCAGCCCGCCAAGTTCGCCGGCATTCCCGTGAAGTTACTCAACACAATGGAGCCTGACGCTCCTGGCACCATCATCAGCAACGAGACCGAGCAGCAGAAGATCAAGGCTGTGGCCGCCAAGGATAACATCACCGCCATCAACATCACATCGAGCCGAATGCTGCTGGCCTACGGTTTCCTGCGCAAAGTGTTTGAAATTTTCGAGAACTACAAAACGAGCATCGACATGATCTGCACGTCGGAGGTGGGCGTGTCGGTCAGCATCGACAACACTGCCAACCTCACACAGATAGTCAACGAACTGAAGAAGTTCGGCACTGTGCGCATCGACACAGACATGTGCATCATCTGCGTCGTGGGCGACCTCGACTGGCAGAACGTCGGTTTCGAGTCCGACGTAGCCAACGCCCTGCACGACATCCCCGTGCGCATGATCAGTTACGGCGGCTCCAACCACAACATCTCATTCCTCGTCTCGGCCAAAGACAAGAGGCGCGCTTTGAATGCTCTCAGCGAAAAACTGTTTTAAGACACATGAACATCAACAACATCCACGGTGCTACCACACCCTTCTATCTCTACGACACAGCCCTGCTGCGCACGACGCTCGACGCAATCAACACCGAAGTCAAACGCATTCCCAACCTCCACGTCCACTATGCCGTGAAGGCGAATGCCCATCCCTGCGTGCTTGCCGAAATCCTTAAGGCTGGCCTGGGCATCGACTGCGTCAGCGGTGGTGAAATCCAAACCGTTCTCGACGCGGGTTTCGACCCAGCCAAGATTGTCTTTGCCGGTGTCGGCAAGGCCGACTGGGAAATCCGTCTCGCACTCGAGGCAGGAATCTTCTGCTTCAACGTCGAGAGCAAAGAAGAACTCGAAGTCATCAGTCAGATTGCCGTCGAATGCGGGAAAGTGGCACCCGTCTGCCTGCGCATCAATCCCGATGTCGGGGCACACACCCACAGCCACATCACCACAGGCCGTGCCGAGGACAAGTTCGGCATCGCGATGGAGGACATGGAGTACGTCATCGGACTCTGTGCCTTACTTCCCAATATTGAATTCCTTGGACTTCACCTCCACATAGGCAGCCAGATTCTCGAAATGGAGGATTTCATCGCGCTGGCCCACCGAACGAACGAACTGCAAGATCGTCTCGAGCAGCAGGGCATCAAACTTCGCATCATCAACATTGGCGGCGGACTTGGTGTTGATTACGATGATCCCAACAACAACCCTGTACCGAACTTCCACGACTACTTTGCCGTATGGGCAGAGCACCTGAAGTTGCGGCCTGGACAGGAGTTGCACTGCGAGCCAGGACGTGCCATCGTCGCCCAGTGCGGCAGCCTCATCACCCGTGTGCTGTACGTGAAGGAAGGGCATGAACAGAAGTTTGTCATCGTCGATGCAGGCATGACCGAACTGATTCGCCCTGCCCTCTACGGTGCCCGTCACAAGATTGAGAACATCACCGCGACGCAGAACCTGCGCCTGACCGACTGGCTCTTCCCAGCCACCGACACCGCCGTCTATGACGTCGTGGGGCCCATCTGCGAATCGACTGACGTATTTGCCGAAGACATTGTACTCCCAGTCACCCGTCGCGGCGACCTGATTGCCATCCGCTCTGCCGGAGCCTACGGCGAGACGATGGCCTCCTGCTACAACTGCCGACCTCTACCAAAAGGCTTTACCATCGACGACCTCTCGGATACGGACGCCTAAGAAAACAATGAACTTGAAGATAAAACTGAAAGAATGGCGGACACGCTATAAGGCATGGCAACTTGACCCATTCGAGTATTCTTTTGATGAGACCGAAACGCGCCAATGTGCGAACTGCGAGCATGACTATATAGGCACTTACTGCCCCTATTGCGGACAGAAACACAATGTGGGGCGTATCACATGGAAGAGCATTTGGCAGGAGTTTCTGAACGTATGGGGCATCGGCGGTCGTTCGATGCTCTATTCGCTGTGGCAACTGCTGTGGCGCCCAGGCTACTTTATCAGCGACTACATCAGCGGCAAACGGCAAGTCAGTTTTCCGCCGGTAAAGATGATGTTCATCTTCGGACTGTTCTATCTGCTCCTGCAGAACTATTTGCTGCCCGAAAAACCAGCCATCGAAATGACGGCTGAACTTGAGAATAGCCCTCTGAAACTGTTCTTCTCCTTTGAGGCTTGGAGTGAAGAACATCACGACTGGGGTATGCTCATCGTGGGCTTATTCCTCATCCTGCCCACATGGATTATCTTCCGTATCGCTCCCAAGCATACACACCATGGTCTGCCGGAAGGCTTCTTCATCCAGGTGCTCATGTGCATTTTGATTATGATGTTGAACATTATCTCAGATATGATTCCTTTCCTTGTCATATTGCAACCTATATGGCTGACGGTGGCCTACAAGCAACTATTCGGATATGGTTGGTGGGGCTCGATTTGGCGCACCATAGCGGTATTCTTAGCAGGCCTGTACGGATCGATTAGTTTCGTTTGCGTTTATGATATTGTTCAGAAATGGTTTTCGGGCGGAGAAATCGACAAAGTCTATGATTACGGTCTGCTCGTCTTGTTCTTCTACGTTTTGCTGTTCCATCTGGCTGGATGCGACATCATCAACCGCAAACCGTGGAAAAAGCTTGGATGGTGGGGATTCATCTGGCGCTCGCTGATAGGACTTGCTGTTGTAGGATTCTTCCTCTTGATTTCGCTCTATTTTGTGGGGCAAGCAAAAGGAGAAGTATGAACATCATTTGGCAGAGAATGTGTCACTCTGTCACCATTTTCTGTGGGTAAAAACGCATGGCACATAGTTTGACATACAACATTTGACATTAAACTCTATCATTATGAAGACTATAGACATAGAAGAAGATGAACGTCTGGAAACACCAGCAGACGAGGAGGTGAACGAGGAAACGGCTGAGACCTCCGAAGAGGCGCAGGCTGAAAAAGAAGAAGACCATTCGCCCGAGGCACAACTTGCTAAGGCTGAGAATGAAATCGCAGAGTTGAAAGACAAGTACCTGCGCCAGGCAGCCGAGTTCGACAACTACCGTAAGCGTGTCATCAAGGAGAAGGCCGACCTCATCAAGACTGGCGGCGAACGCATGGCGACAGCCATTCTCCCCATCCTCGACGACTTCGAGCGTGCTCACGAAACGATGGACAAGATGGAGGATGTGGCTGCGGTCAAGGAAGGCGTGCAACTCATCATCGAGAAATTCCTCAAGTTGCTGAAGCAGGAAGGCTTGGAGAAGATGGATGTGGTCGGACAAACTTTCGACACCGACTATCACGAAGCCATCGCCATGGTACCAGGACAGCCCGACGAAATGCGTGGCAAGGTGCTCGACTGTGTGCAGACCGGCTACAAACTGAACGACAAAGTAATTCGTCACGCCAAGGTCGCTGTGGCCGAGTAATATTTTAGAAGTTATAGGGAAGTTATGGAGGAGTCTGTAGGGACGACCCGTGGGGCGTCCATGACGAAAAGGGAACTAACACCCATCGGGACGCCCCGCGGGTCGTCCCTACAGAGTTCCCTATAACTTCCTTTCAAATTGTTCATTGTTCATTGTTAATTATTCATTAGAATCGTGGCAAAACGCGACTATTACGAAGTGCTCGGCGTTCAGAAAAACGCCAGTGAAAACGAAATCAAGAAGGCATACAAACGCCTCGCCATCAAATATCATCCCGACCGCAACCCTGGCGACAAGGAAGCGGAAGAAAAGTTCAAGGAGGCTGCCGAAGCCTACGAAGTGCTGCACGACCCGCAGAAGCGCCAGCGATACGACCAGTTCGGCTTCGATGCCGTCAGCGGTGTCGGCGGAGGCGGTGGATTTACCGACGTTAACGACATTTTCTCGGCTTTCGGCGACATTTTCGAAAGCATGGGCTTTGGCGGCTTCGGCGGTTTTGGAGGAGGACGTGGACGTCGGCAAAAACCTGTGTATAAAGGCCGTGACCAGCGTCTGCGCGTTGAACTCACCCTGGAGGAGATTGTCAACGGAACCACCAAGAAGTTTAAGATTAAGAACGACGTCGTTTGTGACCATTGTCACGGCAGCGGCAGCGAGGACGGCAAAGTGGAAACTTGCACTCGCTGTGGTGGCAGCGGTGTGGTCATTCAGACCCATCAAAGTGTGTTTGGCATGATGCAGAGCCAAAGTGTCTGCCCTGAATGCCACGGCGAAGGCTCAGTCATCAAGAACAAGTGTCACGATTGTCACGGCGAAGGCATCAAGCCTGGCGAAAGCATCATCGAGGTGAACTTCCCTGCTGGTCTTGCCGAAGGAATGGTGCTCAACCTCGACGGTAAAGGCGGTGCTGGTCCACACAATGGCGTGCCTGGCGACCTGCAGATTATCATCAAGGAAAAGGAAGATGACACATTCCTGCGCGATGGCAATGACCTCGTCTATAATCTGCTACTCACGATTCCGCAGGCTGTACTCGGCTGTTCGCTCGAAGTACCCACCATCGACGGCAAGGCGAAGATAAACATAGCCCCTGGCACACAACCAGGTACTGTGCTCCGTCTCCGTGGCAAGGGCATACCCGAGGTTCAAGGCTACAATCGCGGACAGCGCGGCGACGAAGTCATCAACATCAGCGTCTATATGCCCGAGACTCTATCACGTGATGAGAAAGACGCGATGAAGCGCTTTGACGACAGCGATAGTTTCCGTCCGTCGGAGAGCATCAAGAAGAAAATTTTCAACAAGTTCCGTTCGTACTTCGAATAATGACCTACGCCGAAACGGTTCAGTATTTGTACAAGCAGACGCCGCTGTTCCAGCAGAAGGGTGCAGGTGCCTACAAGGAAGGGCTGGCGAACACGCTGGCCCTCGACGAGCATTTTGGTCACCCTCACCGCCAGTACAAGACCATTCATGTGGCGGGTACGAACGGCAAAGGCAGCGTAAGCCACACACTGGCCAGCATCCTGCAGGAGGCTGGCTATCGCGTCGGACTCTACACCTCGCCCCATCTTGTGGATATGCGTGAACGTATCCGCGTCAATGGCGAGATGATTTCGAAGCGGCGTGTCATTGATTTTGTGAAGAAGGAGAGAGCGTTTTTCGAACCGCTCTATCCTTCTTTTTTTGAGGTTTTGACGGCTCTGGCGTTTCAGTATTTTGCTGAGCAGCAAGTAGATGTGGCTGTCGTCGAGGTCGGTCTGGGCGGACGTCTGGACTGCACCAACATCATTTCACCTGAGTTTTGCGTCATCACGAATATCTCCTTCGATCATGTTGCCCTACTCGGCGACACGCTCGCAAAGATTGCCTCTGAAAAAGCAGGTATCATCAAGCCCCACGTTCCCGTCGTCATCGGGGAACACAACGCCGAAACTCGTCCTGTGTTTGAGGCAAAGGCAGAGGCAGTTCAGGCTCCTATCATCTTCGCCGAAGACACACCCGAATCGTCTCCGTTCGAAGTCGAACTCAAAGGTTTTTGCCAGCAAAAGAACACCAACACCTTGCTCCACACCCTGCCACTCCTGAAAAAATCTTTTCCAAAAGTCAAGGAAAAGCACATCCGCGACGGCTTTTCCCATGTCATAGAAAACACCCATCTCATGGGTCGCTGGCAGACGCTACGCGAGCACCCCACGGTTGTTTGCGACACAGGTCACAACGTCGGAGGCTTTGAGTATATCGTAAAACAACTCAAAACAAGAAAGAATTTGAGAGTTGTCCTCGGCATGGTGAACGACAAGGACGTGAGCGGCGTGTTGTCGCTCCTGCCGAAGGATGCCACCTATTATTTCTGTCAGGCAACCGTGGCCCGTGCCCTACCCTCCAGCGACATGCAACGCCTTGCTGCCGAACATGATTTGCAAGGCCATGCCTACCCGACCGTCGCCGACGCCTATTGTGCCGCCCTTCACGATGCATCGCCCGACGACTTCATCTTCGTCGGTGGCAGCACGTTTGTCGTGGCCGATTTACTGGCGTTAAAAGTCCATTGAAATAAGCCTTAAAGAGGGCAAAAAAACGCACCGCAGTGCATCTGAATTTGCACCGCAGTGTACGTAGAGACGCACCGCAGTGCATATAAAGTTGCACTGCGGTGCATTTTTTGTCTTAAGTAACCACATGAAAGTGCCAACTTTTTATCATTCTTTTTTGATATCCTCTTTCTAATTTGTAACTTTGATATTATATCGAAGTTACTCTCGTTCGGAATAATCTAAATATTATTTGCTTTTCCACTCACTTATTCGTAACTTTGCGGTTAACTAATCAACTGTCTTTCTAATGAGAACTTTATTCTTGATGTTGATGCTGGTTGCAACGACCGTTGCATCTGCTCAAACCGACGATGCTCAGTGGAACACCCCTGGTGCAGGCAATCCGCTGCTGCCAGGTTATTTTGCCGACCCGACCATCCGCAAGTTTGGCGACACCTATTATATTTATGCTACGACCGACGGTACGGGCAATGGCTACGGCCCCCCACAGGTGTGGATGTCGAAGGACTTGGTAAACTGGCGCAACGTGCTGCTCAACTGGCCTACGACCGAGGTGGTATGGGCGCCCGACGTGGTGCAAGAGCCTGACGGCTCGTTCCGTTACTATTACTGCACGCCCTGCCAGGTGTATGTGGGCGAGAGCAGCAGTCCTGTCGGTCCATGGCGCAACCGTCTGGGTTCGCCCGAGGCAGTACTCGTGCCCGACCGCTTCGTCCACAATGCCATCACGCTCGACCCTGCCCTCTTCCGCGACGACGACGGCAGCGAATATCTGTATTTCGGCACTTGGGGCATCTACAAGGGCTTTGGGTGCGGTGTGGCAAAACTGGCTGCCGACGGCAAGAGTTTCACGGATAAGAAACTGATTCTGAACACAGAAATCACCGATTTCTTCGAGGCTCCGTATGTCTTCAAGCGCAACGGGGTGTATTATTTCACCTACTCCAGCGGTTCGTGCCACGACGACACCTACCGCGTGCAGTATGCCACCTCGACCGAGGGACCGATGGGGCCTTACACTTACAAGGGCTGCATTCTCAAGACCAATGCCGACGGGACAATTCACGGTCCTGGTCACCACAGTGTATTGGTGGACGACGGACAATACTACATCGTCTATCACCGTCACAACAACCCGCACTCGATTCACGGTTTCCACCGACAGATATGCATCGACCGCATGGACTTCGATGCTGAGGGCAATATCCTGCCGATTACTCCGACGCATAAAAAACCAGCCATTGGTGACAAAGTGCCCAAGAATCTCGCATTCGGCGCTGACGTGACTGCCTCGTCCTGCTACTCCGACTGGTTCAAACCCGAATATGCCGTCGATGACAACAACGGTACGCTGTGGCGTGCACACTCAAGCCGAAAACGTGGCAGCATGGACGAACACGACTGGCTGCAGATTGACCTCGGTAAGGCGATGAAATTCAACCAAGTATGGACACAGTTTGAGTATGTCACGTTCTTCTATCAGTACCTCATCGAGACGAGCCTCGACGGAACGACATGGACGGTCTTTGCCGACCGACGCGACAACACGCAGCAGGGTTCGCCGATGATTGACAAGAAGGAGGTGAAAGCCCGCTACATCCGCATCACCATCACAGACACACAGAAAGCAGGCCACTTCCCCGCCATCTGGAATGTCAAGGTGTTCAACGCCTCGAAGAAGAACAACCCCGAGGCCATGCTGCCCAACCCACAGATTGACGAAGCGGCACTCGTACGCGGCTATCCGTGGATTCACCAGAAAGATGTCGAACAGCCAGAGCATGTGCTCCCCACGGCTCAAGGTTGGACCTTCGGCATCGATGCCGACAACCACAAAGTGGGTGACCGTGTGCAGGGCGTCATCGTCGTGCCCAAAGACCGCCTGATGGCATTCCGTTTCACAGGCAAGGAACGCATGGAGTTCGACGCTCCGCAAATCGTGTATAACTCGCCTTACACCATCACCGCTTGGGTGCTCAATCCCGAAGTCAACGGCATGGAGACCGTCATGCAACTGAACAGCAGTCGTGCCGACCTTGCCACGACCGAACTGCGCAGCAGCCTCAACCCCACAGAAGGTCTCGTCGCCCACAATGCCTCGATGGAGAATGCAGGAAGCCGCGATGCTGTCCGCCCTGGTGTTTGGCAGAAGTGGGTCATCACGTTCGACGGCTTCAACGAGCGAATCTACTGCGACGGGAAAAAAGTAAGCGAGAAGAACATCTTCCTCATGCAACGACCCGAAGGGAAACTCGTCGTCGGTCAGGCTGCCAACGGCACGAACCCCTTCAGCGGCTACATCCACTCGCTCCACGTCTATGACTGGGCGCTCAGCGAAGGGGATTTGCTTACCCACGAAAGAGTGTTAAAATACACTCAACCGCTCCTGTTCAAGGGACCTGCCGACGACCTCGTCCCTGCGTCGTTCATCCTTGAACCGCTCACTCCTTCGCTCGTTGAAGTGGTACTGACAGAGCAGAGCGAAAAGACAAATGGCCTGATTGACTACCAGTTCGGCTGTGGCAGCGATTCTACGTGCCTCGACAGTGCGCCCATTGTGAATGCCGAAAACGAAGGCATCGGCATGGTGCGCTCCGTACTGGGCGTCCGTGGCGAAAAAGGCGAAAAGGTATATGTGAAACTGCATGACATCTACGGTCGCAGATTGCCAGTGCTGTCGAAGGTAGTCAAAGTCAACAAGAAAGCCTTTGTGGACCTGTTTAACAACAGCGGTGCCATCACGCTGGAAAGTGAAGGCAGCAACCTGCAATTCATGGTGGATTCGCGTGTACCCATGCAGACCGTTGAAGTCACGGGCGACTTTGTCATCGAATGCCATGTGAAGGACATGACAGGACTGGCGACGCATAACGTACCAGGCTACAACGAAGGCGGCATCCTGCTGCAACGACTCTCAGACGACGGAAAGACACAAAACGTCGTCCAACTCGGAGCCTTCCCCCTCTATAATTGCGGAAACATGGTCACCGTCGTAAGCCGTCGCGGACGTCCGCAATACCCCAACCAGAAAGGCTATCGCTTCGACCCGTGGATGCAGATTCAGCGCACGGGCCAAACGCTGACATTCCGTACGAGCAGCGACGGATGCAACTGGACGGAAATGCAGGTACCTGACATCGACCTATCACGTCTGTTCGGCACAGGTCCCATCCGTGCAGGCATCTACCAGACAACCTACACCGATGCGCACGGAGGCGTCACCTTCGACAACGTACACATCTGGCAGAAGAAGTAAAGTCAGAGAACAACAGAAGCCCCTCAAACGATGGTTTGAGGGGCTTCTGTTGTGTGTTAAAAGTCGAACGCTTCGCTGACGCTGCTGTTTGCCTCTACGCAGCGAATGGCACGGGCAAACATCTCGGCCACACTCAGTTGCTTCACCTTCGCGCATTTCTGCGAATAAGGAATCGAGTCGGTGAAGACAATCTCTTCAAGCGAACTCTGCTGCACACGGTCGCTGGCAGGGTCGCTCATCACACAGTGGCTCGCCACAGCACGCACGCTCTTCGCACCCGCCTTAATCATCTCGTCGGCAGCCTTCACCATCGTGCCAGCCGTATCGACGATGTCATCGACCAGCACAACATTCTTGCCCGTTACATCACCGATAATCTGGATGCTGCTAACCACGTTAGCACGTTCTCTCACCTTGTTGCACAGCACGAGAGGCACACCGAGACGCTTCGAATAAAGCGCAGCACGCTTTGAGCCGCCGACGTCGGGAGTAGCAATTACCAAGTCGGACAACTCCAGCGAGCGGATATACTCGATGAGCACCAGCGAACCGTAGAGATGATCAACCGGCACATCGAAAAAACCCTGAATCTGGTCGGCGTGCAGGTCCATCGTAATCAGACGGTTGATGCCTGCCACACCCAACATGTCGGCCACGAGTTTTGCACCGATGCTCACACGCGGCTTGTCCTTGCGGTCCTGTCGTGCCCAGCCAAAATAAGGGCACACAGCCACGATGCTGCGTGCCGATGCACGTTTGGCTGCGTCAATCATGAGCAGCAATTCCATCAAGTTGTCACTGTTGGGGAAGGTTGATTGAACGAGGAACACGTCCTTGCCACGGATGGACTCCTCAAAACTTACGGCAAACTCGCCGTCGGCGAAGTGCGTGATAATCATGTTGCCCAGCGGGCATCCGAGTTGCTGGCAAATGCGCTCGGCCAAATACCGCGACTTCGTGCCTGAAAAAACCTTAAAGGCTCTTGGTTCACTCATTTTTCAATAAAGATTATTGTCACGACTCGGCCAATCATGCAAGCATATTGACACTCGCTGCTCCAATAATTGAGAAGAAATGTGAAGAAGGAATTCTCGTTTTCCGCTACAAAGTTACAAATAATCTGTAAAAGAGAAAAGAGAAATGCAGATTATTTTGGTCCATTCTAAAAAGAAGGTCCAAGCTCTTTACTTTAATGCTTTATTATATATAACAGCTATTGTAAACTTTTCATTCATCATTTATACAATTATTCTGAAAGAAATTCCCCAGAAGTATATTTTTTCTTAGACATTTTTCGTCAATCCACGGATTTTTTGTACTTTTGCCATCGGTCGGAGAGAAATCCGAACCAAAGAAGCATTTGCTATTATTTCGCGTTAAGCCAAAATGCGTAGGAAACAATTTGGAATAAGAAACGCTCAGAAGTAATAGAGGTTGTGGTTGTCACGGTATTGGCAAACCCTTTCCCTGCATATATAGCAATGCATTTGCGCCTATTGGCGTGATGCATTCTTATATTGCAGGGAGGGGTTCCGATTCCTACGCATACCCCGGCTTAACGCATAAGAAGCATCACGCTTTCTTTATGCGCAAAAGCGATTGATAGTCAGATGTTCTAAAGTAAAACTAAAATCTATCAATCGACATGAGCGAGAACAGAATTTATCAGCATTATGAGAACGAGTTGACGGCACAAGTCAAATTCTTAGAGGAGTATCTTCCCATGGTTGATCAAAGTTTGAAGATTGATGATGTTCAGAACGATTACAATGATGGAGTAATCAATGGCAACATCCTTGAGTTCAAACTTGTCATTAACAATCTAAATGAAGTTTTGTTTCAATCCATCAAGTATCTTTCTGTTAGACGAATCAAGGGAAAGCCCGTACCAGCCAATATCATCCTACTATCGGCTAATGAAGAAAGAGCCTATCTTTATCATGCAAACGACTATTTGAGTGATATTGAAACCGTCTATATCGGTGCAGCATCGAAAGGAAACGGCTGTTTTTCTGCGAAACAATGTATTGAGCAGATTGATTATTCAACGATGCAAGGACAAGACAGACTTATACAACTGCTACGTTCTAACGTATTTATAAAAATCCATATCGACGAGAATTGTATCGTAGGTTGGGCTAACCGATTTTACGATGAGAACAAGAATGCTACGAAGGCCGAATTTTTGGGAGACGAGACGGGAAAAACAAGGATTGTTGGTGAAATTAGAAAACCCACAAAACTCCGTGATTTCATCTATCCCTATGAAGGGAAAAGCAATAGAAAATTTCGGTATTTGATGGACAAGTTGAATGACGACTTGCACAAGAAAGACCTCGGGGCTTTCTATACAGACCCTATGTATGCAAAGAAATCATTGGAACTTGTTAGGGAAGCAATCAGTAATGTGCCTGAAGGAAATGACTTTATCATACTTGACAGATGTGCAGGAACAGGAAACTTAGAGCAGTTTATGACGAATGAAGAACTGAGCCATGTGATAGTGTCAACTTACGAATACTATGAATACAAAGTGCTCATGGAGAACTTTAGCGATAAAGTAAGAAGTATTATTCCTCCCATAGAATCTAACAATACCTTCATCGGCGGGATGGTTAGAGGTGCAAATGCTTTGGAAAAGGACTACGTTGAGAATGAAATAATCATGAAGTATGTGAATGATGAAAAGTGTACTATTATCGTATTTGAAAATCCGCCGTATACAGAATCAACATCTGCGGAACATCAAAGGAAAGGACATGGCAAGAAATCGTCGGAATGGAAGAAAAGCTATGTGGCTCAAGAGATGAAGAAACATGTAAAGGGAAAGGGGCTCAATGATATGGGCAACGCTTTCATATGGTCGGCATTCCACTATTATCTCCGACAACCGACTGACAGCCTGATAGTCTATTCACCCGTAAAGTACTGGAAAGCACAAGGGCTTATTGCCAAACGTTTCGTCAGAGGCTTTGCCTTTAACCGCCGTCACTTCCATACTAATATCGGAGCAACCATCATGGTCGCATACTGGACTAATGAAGACCAACCTGAACTCGATGAGTTCTCAATACATGCTTTAGACATTTTGGAAAAAAATGTTGACGGCGAGATAAAAAGAGATTTTGTTGATTGTGGAATGTTGGCTGTAAGAAAACTTCATAAAACCTATAGCGAAGTATATTATGATAAGCGTAAGATGGACGACGAACATAAGGTAGGAATACTCTGCGGTCTCAACGGAAAAGAGAAGACTGGCAATATAACGAATAAGCCACTGACACATCCGAATGTCATCGGATATATGGTGGCTCACAGTTCTGGCTTTGACAATCCCGATTTAGATTCCTCGCTACTCGTTGCAGGTCGTTATGATGGGCATGGGTTCTACTTATTCAAAGATAATTTCTTAGAGAAGATGCCAATGTTTGCTGCAACTCGTTTCTACAAATACAACAGAGAGTGGACTAACCGTGGCCGCATAATGAAGTCTGGCGATGGTAGTGAAAGATTTTACCACGACCTAAAAGCAGGAAAACTAAACGAATATCTTTTGAAATGCCTGTTGTTCGTAGTCCTCGAACCACAGAATCATATAAGAGAATTTACAGGAAGTGACGGAAGAGCGTATAAAAACCAGCTCTGCCTTGACACATCAAATGGCGAAACCCTTGCGAGTGAGACGTTAAAGACAATGGTGATGGATGAGGATGAGAAAAACCTTCTTAGCTTATGGGAAAAGATTATAAATGCTGCAAAAACCACAAAAAATTATCATCCAAACGTAAATTATGGACTCTTTCAGATAAAAGATGAACTTGACACATTCTATGTAGTACGAAAGAACAGAAAAAACAAAAAGATATACGAGTATAAAGACTTACATGGAGATATTAACACACTGTCCAAACTCATAAAGACTTATTATTTGAAAGAAATCGTTCCAACATTGATTGAATACGATTTTTTGAAATAAAACTTACTTCTTCTTTCCCTTCAGCATCTTCTTTTCCTCGCTGGCAAGTCGGCGTTCAACTTTCTTGACATCCTCTGCTGGCGGAAGATTCTCTGGAATGATACCGCGCTCAGTGAGCATTTTACGCACAGCGGCGTTGTTGTCCACATGTTCGCGAGTGATGGAAGCCTCGCCATGTAAATCTTTCGTTTGCACATTTACACTGGTCATCTCAGCGGCAAAGTCTTTGGCCTTGATGCTGATAGTAGGAAGGAAGTCCGCCAGCGGACGAGTCTGCGGCATCCCCATACGCCGCTTCATCATGTTGGTGCTAAGACGGAAGAGGGCTTGGTCGCCTTTCGAACGAATGACGGCAAAAGTCTGGTCATTCACACCACGTTCGTACAAAATGCCCGAAAGTTTCTTCTCTGTCTCTTGCAGTTTTGCACGAGCCTTGACACGTTCAACCTCCAGCAATCGCTGCTCAATCAACTCTGCACGACGAGTCTGAACAGCAAAATAGGTCTGTGCAAAAGCTATCTGTGGCTTGCGGGGGTCGCCATTCTGTGCAACCAGATAGCAAGCATAACGAGTGAGCATGATGTCATCGACTTCACGCTGGGCACCCTTTCCTGCCACTATCATCTTATTGACGTCAATAAAATGATCAGAAATAGGTTGCCCAACGTTAATACAGGCTTCTTTCGCCCTATCAATCACATTGCAGAAGTTTTGCCATAGACTATACCCAAATAGTTTCTGCAAATCTCTTGCACTCCAGCATTCGGTCTCATCTATCTTGCAAGCCGCATCTTCATAACTCTTGAACAAAGCAAGAATATCTTCTTTCTTCATATTATATATGTTTGTGATTATTATTGTTGCAAAATTACGAAATTAACCGTAAACAATCAAGCGTTATAAAACAAAAACTAAACAGATTTCATCAACTTTCCAAACTCCACAGGCACAGGCGAGTCGAACTGGAGTTGTTCGTGGGTGATGGGGTGGATGAAGGCGAGGCGGTAGGCATGGAGGCAGACACGGCCGATGGGGTCGGTCTGGGCGCCGTACTTGAGGTCGCCGACAACAGGATGGTGGAGGTCCTGCATGTGGACGCGGATTTGGTTCTTGCGGCCAGTCTCGAGTTTGAACTCGACGAGGGAGCAGTTATCGCTGCGCTGAAGCGTGTGATAATGCGTGATGGCAAGGCGACCTTCCTCGGTTTCCGTAGGCGAAGAATGCGTCATAAAGCGTTTGTCGTCGTAGAGCCAAGAACGAACGGTGCCTGTGTCGCGTTCCATACGTCCCTCGACCACAGCCTCATAGCGGCGGTCGGTGACGATTTCCTGCCAATGCTCCATGAAAATCTCCTGCACATCACGGCGTTTGGCAAAGACCATGAGGCCCGAAGTGTAGCGGTCGAGACGGTGGACGGTATGTGAGCGGACGGGCTTGTTGCCGCGCTTGAGGTATTCGTCGAGGATGCGCTTGACGTTGTTCTCACGTCCTTCGAGCGGTGCATTGGTGAGGATGCCTGGGGCTTTATCGATAACGATGAGGAAGGCATCCTCATAGACGATGTGGACGAAGGGATTGTTCAGAGTGTGCAGATGGCCGCTCTTGGCAATCTGGACGAGTTGTCCGTCACGCAACGGAGTGTTGTACTGCGTGGTAATGACTTTATCGACATAGACCATGCGCTGCGTCAGCAACTGCTTGGCACGGGTGCGGTTGCCGCTGGTCACGACAGCCATGAGGAAGTCCATCAGTTCCTGCGGCTGGCGCACATGATAGTCGGTGTAATGGTTGGCCTGTTTGCGGTTGTAATAGTCCTGCGAAGCCTGTTTGTTATTTCTGCTCATTTTCGGGAATGATAGGGTTGTCAAAAATCAAGGTTAAGTGCTTGGAGATTGAACGCTAAGCACTTGGCGTGAGAACGCTAAGCACTTGGCGTGTTTTTTCCAAGCACTTGGCGTATCATGCCAGACATACGTTTATCGACGCTCGAGCAGGACGACATTCTCGACGTGCTGCGTATGCGGGAACATATCGACGGGTTGCACTTTCGCGACGCGGTAGTCGGCATCCAGCAGCGCCAAGTCGCGGGCCTGTGTGGCAGGGTTGCAACTGACATAGACGATGCGTCGGGGTGCAGCGTGGAGGATGGTCTGGACGACGTCGGCGTGCATACCGGCACGTGGCGGGTCGGTGATGATGACGTCGGGGCGTCCGTGCTGGGCGATGAAGGAGTCGGTCAGGATGTCCTTCATGTCGCCTGCGTAGAAGAGTGTGTTGGTGATGCCGTTAAGGTCGGAATTGACCTTGGCATCCTCAATGGCTTCGGGCACATACTCGATGCCAATGACTTGACGTGCCTGACGGGCCACAAAGTTGGCGATGGTGCCTGTGCCGGTGTAGAGGTCATAGACCAGTTCGTCGCCCGTGAGTTGGGCAAACGAGCGTGCTACCTTGTAGAGTTCGTAGGCCTGCTCGGTGTTGGTCTGGTAGAACGACTTCGGTCCTACCTTGAATCGCAAGTCCTCCATCCGTTCGAAGATGTGGTCCTCACCCTTGAAGACGATGACCTCCTGGTCGCCAAACGTGTCGTTACACTTGTGGTTATCGACGTAGAGCAACGATGTGATTTCAGGGAACGCGTCGGCGATGTGCTGCATGAGTCCCATCGCCTGTTCCTTCTCCTCTGGCGTTTCGATGCGGAACTGGACCAGCAGCATCAGTTCGCCCGTATTGGAGTTGCGCACCATCAGTGAGCGCAGCAGACCCTGATTGAGTCGCAGGTCGTAGAAGGTCAGGCCGTGCTCAAGGGCGTACTGGCGAATGTCGTTGCGAATGCGGTTCTGCACGTCGTCCATGAGGTGACACTCGTCGATGTCGAGAATCTTGTCGAAGGCACCCGTGATGTGAAAGCCCAGGGCATCGCGCACGTCAAACTGTGTGTCGGCCTTTACCTCCTCGGCAGTGAGCCAACGACGGTTGGAGAAGCCGAACTCGAGTTTGTTGCGGTACTCGCGCGTATGTTTGCTACCGAGGATAGGCGAAATCTCCGGCAACTCTATCTTGCCGATGCGCTGCAGGGCATCGACCACTTGCTGCTGCTTGGAACGCAACTGTTCCTCGTAGCGCAGGCATTGCCACTTGCAACCGCCACACACGCCAAAGTGGCGGCAGAACGGATCGGTACGCAGTTGCGAATACTTGTGGAACCTGACAGCCGTGGCTTCCATGTAACTGTTTTTCTTGCGAGTCACCTGTAAATCGACCACGTCGCCAGGCACGACATACGGCACAAACACCACGCGCTCGTCCACCCTCGCCAATGCCTTTCCTTCGGCGGCGACGGCTGTGATTTCTATGTTCTCCAACAACGGGAGCGGCTTTTTCTTACGCATGTTTTTAATTAAATCATCGGTTTCTTCTGTCCATGCTCCTCCTCGTCACTCACTTTGGCAGAGGCATACTGGTAGGCAACCGGCACATGCTGCAGCCACAGCAACAACGTGTAAATGAAGGCAGACACAAACAGTATCACAGCCACCCAGAAGCCAAAGCCTCCAGGCAAATCGACCGCATCGCCCTGCATCATGCTCATGGTTGCATTGCGCTGCATCAGTCCGACCACAATGGCGGGAGAGAAGAGCAAGGTGCTGACGATCCACACAATGAGTCCGACCAGCAGATTCAGTGAGAAGACCTTACCCCAACGCCGCCAACCCCAGCGATAAGCCGTGCTGATGTCACGGAAAAAGCCTTCCTGTCCCAGCAACGCACCAGGCGTGCAGAGTGTCAAAGGCGTGAGCACGGCCAAAGCCACCAGCGACAAAACCACAAGCCCGACAACTATCGACGCAAACGAAATCAGTTCGTCGTCGGGCGTCAACTGCCATATATATTGGAAAGCATAGCAGAAAACAGCCTCAATCAGCGTAATCAGCAGCGTGACGCCCAATGCCTTAAAAAACAGCGGCCAGAGTGCCTGCGTATAAAGACGGCGGAACGTCAGGCGATTCATGTCGTAACCCTCGTCATTCAGTTGCAGTAGCCTGTAAATCAGCGCAACGTAAAACACCGTCAGCACGACACACAATCCCGACAGCCCACCAGCCACAGCGGTCAGCACCGTGCCGTCTGTCACTACCGTCACGTCGCAGGCAAGATAAATCAATGCCGCCACAACGAGCGCAAACGGAAGACTCACTGGCAGCGTCAGGCGCACGAAGCGCAGAAAGTGATTCGTCAGAAAACTGATGCCCTCCGACAGGCACTTCTGAACGCCTCTATACTGGTACAATTTCGATTTCTCTACATTCTCTTTGTCCATAATCGTTAATTTTTTTGCAAAAGTAGCGGTTTTTCCGTACTTTTGCAACGATTTAAGGTTATTTAATAGGATTATGAAGCCACTTGAGACTGTACGCTGGGGATTTATCGGTTGCGGAGAGGTGACCGAGAAGAAGAGCGGACCGGCCTTCTCGCTGGTCGAGGGCTCGGAAGTAGTCGCTGTGATGAGCCGCAACAAGGACAAGGCACGATCGTATGCCGAACGCCACGGCATCAGCCGCTACTATGCCGATGCACAGCAACTCGTCAGCGACCCGCACGTCAATGCCGTCTATATCGCCACCCCACCTTCCTCACACGCCACCTTTGCCCTTATGGCCATGCACGCCGGCAAACCCGTCTATGTGGAAAAGCCGATGGCGGCCAACTACGAAGACTGCCTGCGCATCAACCGCATCGCACAATCGACCGGCGTACCCTGTTTCGTGGCATACTACCGCCGCCACCTGCCCTATTTCCAGCGTGTCAAGGAGATTGTGGACAGCGGCGTCTTAGGCAAACTGCTCACCGTCCAGATACAGTTCAGCGTGCCTCCGCGCGAACTCGACTACAACAGCCAGAACCTGCCGTGGCGACTGCAGCCCGACATTGCAGGACGCGGTGGCTACTTCTACGACCTGGCTCCCCATCAGATTGACCTCATGCAGCACATCCTCGGCTCGAACATCATCGAAGCCGAAGGATTCTGCTCCAACATGGCAGGACTCTACCGCGTGGAGGACACCATCAATGCCTGTTTCCGCTTCGACAGCGGGCTGACGGGTTCAGCCTCCTGGTGTTTTGTCGCTCACGAATCGGCACGCACCGACCGCATCTCCATCGTCGGTCAGAACGGCACCGTCGCTTTCTCCGTCTTCGACTACAAACCCATCACGCTCGACACCCAGGCAGGTCACGAGGAGTTTTCAGTTCCCAATCCTCCACACGTGCAGGAACCACTCATCCGCCTCGTCGTCCAGCATCTGCAAGGCCGTGCTACCTGCGACTGTGACAACCTCTCCGCCACCACCGCCAACTGGGTGATGGATAAAATACTGGGTGTGTTCCGGCTGTAGGGACTGAATCTTCCCTTTCACACTTTTTCCTCTGAAAATTAGCCTGTTTACGAATAATTCTTTACCTTTGCAACATAAACAAGAACCTCATGTCCAGAGAAGACAGAAACACCATCGGCTATACCGTGGCACTCATCAGTGAGTTTGCCAACCATTTTCGCATCAGGCAGCGTCAGGCATACGCCTATCTCAAACGCTTCAAAGGGCTTGAACATCTTCAGCGTCACTACAATGTTCTTCACACCCAGACTTTTCCCGATGCCGTCGAAGCATTGGCTCAAGTCTGCATCAATCATGGAGGGGAATTGAAATGATCAGACTCTACCACGGCTCCAACCAACGTGTTGTAGTGCCAGACCTGTTGCACTCAAAGCCCTACAAAGACTTTGGGCGAGATTTCTATCTTTCTGCCGACAAAGCACAGGCAGAGGACATGGCTGCCCAAAAAGTTAGTCAGACCCAAGAAGGTACGGCCGTTGTCAGTGAATTTCTCTTCGACGAGACACTGATGTCGTCCAAGTCGCTGAAAGTACTCTCCTTCGCGGACTATTGTGAAGAATGGGCACAATTCGTCTTGGCCAACCGTAATAAAGACGGACATCATCCCGTTCATGATTATGACATCGTCTATGGCCCGATAGCCGACGATGGTGTTACCTATCAACTACGCCGATACGAAGGCGGTTTAATCTCACTCACTCGCCTTGTTGAAGAACTGAAATATGCCAAAGGCATTACGGCGCCGTACTATTTTTGTGAGTATCAAGACTGTAGGGAACGATGATGTTATTACGTGCAAGATAGCGTAAATCGCTGATATTGCGTTGGTTTGCGTTTATCTGCGCTTTTGAGATTCTTTTGGATTGGAAAGAATGTTGAGCCTGTTCCGTTACCTAAATGTTACCTCGGTTACTGCGTTTGGTAACTGGTAACACTTGGTGAAAACATGGAAGTCTGTACGAGATTTCCAACGACTCGGAAAAACACACATATTCTGGCATATTTTGCATAACAGAGGACGCTCTGAGATTGTATAACTTTGCACCCCCAAACTCAGAAGCGTATGAAAGTAAACAAATTTAAGGTGTTGCTCTACCTCAAAAAGAGCAGTTTGGACAAACAGGGCAAGGCTCCCATCATGGGACGCATCACCCTCAACAGCTCGATGGCGCAGTTCTCCTGCAAGCTGTCGTGTAACCCCAAGTTATGGAACTCTCGTTCAGGCAGACTGGAGGGAAAGAGCAAGGAAGCGGTAGAGACGAATGTCAAGATCGAGCGCATTCTGCTATCTATCAATTCCGCAGTGGAAAACCTCATCAAGCGTAATGTGGACTTCACGGCGACTACGGTCAAGGAGATAATGCAGGGCAGCGTCAACGGACAGGTAACGCTCCTTCATGTTTTCGATATCCTGTTGGAAGAAACGAAGAACCGTGTAGGCATAGACAGGACACCAGCCACCTATACCTGTATCAGACAAGTAAAGGACTCGCTTGCAGACTTCATATCTGCAATCTATGGCGTATGCGACCTGGCCTTTGGGCAGATAACTAATCAGTTCATCAGTGACTACGAGCATTTCCTGATCGGCAGGCAAGGCAAAAAGGCAACGACAGCACACAAGTATTTCACCTATCTGAAGCAGGCTTGCCACAGGGCTTATAAAGACGGACTGACAGACAAGTACCTTTTTGCACGTTACAAGGAACCGACCATACCGAAGAGGTCGCCACGAACCATTACACCAGAGAACTTCCAACGGATAGTCAGCCTGCAAATCCCATCAGATAAGCCTTCACTCATTATTGCACGTGACTTGTTGCTGATAGCCTGCTACACAGGTATGGCTTATATTGATGCCGTATCAGTCACACAAGATAACCTGTAATACGATGAGCAAGGGAGCCTGTGGCTGAAATACAAGCGCAAGAAGACAGGAGTGCAGGCTGTTGTGAAACTGATACCAGAAGCCATTGAACTGTTTGATAAGTATAAAGATGCAGGTCTGTCAACGCTGATGCCCCGCCAGAACTATGCCTTCCTATTGAAGAACTTGAAGAAGATAGCAGAAATGGCAGGCTGCACACAGCCAATCAGCCACCACATGTGAAGGCACTACTACGCCTCTATCCTTACACTGTTCAACGACGTGCCGATAGATGTCATCAGCAAGATGCTTGGACACACAAATGTGAGAATGACGCAAGTCTATGCAATGGTAACACAAGACAAGCTTTTTGAGGAAGCCGACAAGTTCATCGAGGCAACCAAGGACTTTGTACTGGTGCTCAATGCAAACAGCAAAGCAATCGTAAACAAGCAAAGACAATAAATAACAGCAATTATGAACAGAAGTACATTCAGACTGATGCTCTATATCAACAGGGCAAAGACAAGGGCAGACGGAACAACAGTCATCCTGCTTAGAATCACCATTGACGGCAAGAAGACCGTCATGACGACTGATTTCTGTTGCCGTCCCGAACTATGGGATGCCAAACAGGGTGAAATCATATCCCCTACAAAAGATGCCAATGCCCTTCGTGAGTTCATCAAGAAAGCAGGACAGACATACCAAAGGCTCCTCAACGAACAGGGTGTTGTCAGTGCAGAACTGCTGAAAAGTCACCTCAACGGCACCATCCAGCCGATACGCACACTGATGGAAATGGCAACAGAGGAACTGGAGCGAATCAAGGTTAAGAGTGCTGGCACAGCATCAAACGGTTCCATCAAACTTGCCAAGTTCAAGAACAAGTGCCTGAAAGAATACTTGATGAGCATTGATTGTGAGGATATGCTCCTTGCTGACGTAACCCTTCAATTGGGAAAAGACTACCATATCTATCTCAGACAGCGGAAACACCTCTGTCCCGCGACTGCCAATGACGGCCTGGCGTGGCTGAGCCGCCTTGTGTTTCTGGCAGTTGACAAGGAGATACTACGCTCCAATCCTTTGGAGGATATTGAATATGAGAAAGTAAAGCGTAACGTGGAAATCCGCTATCTTACCCATGAGCAGGTCAAAATGTTGCTTGCCCACCCGTTCCAACAGCGGCAGATGGAACTTGCAAGGCACAGGCTTCTGTTTACGGTATTCACAGGATTGGCTTACGTGGACTTGACAAGGCTTCGCCCGGAACACATCCAGACCGATGCAAGGGGCAGACGATTCCTCCGCAAGTGTCGTCAAAAGACTGACGTTGAAACCTTTGTACCATTACATCCTGTAGCCGAGCAGATTCTCGCCCTCTACAACACGATGGACAACAGCAAGCCAGTGTTTCCCTTACCACCATACGCCAATTACAGACTATACAAGGAGTTTGTGGCTATCGGCATCTTCCTCGGACTTGACCGTAACCTCTCCCATCACGATGCCCGACACACGAATGCGACTTTGTTAGTCTCGGCAGGTGTGAATATGGAGAGCGTTTCCAAGATGATGGGACATTCCAGTATCAAGAGTACACAGAAATACGCACAGATTACGGTTAACCGAATCTCTCAGGAGATGGATAGGCTCATAGAGCGCAGAAAAAAGAACAACAGATAATATATTTATAAAATGACAACGACTATGGCAACAGCAAACTTCTCAATAATTCCGAAAGATGTCTTTGAACGAGGCATCATTAGAATGACTGAGGGCGGTATTATCACCATGCCCGACAAAGACGTTTGGATGACAGTGGACGAGATAGCAGATATGCTTTTTGTTTCATCAGCCACCGTGTTTCGCATGATATGCTCTTTATATAATAAAGGTATCGCACGCGAAGAATACACTCACAGATCTTTCCGTTTGTTCCCTTACCATCCGAACTGGAACATAGATGTGTATAATATGGAAATGGTTATCCGTCTGGCATACGCCATCAACAGCGATAATAGTCACAAGTTCCGCCAATTTATTATGAATCGCCTGATGGGTAAACTGATGTACGAGAATGTTTGTATCACCATCCACATGGATGATTTCTCCAAAGAGTGATAGTATAAGAAAGGCAGCGGGAATTCCAAATAGGAAACCCGTTGCCTTTTCCGTAATAATGAGGCTTACCTCAGTGCTGGTACATAGTTTCGTTGCAAAAGTTCTTCCAGATCCTGTTCGCGATAGAGTATCTTGCCACAAAGCAATACGTATGGCAGCAGCCCTTTCTGCCGATATATGAATAATGTATGTCTGCTAACTTTTAGGAATTCTGCAGCTTCTCGGTCGCTAATCCACCTGTCACCATTCAACAATGGGCGATAGTCCTTGAAAGTTTTCTTCGCCTTGTCAATTGCCTCGTCAATCTCACTGATAAAGTCAAGGATTTACTCGTCCTCCACCATCATTCCACTTTTCCATTCATCTCTTTCCATAGCCATTGTTATTTTTTCATCATTAATTCCATCATTTTGGCAATGTCATCTGCCCGATGATAAATCCCGCCCTCAATCTTGGTATAGGGCAATTCGCCTCGCTCCCGCATACTTTGTAC
>JAIKWU010000048.1 GCA_024684455.1 Bacteroidaceae bacterium | reverse complement strand
TTTCACTGCGTTGATTTCTTCGGGAACGTGCAGGCCGACCCCGAACTGACTGCGTGCCTGCCGCTCGACGATGCCGCTGAAACGCTTCTGGAAAAAACCTTCCTGACGTTGCAGTTCGGCTTCATTAAACAGGTCGAGAATACGGCCTCGGTAGGTGTTGCACAGTTCGTCGAACGAGGCCTGGTCAGGTGCCGTGAGCGAGATGAGCAGTTGCGGACGGGCATAGACATCGCGTGCCACGCCACACTCCGCCTTCTGGTATTTCGTGGGGTTAATCTCGGCGGTGAGGATGTTGGCGTAGAACATGAACGACTTGGTAAACGCCGACGGCTCAATCTTCGTCAGACGGAATTGTGGTTCGCGTTGTGGCAGGCACGGCACATCAGCGTCGATAATCGTCTTGAACGTCGTTGCTGCGTCGGTCTTGAGCCACTCCTTGTTGCACACCACGAGCAGTTCGTAGGGCTGCGACGTCGAGCGCCCTTTCGCCGTTCCTTGCTTCCCATTGTTGTTTCCGTCACAGGAAAACAGGAGCAGTGTCGTCATGAGCAATACGCTGTAGAGTAATGGTTTCATGGCTTTACTCAGCTAAACGATACACTTCACTGGCTGCGAGCAGGAAGCATCCCAACCCGAAGTCGTCGAAGTCGGGCTCTGTCGTGAACGTCACAGGCTGAGAGTCCTTCGGTTCCTTGCCTGTACCTTGAACAAAACCGAGTCGTCCGTCTTTATCGACGCATTTCTTCACCATTGCCTTCCAGGTTTTGGCAATGATTTTGAGGTAGGGTTTCTCGGGCAGAATGCCGTGGCGCACACCCCATGCCATGCCGTAGATGAACAGGGCGGTGCCTGTCAGTTCGGGACCACCGAAATGGCTCTGGTCGTGCAGGCTCACATTCCAGAAACCGTCCTTGCGCTGGCATTTCAGCAATGCTTCGGTCATGAGCAGGAAGTCCGCCTTGTAGTCCTCGAAATGGGTCACGGCAGGGCTTTCCATCGCGTCGCTCATGGCACGTACCAGTGCCGCATACACCCATCCGTTGCCTCGGCTCCAGTAGCAATTACGTCCGTTCGGCTCTCGGTATGGCGGCACGAAGTCCTTGTCGCGCCACCACAATCCTTCGTTTTTGTTGAGCAGTCCGCCAGCCAGTTTGTCTCGCGTGTGGGCATACATCGCAAAGCCCATCTCGGCATAGCGCGACGCGTCTGCTTCGCCGTTGAGGTGGCGGATGAGTGAGAGTTTGGTCAGCACAGGCAGCCCCATCTGTATGGCGTCAATCCATGTCCAGTCGCCCACAGCCTCATTCGTGATGAGGTTTTCGGCGCATCGCACTGTCGGCAACAGCATGTGCATGTTGAAGCGTGGAGGCTCTGCTGTTTCGAGGCTGTCGAGGTATAGTTGCAGATAAGTCTGACAGCAGCAATAGTCGTCGGCATCTCTGGTCGTGATGCCATTGCGAGGCGTGAAGGAATGAAACTGAGCCCAGCGTGTCACGTAGTCGATGTTACGTTCTTGCGGGTCCAGTTCGTTCAGAGCGCACAGCCCTTCAAAATAGACACCGCGTGTCCAGAGGTTGCTCGGCCTCTCCTTCTTGACAAATGTAGGAGTTGTCGGGTCGGGGTGTCGCTGCGTGAAATAGTCGTTGACGAGGTGCATCGTACGCAGCACGTCGGCAGGCTTAACTCCCCCTTTGGCTGCTGCCGTTAGGGGAAGAACTGCTGCGGAGAAGAGTATAAGTATCAGAATGTTTTTCATTACATCACGGTGGTTAAGTAGCGTTCGAGTTCCTCTTGTGAGATGTCGAAGCGGAAATTACCTCGACGGGCTAGGGTGATGCGGCCTGTCTCCTCCGACACGATGATGGCGATGGCGTCGCTTTGCTGCGTGATACCCAGTGCGGCACGATGGCGCAGCCCAAGGTCTTTGGGTATGTTGGTGTTGTGGCTCACAGGCAGGATGCAGGCAGCCGCAACGATGCGGTTGTGGGCAATGATCATCGCGCCGTCGTGCAGTGGGCTGTTCTTGAAGAAGATGTTCTTAATGAGTTGTGAGTTGATGTTGGCATCGATTTTTTCACCGCTGTTGATGATGTCGGTGAGCGACATGTCGCGTTCGATAATGATGAGCGCACCCGTGTAGTTTTTGCTCATAAAGGCACAGGCACG
>JAIKWU010000074.1 GCA_024684455.1 Bacteroidaceae bacterium | reverse complement strand
TACTCATTTCCTGCCCGACGACATCCTGCTCCAAGCCTTCAAGGAGTCGGGACAGAACCGCGCTTTTCTCAAGAGCGAGCGCAAGGAGATGGAGAAGTTTACCCTCTACTTTACGGCACCCGACACCCAACTGCCCCGCATTGAAGGCCTCAACTTCGACGCGCACGATGCTTTTGTCGTCGAGTCGAACCCGACCCGCGACACCATCACCTACTGGATTCGCGATTCGCTCATCTACTACAAGGACACGCTCGACATGGTGCTCACCTACAACATGACCGACTCGCTCGGACGTCTCGTCAGCAACACCGACACAATACCGATGGTCTCGCGCAAGAGTTATGAGCGGCTAATGAAGGAACGCAAGAACGAGTGGGAAACCTATGTGAAGAACTACAAGAAGGAGTACAGGCGCAAGCAACGTTCGCAAAGACACCAGGGCGGCCACACCGACGACGTTGAGTTGCCCGACTCTGTCGAGGTCGCCGACAGCGTGGTTGTGCCCCTCGTCGCCGAATCAGTACCCGACGACGGTAAGAAGAAGAAAAAGAGTAGGAGAGAACGGGCCGACGACGACATTGTCGTCCCTCCCATGCCCCCGAAAAGCCTTGACTACCGTATGGGCAAGACGACGATGAGTCCCGACCAGAACGTCACCTTTACCTTCAAGGAACCCATCGACACCGCCTACACCGAGATGTTCCATCTGGAGGAAGTCATCGACAGCACGAAAGAGGAGCGACCCTTCCTCCTCCTGCGACAGGAAGGCACCGTCAACGCCTACACCCTCTACGCCGAGTGGCAGCCCGATGCCAAGTACCATCTTCTTGTGGACAGCACCGCCTTTGTCAGCCTCTACGGACTGACAACGCCCAAAATCGAAAGAAACCTTACGATTCGCTCGCTCGACAGTTTCAGCACCCTCTTTGTCGTGTTGCACGGAGCCGACACGAGTGCCGTCGTCCAGTTGCTCAACGCCAGCGACAAGGTCATTCGTGAGCAGCGTGCACCCAACGGCAAGGCCGACTTCTACTTCCTTGACCCAGGCACCTACTATCTGCGCCTCTTCTACGACCGCAACGGCGACGGCGTCTGGACTACCGGCGACTACGACGCACAGGTGCAGCCCGAGGAGACCTTCTACTATCCTGGTTCGCTGAATCTCAGAGCCAAGTGGGACGTCACACAGGACTGGACACCAACAGCCACACCGCTCTGGCAACAGAAGCCTGGAAAGATTACCAAGCAGAAGCCCGACAAGGAGAAGACCATCCAAAACCGCAACGCCGAGCGCAACAGGTAATGTGAGGTCATAAAGCCATCCAACCACAGTGCATTCTTCTCCGTTCTCCAAAGCAAACATAGTCAATTCCCAGTTGAAACTCAAAATTTAACTTAAATTTGTATAAACATAACTTAAATTTCCATAAATTTAAGTAGAATTTCCATAAATTTAAGTTAAATTTTGAGTTTTAACTGGGGAGTAGTTAACTTTGGTCTTCGGTGCACTGAACAATGGGGCGCAAAAGGGGGCTGTTTTCACTGCGGTGCGGTGGCCGTCGGTCGGCCGACGGGCATTTCCCATTCCGCCTTCGCATCTCCCTACGTTGGTGCAGGGTTTGCCCTAAAAATACGGCATCCGACAAAGTTTTCCCGTTTATTATTTGCGTGGAATGCGAAGAAAAGACTATCTTTGCAGCAGATTTTCAACCCTTAAAACACGAAATGCGCTATGACTAAGTTCAAAGTATTCCTGCTCATGCTGTGCCTCCCCCTCATGGCTTCGGCGCAGTGTACACGCCAGAACAAGGCGTTCCAGGCGGGCGAGTCGCTCACCTACGACCTCTACTTCAACTGGAAGTTCGTGTGGGTCAAGGCCGGCACGGCCCACTACAAAATCAGCAATAGCACCTATGCCGGCAAGCCGTCGCTGCGCACCGACCTGCTCTTCCAGGGCAGCAAGCGTCTCAATGCCGTCTTCCCCATGAAGGACACCCTCATCAGCCAGATGACGCCCGAACTCGTGCCCCTCTACTTCCGCAAAGGAGCGACCGAGGGCAAGCACTACACGGTCGATGAGGTCTGGTACTCCTATCCTGGCGGCAAGAGCCATGTCAAGCAGAAGTACCTCAACCGTCACGGCGAAATCTCGAACACCGAGCATGAGAGCGATGAATGCAACTATGACATGCTCAGCATCCTCAACGTGGCACGCTCGTTCGACCCCTCCACCTACATCCCTGGCCATCGCATCCACTTCCCCATGGCCACAGGCACGAAAGTCGAACCGCAGACCCTCATCTACAAGGGTAAGGAGAACTTCGAGGCCAACGATGACGTCACCTACCGCTGCCTCGTCTTCTCGCTGCTCGACTACGAGTCGAAGAAGGAGAAAGAACTCCTCCGCTTCTACATTACCGACGACCTCAACCACCTGCCCGTCCGTATCGACTTCTATCTCCGCTTCGGTGTTGCCAAGGCTTATTACGTCAGCGGCAAAGGACTGAAGAACGAGCAAACCAGTGTGGTGAAGAAGAAATAAAATGCTCAAGCCTTTCCTGAACGAAAACGCGGTGGAATGTGGCTGCGACGAGGCGGGCCGAGGCTGTCTGGCAGGAGCCGTCTATGCCGCCGCCGTCATTCTCTCACCCGACTATCGCAACGACCTGCTCAACGACTCCAAGCAACTGACCGCCCGACAGCGCTACCAACTGCGCACCGAGATTGAGCGCGATGCCGTCGCATGGGCCGTGGGTATCGTCACGCCCGAGGAAATCGACCAGATGAACATTCTCCGTGCCAGCATCACCGCCATGCACCGCGCCATCGACCAACTCAGCGTCCGCCCCGACCATCTCATCATCGACGGCAACCGATTCTACAAGTACCACGACCTGCCCCACACCTGCATCGTCAAGGGCGACGGAAAGTACCTCGCCATCGCCGCTGCCTCCATCCTCGCCAAGACCTACCGCGACGACTACATGCTGCGACTGCACGACGAATACCCTATGTACGAATGGAACCACAACATGGGCTATCCCACTCCTGCCCATCGTGCCGCCATCCGCCAGTACGGAACTACCCCCTACCACCGCATGACCTTCAATCTCCTGGGCGACGCACAACTCAATCTGGACTTTGGGGCTTAACGGTTTGACAATCGGCGTCAACACTAAGCAATGACATCATGAACCTCGAAATCTTTACGCGCCAACTGCAGTTGCTCGAACTGCTCACGGGCAACACCGACCAAACGGTTCAGGACATTTGCGACCGTTTGGATATTTCACCGCGTACTTTTCACCGCTACATCGCCATGTTTCGTGCCGCCGGGTTCGAGGTTTCGTCGTCGCACACTATCTATACCATTTTCTATACTTCGCCCCACTATGCCACCATCGCCGACAAGATGCACTTGAAGGGCAGCGAGGTCAACACCATGGCCGACATGCTTAGCCGTGCCGACGCCACCGACCCTGCAATCACCACCTTGCGCCGCAAGTTCAGCAACCTCTACGGGGTTGATTTCAGCCAGCCTGAAGCCCGTGTTGACCAGCAGTTGCAGCAGAACACAAGCCTGTTGCAGAAAGCCGTGCGCAACCACCGACAGGTCGTCCTTCATGACTATGAGTCGCCGCATCGGGATGAGCCTTCCGACCGTCTCGTCGAGCCTTTCCGTATGCTTGCCGCCAGTGCCAGTGTGCGTTGTTACGAACCGCAAACCGACACGTGCAAGACGTTCAAGATTGCCCGTATCCGTGGTGAGGTCCAACTGCTTGACCGTCAGTGGGAGCATCAGACGCGCCATGTCCACTACTACACCGACCCGTTCGGGTTCAGCGGCGAGACGAGCCGGCGTGTCATCCTCCGCCTGACGCCGCTCGCGGCACAGGTGCTTTGTGAAGAATGTGGGGTGAAGGAGAGCCAACTCGTCATCGACACAGACAACCGCCACCGTATCTTTTCGACCCATGTGTGCAGTCCTGTCGGTGTTGGGCGTTTCGTCATGGGGCTGATTAACGATGTCGAAATCGTGCAGGGACGCGATTTGCAGGCTTATATCCTTCAGGAACTGCAGCGGTATCGCGCGCACAATGCTACTGAAAACCCGCCTTTGGAGTAGGGGCGTTGTCACACCGCAGTGATACAAAAAAGACCTACCGCCACACGAAATGACAATGTATGGCGGTAGGTCTTTCTGCTGTGTGAAGTGGATGGGGTAGGGGGCTATTCGTTGTCGTCGAGCATGACGAAGGATGCCCAGTAGAAGGGTGAAGAATAGCCTGCGTCGCGTACGGCCTGCTGTGCAGAAGCAAAGGCGTCGAAGCGTGATTGACCTGCTGCCAGAGCGTCGTAGAAACTGCTCATCATCTTCTGGGTGGCTGCGTCGCTGACGCTCCAGAGCGACATGACGAGGGTCTTTGCACCGGCTTTCTTAAAGGCGCGCTGCAGACCATAGACACCGTCTTCCTTCAGTTCTCCCTGTCCCGTCTGGCAGGCAGAGAGGACAACGAGGTCGAGTCCGCGCAGGTCGAGTTGCGAGATTTCGCGGGCAGTGAGCACACCATTTTCCACATGATCGGGCACACGGCGTCCGCGCAGTACGGTATTGGCTCCCGACATGAACAGTCCGCTGTAGTCCATCGAGTGGTCTTCGTCGATATTGTCGCCCGACGATGGGTTGAGGATGCGTCGCAACTGGGCGTTGCGGTTGATGTCGCTGTCGGAGAAGTAGAAGCCATGTGTGGCAATGTGGATGAGCGAGAGTCCTCGCCCGCTGAGCGACTTGAAGGCCTCTTCCGTTCCTTTCTCCTCGGTGAAGAGGCGTGTGTCGATGTTGCGGGCACTTAGGGCCGCGTTGACATTCTGGACCTCGACGAGCGTGCCAGGCAGCGGTGTGGCGCGAAGTCCTGCACGTGTGAGGGAGTCGAGGGCTGCGGCGTTGGTCTTGAAAAGCGAACGGGTGTTTTCAGCGGTGTTCTGTGCCAGCAGGTTCTGCACAGGAATGGAATACTCGGAATGCAGACGTGTCATCTCCTCGGTGTCAAGGTCGTAGGTGAGGCCACCGAAGACGGCAGCCGAACTGACGGCGTTGCGCGACTTGGCCTGGGCAATGGACTTGGTGGAGGAGAGACGGTGGATGACGTAGCGTTCGTTGATGCGCTGCTCCATGTTGAACTTCATGTACTCGATGCCGAGTTGGTAGAGGATGCCTGTCGGCGAGAAGTAGATGGTGTGGGTGTCGTCGCCCAACTGCTCCATGATGTTGAACCAGACGAGGTGTCCTACTTGCGGATGATTGTAGATGGCATTGATGCCAGCCGGCGAACAGAGGGCCGTGTGCAGGTCCTGTCCGTCGTAGTCCTGATGGACCAGTTCGTTCTGTGTGAACAGAGGTACGAGTCGCGGATGCTTCCATCCGTGACGCATGAGAAGGGCAGAGTAGAGACGGTCGCCGCCATCCATCGGTGTGTCGAAGAATTCGACGGCAGCAGCGTCGGGAGCGAGCGAGTCGGCCACTTGGTCGCACGTGATGGTGAGGTTGGATGTGAAGTCGCCGAACTCCTTGCAGTCACGTACAAGGTCGCGTTCGAGGAGTTTGGCCTGTTGCTCAAGTTTGCGTACTTCATCGCGGTCGGAGGCTGCCGAGTGACGGTAGTCGTCGATGCGCTTGTGCAACTGGTCCAGTTCTTCATACTTGGCAAGCAGTTCTGTCTTGCCCGTCTGCATGAGGAAGTTCTCGAAGTCGATTTCGGAGTTGAGGAGGATACCTTTCGTGAAGAGGACGGAGTTGTAGGCGTCTGTCACGAGGGCGTTGTCGTCCTTGCAGCGTGAGGCAAGTACGGGAGCCAGTTTGAAAATACCGCTCTTGGTGTTCCAGAAAAGTTCACGTCCCCCAGTGGTCAGATGTGAGAAGTTGTTGCGGACAATTTGTGTCTGCATCTCCATCGCACGTTCGAAATACTGGCGCATCTGCTTCTGTTCACCTTTCTCCAGATAGTAAGTAGCGAGGTTGTGATAGGAGGGTACGAGGTTGGGATGCTCGGGACCCAGCGCGGCGCTCTGGATGTCGAGGGCATGGCGACCGATGTTGATGGCGAGGTCGAGGCTGTCGTTGTAGTAGTAGAACATGGCGAGATTGCTGAGAATAGTAGCATATCTCGAACCCTTGACATCGCCTTGCTCTTCGTAGTTGCGCACTGCTGCGCGACCGAGTTCAAGAGCGCGGCGGTTGTTGCCCAGACGGTAATTGTAGAGGGAGAGATTGTTGTAGGCTCGGCCGAGAGCCGTGGTCTTGATGCCGGCACCCTTGAGGATGTTGATGGACTGTTCGCAGAGGTCGAGTGCCTCGTCGTGCTTACCGCTGTTAAAATAGTGGGACGAGAGGTCGTTCATGCAGACAGCCATATTGAGGGTGTCCTTATTGTCAGTGAAGACGGTCAAGGCACGGGCTTCGACGTCGATAGCCCTCTTGAAGTCGCCGTTTTCAGCATACATCCGCGCTTGCTCAGAAAGCGACTTTCCGAAGGTGAGGTAGTTGCCGTCGTCCTGTGTGACGTTGATGAGTTGCTCGGTTTGCAGGGCAAGTTCGTCGGCTTTCTCAAGGTCGCCCTTCAGACGGTAGAGCGCAGCCAGGTTGCTGACACAGTTGATGTATTCCTGTGTGCCGTTCTTTCCATTCTGCGTATATACTTGCTGGGCCAGGGTGAGAGCCTCGATGCCCATGTCAAAACGTTCGGCTTGCTTGCAGAACGAACCGAGGTTGTTGAGGATTTTGGCATATCGGAGGTCGGTGACAGCACTGTCGGCTTCGTAGAGCAAACGGGCCTCGATTGCATAGTCGATGGCTTGCGAATAGTTGCGCAAACCAGCCAGACGGACAGCCTGCTTCGACAGGATGTCGGCGTAGGCACGGCTGCGTTTGCCATAGATGCTGCGGCCCTTCTGAATCGCTTTCTCTGTCATTTCGTTGGCTTTGTCGCGATTCTCTGCCTGTGAATAGTAGAAGACCAGGTCGTTCAGGGCTTCGGCATAGGCAGGTGTCCGCTTGTCGAGATACTTCACAGCCCTCTCGCCATACTCGACCGCTTTTAGGAAATCTTGTGCTGAATGGGACGATGCGCCTCGGAAGGAATGGTATAATGCCAGGCTCTGAAGGTTCTTGCAATAGTTTTGGTCCTTCTCACCATAGCGTTTCAGCAACATGGCCGACGCCTCTTCTGCATACTGGATGGCGGCGTTGTAGTCTTTTTTGTAGGAATAGAAAATGGCTTTCTTGCTAAGAGCGGTCCCCAAAACACCGACATCGCACCTGTGGTTGCGCCGCCATTGAATGACTTCATCCTCAAGGGCAAGTGCCTGATCAACTTCGCCCAGTTCACACTTGATGAGGGCAATCTTGTCAAGCAACTTGCTGTACTCGAAGTCTTCCTTGCTGATGTAGCCATAACTGCGCACATTTTCCAGCAGTTCCAGAGCCTGACGTTTGTCGCCGTTCTGCTCAATAATCTTGTTGGCAAGTCTGTATTCGCGCTCCAGCGACTGGGGGGTGACGACTGTCTGTGCGAGCAGCGTCGGTGTCCATGCACACAGGATGATGAGAAGAGCAAGAATCTTTTTCATACCATCCATACCGTCAGTCTTCTATATACTTCTGGTCGTCGTCGGGCTCTTCCATCACTTCGTCGGGGAAGAGTTCAAGCGCACGAACAACGGCTGTCGGCACGTTCTCGTTGCCTTCTTTGTCGATGCTGTCCATCATCTGATGGCAAAGGAAACGGAAGTACATGTCGGTGAGTTTGCGCACTGTGGTCGTTTCGTTGTTGTTGATGAGTTTGTCAAGTGAACTGACACCTTCGTACGATGTGCGGATTTCTATCTCTTTGCGGTTTTCGGGGTCGAAGAGCACGAGTTTGCCTTTGGCTGGCACCAAGAGGATGTCGGTACGTGCCAACTGAGTCTGTACGTTGACGGGTGTGTCTTTCTTGCCCTTGCGGATAAAGAACTTACCAATTTTGGAATAGACATAAACGTCTTGTGCCTGAGCGGTTGTAAAGATGCTGCCTATGCAGAACATCATAAACACGAACAAAATCTTGTGAGTTTTCATAATGTTTGGTTTGAATAATTCTTAAAGATTTGACATTAAAGAGCAGGTGTGGGTGCAAAACCTATCACTGCCCGTTTCATTGTTTTAGCGGCTTGTAGTAGAGCGATCGTTTGAAGAAGTTGATATGGCGTTTGTCTGCCATCACACAAACGAAGGCACGGTAGAAGCCGCGTGCTTCCTCAACGATGGCAACGCCGCACAGCATCCACAACAGGTCGAGTGAGAGGTTCTCGAGGCGGAACAACAGGAAGTTGAAGAATGTGATGAAGCAGACCCAGAAGAAGGTGAGCAGCGAGATGAGCGATTCGCTTCGGCGGGCAAATAGCCAGAACGTGCTCGTCGAACTCCACATCTTCTTGACGAGGAAATGTTGCCAGAGTTGTGTGAAATAGACCATGAGGAAAGTCACGATGATGGTAAACAACGTGCTGGCATGGCGTATGTTGCGGTTTTCCAGCAACGTCTGCACGCTGTGTGCTACCACCTTCACACCGGCGATTCGGCCGATGCTCGTGTAGTGGTTGTCCACCAGGTCGTGGAGCGCGCCGACAATGACGATGCGGTCGCGCAGCAGGTGTTCATTGTTGCCGATGTCGTTCCAGTTGACCTCTGGGAAATACGTGGGCGAGAAGTCGATGATGCGGTCTTCGCCGCGCAGGCCTTCCAGGCGCTTGTCGTAGGCCGACGCAATTTTCAGGGGGAACGATTCGATGGTGTCGCCTAGAAATACACGGTTCAGGCTGAATGTGCGCAATGTGCTTCCGTCGGCACTTTCGGGTGTGTTCACATAGCCGTCCTGTTCATATTCGTCGAAAAAGAAAAAGGAACGGAACGGTATTGTGTACGAGTGCTTCTGCTGGTCCCATTCCTTCATCATAAAGGCATAGCGCGAAACGGGCAGGGCAGAGAGCGACTCCAGCAGGCGCATGTTCACCTCGTCGGTGCCAATCAGCGGGTCAAAGATGACGTCGAACGCCACTACGGCTGGATTTGCGGCATTGATGCTATCGACCATTTCTGCGATTTTCACTCGGTCTTTCACGTCCGAGATGTCCACGATGGTGATGATGCGGCTGGTGTCGGGCGCCTGGGTCCTGTTCTCCACTTGGTAGCACATATCGATCATCGAGAAGTTCTCGATGGCGCGTTCAATGGGGTTGAAGAACGAGATGTTGACCGCCAGCATCAGAATCACGTCGATGAACAGGAAGTCCAGCAGCGTGATGATCAGATGGTCGATGTGGAACAGTTGTTTAAGAAACTTCAGCATAGTTAAAATGTTGAGAGTTGAGGGCTGAGGGCTGAGTGCAAAATAGTGTTCTCACTCAATCCTCAACCCTCAACTCTCAACTCACATCAAGAATTACTTTCCTTCGATGATGACGCAGCGGTTGTCGTCGTTGGATGTGAACGGCTGAACCTTGTCGCCCAAACCTTCGCTGACGATTTGCGAATCGAGCACACCGGCATTCTTCAGTGCCTCTACCATCTTCTTGGCGCGGGCATCGGAGATGCGCTGGTTGATGACTGCCGTACCAGTACCCTTGTCGGCGTAACCTGTTACGTGCAGTTTCTTGGTCGGGTTCTCCTTACACCAGCGAGCGCATTCGGCGGCAACAGCCTCGACGTTCTTCGGGTCGCTGACGTTGATGGCATAATAGACGACTTCCTTCAGCGGCTTGGCCTCCTTGATGATGGTCGTGTTCGGCTGGTTGACTGTGCCTTGGTCCACATTGTCGGTTTCACCGAAGTCGTGTGCGCCACCTACGTATGGGGTGTCATCGACATCTGGCTTCTTTGACTTAGCCATGCCGAACTTGTAAGTGAGCGAGATCTGCCCCGTCATCATCCAGTCGTCGCGGTTCGTGTATTTTGAATTGAAACGGTCGTCGAGCGAGTTGAAGTCAACTTCGACACCCAGGGCCCAGTGCTTGGCGATGTTGAAGTCGAGCAGGACACCTGCGCGGAGGTTGTGACTCAGCAGGTCGTCGCGGTCGAAGCCTTTACCCCAGGCGTTCATCGTGTTCTCTCTCGGCCCTTTCGCTACGATGGCAGCCATGTCGTTGTTCTGCCATGCATAACTCAGTCCGACACCTCCTACAAGAATCACGTTGAGGAAGTGATGGCTCTTCTTCGAGAACAGGTTGTTGAGGTTCAAGAGAATGTCAACGTTACCAGTGATGTACTTGTACTTGTAGGTGTCCGTGATGCTGCGGAAACCACCCTTCGACTCCCATCCGTTGACGTGCAGACGGGCACCGATGGCAGGTGCAAAGAAGCGACCGAAGCCGATACTTGCCGTCGGGGTCATAATGTCGGTGAACTTGGCGTTGGTAAACGTCTCACCGATACCGCCCTGCAACTGGATAAAGTTGTACGGATAGGGCTTGTAGCCCAGTTCCCATGCCTCGCTTTCGTAGGCATCCTGTGCCGATGCTGTCAGCGCGCAGGCAATAGCGGCTGCAGCCAGCAGTGTTCTTTTGAAAAATGTCATAGTTGTAAAGATTTTTTAATATAAAAGTGCATTTTACGGCTCAAAATTAGGCATTTTTAATGATTCCTGCAAGAAAACGCAAAGAAATTTTTGAATCGCGGCAATTAAAAGTTAAAAAAATAGGTAATCACGCTGATTTTCGCTAACTTTGCCGACAAATACGCGCATTTCTGATATGTCAGCCATTACGATACAAAAGGTCGAAACGTCGAAGGACCTCGACCGCTTCATCAAGTTCAGTTACAACCTGTACAAGGGCCATCCCTACTACGTGCCGGACCTGTATGTTGACCTCAAGAACACGCTTGGTCCGAAGAATGCCGCGCTGGAGTTCTGCGAGCGTCAGGCGTTTCTGGCTTGGAAGGATGGGCAGGTTGTGGGACGTGTCGTCGCCATCATCAACCATAAGGCCAATACGACGTGGAACATCAAGTCTGTTCGCTTCGGTTGGATCGATTTTGTGAACGACCTCGAAGTGAGCCGTGCGCTGCTCGATGCTGTGACCGAGTGGGGCAGGGAACGGGGCATGACGGAGATTCAGGGCCCGCTCGGATTTACAGACATGGACCCCGAGGGTATGCTCTACGAAGGCTTCGACCAGTTGGGCACGATGGGCACTTCGTACAACTACCCGTACTATCCTGAACACATGCCAGCGCTGGGTTTCGAGAAGGACATCGACTGGATCGAACAGCGTCTCACGGTGCCGCGCGAGACGGGTGTGCCCGAACGTCTGATGCGCATGGCCAACCTCGTCCAGGACAAGTACGGTCTGCAAATCGTCAAGTTCAAGACTTGCAAGCAGATTGCAAAGGCCTACGGCCATGAAATTTTTGAGGTAATCAATGAGGCCTACTCTTCTCTGTTCGGATTTTCACAACTGAGCGAACGCCAGATTGACCAATACATCTCTATGTATCTCAACGCCGTCGATCCGAAACTCGTGAGTTGCATCACCGACAAGGACGGACGGCTCATCGGAACGGGCATCTGTATGCCGTCGTTGTCGCGGGCTTTGCAGAAGAGCGGCGGACGCCTGCTGCCCTTCGGCTGGTGGCATCTGCTGAAAGCGCTGAAGTGGAAGCACGAAAACCACCTCGACATGCTGCTTATTGCCGTGCGGCCAGAATGGCAGGCGAAGGGTGTGAACGCCCTGTTCTTCAAGGACCTGCTGCCGTACTTCATCAGCGAGGGATACGAGTGGTGCGAGACGAGCGTCGAACTGGAGACCAATCACAAGGTGAACCAGCAATGGATCTACTTCGAACGACGCACGCACAAACGCCGCCGTTGTTGGAAAAAATCCATTCCCCAGAAATAGGTCCAAGTGCTTGGCGTGGCCACGCTAAGCACTTGGCGTTCGAACGCTAAGCACTTGGCGTGATTTTTCCAAGTACTTAAATAGAATCTGAAAAAGGTCTTAAAACGATATATGGACAACGAACAAGAATTGAACACGGTGCAGCAGCCCGTGGAATATACTGACGACAACATCCGCCACCTCTCCGACATGGACCACGTGCGCACACGTCCTGGCATGTACATCGGACGTCTGGGCGACGGTTCGCACGCTGAGGACGGCATCTACGTGCTGCTGAAAGAGACGATTGACAACTCGATCGACGAGTTCAAGATGCAGGCCGGCCGCCGCATCGAAGTGGAGATTGAGGACGACCTGCGTGTGTCGGTCCGCGACTACGGCCGCGGCATCCCCCAAGGCAAGATGATTGAGGCGGTGTCGATGCTCAACACCGGCGGTAAGTACGACTCGAAGGCGTTCAAGAAGAGCGTCGGACTGAACGGAGTCGGCACAAAGGCTGTCAATGCGCTCTCGAGCCACTTCGAAGTGCGCTCCTATCGTGAGGGAAAAGTGCGCATTGCCCACTTCGAGAAGGGCATCCTCAAGAGCGACGAGATGCACGACCTGCCGTGGGGCGGTGCCGATGCCGCAGAGACAGGCACGTTCATCCACTTCGTCCCCGACGACACGCTATTCCTGAACTACAAGTTCCAGCCTGAGTTTGTCGAGACCATGCTCCGCAACTACACCTACCTCAATACAGGTCTTGAAATCTACTACAACGGGCGGCGCATCGTCTCGCGCAACGGTCTGAAGGACCTGCTCACCGACACGATGGATACGAAGGAACTCTATCCCATCATCCACCTCAAAGGCGAGGACATCGAGATTGCCTTTACCCATACCAACCAGCAGTACGGCGAGGAGTATCACTCGTTTGTCAACGGACAGCACACCATCCAGGGCGGCACCCACCAGAGCGCGTTCAAAGAACACATAGCCCGAACCATCAAGGAGTTTTTCCAGAAGAACTACGAATATGCCGACATTCGCAGTGGTATCGTGGCAGCCATCGCCATCAACGTGGAAGAGCCCCAGTTCGAGAGCCAGACCAAAATCAAACTGGGCTCGCTCACGATGGCTCCCAACGGCGGAGTGTCGGTCAACAAGTTTGTCGGCGACTTCATCAAGAACGAAGTGGACAACTACCTGCACCGCAATCCCGACGTCGCCGAGATCATCGAGCAGAAAATCAAGGACAACGAACGCGACCGCAAGGCCATCGCCGGCGTGACGAAACTGGCACGTGAGCGGGCAAAGAAGGCCAACCTGCACAACCGCAAACTGCGCGACTGTCGCATCCACCTTAACGACCCTGCTCCCAAACCGAAGAAGAATGCCGACGGCGAACAGGAGCAAGACCCGCGCTTCGACTCCTGCATCTTCATCACCGAGGGCGACTCGGCGAGCGGCAGCATCACCAAGAGCCGCGACGTCAACACGCAGGCCGTCTTCTCGCTGCGCGGTAAGCCTCTCAACTGCTTCGGGCTGACCAAGAAGGTTGTCTATGAAAACGAGGAATTCAACCTGTTGCAGTCGGCCCTCAACATCGAGGACGGGCTCGACGGACTGCGCTACAACAAGGTCATCGTCGCTACTGATGCCGACGTCGATGGTATGCACATCCGACTGCTTATGATAACGTTCTTCCTGCAGTTCTTCCCCGAACTCGTACGCAAAGGCCACGTCTATATCCTTCAGACACCGCTGTTCCGCGTGCGCAACCGCAAGAAACGCCTCAAGAAGGCTACGCAGGAAGCGTGGGAAAAGACGCATGAGGGCGACCGCAGCGACTTCATCACGCACTACTGCTACAGCGACGAGGAGCGTCTGAAGGCCATTGAGATGCTTTCTCCCGAACCCGAAATCACCCGTTTCAAAGGACTTGGCGAAATCTCGCCCGACGAGTTCCGTGGCTTCATCGGCCCCGACATCCGCCTGGAGCAGGTCACCCTCCGCAAGACCGACCAGGTGAAAGAACTGCTGGAGTACTACATGGGCAAGAACACAGGCGAACGCCAAAACTTCATTATTGATAACCTGAGAATCGAAGAAGACCGACCTGAAGATGAAACCACAGAAGAATAAACTACTGTTCCCTGGCTCGTTCGACCCGTTTACCATCGGACACAAGGACATTGTAGATCGTGCCCTACTGCTGGCCGATGAGGTTGTCATCGCCATCGGCGTGCATCCTGAGAAGAAGGGTATGTTCAGCGTCGAGGAGCGCAAGGAGCAGATTCGTCGCGTCTATGCCGACGAGCCCCGTGTCACCGTGTGCAGTTATGAGGGCCTGACCACCGACTTCGCTGCCGAGGTAGGTGCGACGGCACTGCTCCGTTCGTGCCGCTCGGTCAAGGACTTTGAATATGAGCGCGACATGGCCGACGTGAACCGTAAACTCACCGGCATTGACACACTTGTGCTGTTTGCCACAGCGGAACATGCTGCCGTGAGCAGCAGCATCGTCCGCGAACTGATGCGCTATGGCAAGGATGTCAGTAAGTTCCTGGCCGTGTTCCTCTGCTTCTTTTTCCACCTTTCACTGCTCACGGCACAGAACATTGAAATAGACCGTACGCAGGTACAGAAAATTCAGGCTGCCGAGTTTTTCATCAGCCATTTCTACGTCGATAGCCTCACGGAAGAGAAAGTTGTTGAGAGTGCCATCGACGGTATGCTGAAGCAACTTGACCCTCACTCTACGTACATCAAGGCAAAGGATGTGGAGCGTTCTGTGGAGAATCTGAACGGCTCGTTTGAAGGCATCGGTGTCCAGTTCAACATCATCGAGGACACGCTGGTGGTGATTCAGCCTGTCAGTGGTGGTCCTTCGGAGAAGAAAGGCATCCTCGCCGGCGACCGCATCGTGACGGTGAACGACACGGCCATTGCCGGTGTGAAAATGTCGCGCGAGGAGATTATGCGCCGTCTGCGCGGGCCGAAGGACTCGACCGTGCGCATTGGTGTGATGCGCAATGGTGTGAAGGGCGTGAATGAGTTTACCATTGTCCGTGACAAAATCCCTGTACACACGCTGGACGCTTCCTACATGATTGGCGACAGCATCGGCTATATCCGCCTTAGCAGTTTCGGACAGACGACGCACGAGGAGTTCATGTCGGCTGTACGCACATTGCAGACACAGGGTATGCACCGCCTTTTGTTGGACCTTCAAGGAAACGGCGGCGGCTATCTCAGCGCGGCGGTGGACTTGGCCAACGAGTTCCTTCCTGACGGCACACTGATTGTCTATACCGAAGGCCGCAGCATTCCGCGTCAGGACTTCCGTGCCAATGGTCGCGGTTCGCTGAAGTACTTGCCTGTTGTCATCCTTGTCGATAGTTACACGGCAAGTGCTGCCGAGATTGTCAGCGGAGCCGTGCAGGACAACGACCGTGGTGTCATTGTCGGTCGCCGCACCTTTGCCAAAGGGCTTGTTCAACGTCCGTTTGAACTGCCTGACAAGAGTGTCATCCGTCTCACTACTTCCCATTATTATTCTCCGTCTGGACGCTGCATACAGAAACCCTATAAGCCTGGGCAGAAACAGCAGTACGACGATGACATCAACCAGCGGCTGAAGAGCGGCGAACTCACTTGCGCCGACAGCATCCGTCTGGACAGTACGTTGCGTTACAAGACGCTGCGTCAGCATCGCATTGTCTATGGCGGCGGAGGCATCATGCCCGACGTCTATGTGCCGCTCGACACGATGCAGTTCACTCCGCTTCACCGTCAACTCATGGCAAAGTCGTGCATTCTCAACACCTCGTTGCGCTACATGGACAAGCACCGCAAGAAGTTGAAGAAAGCCTATCCGACGTTTGCTCAGTATCTGGCAGAGTTTGAAGTGCCGCAAGACATGACCGACATACTGTTGGCTGAGGCACGCAAGCAGCATGTGGATTACAGTGACTCGACATGGCAGGCAACGAAGGAGACAGCCCACCTGATGCTCAAGGCATTTCTGGCACGTGACCTCTGGGACATGTCGGAGTACTTCCAAGTGGTCAATCCCATCAACCCCATCTATCTCGAAGGACTTAAAGCGTTGAAGGAAGAAAAATGATTACGTATAACACAGAGAACGTGGCGATGCCGAAGATTCGCCGTCGCGACACAAGTTCATGGATAAAGTCGGTGGCAGAACGTCATGGCAGGCGTGTGGGCGAAGTGGCCTACATCTTCTGCGACGATGCACGCATTCTGGAGGTCAACCGCCAGTACCTCAAGCACGATTACTACACCGACATCATCACTTTCGACTACACTGAGGGTGACGTCATTTCGGGCGACATCTTCATCTCGCTCGACACCGTCCGCTCCAATGCTGAAAAGTTCCATACTGACCCAGCCCAGGAACTTCGCCGTGTCATCATTCACGGCATCCTCCACCTCTGCGGCATCAACGACAAGGGGCCTGGCGAACGTGCCATCATGGAGCAGCATGAGAATGAGGCTTTGAGGTTGTTCCCATCAACGCTCTGAGTGTGTAAATAAACATGGAGGGCTACCGTTTCTCACGAAAGGGTAGCCCTCGTTCTTAGAACCAATAGAATAAAATAAGTAGAAAGAGAGTTTTCGTCAATAAGTTAAGGTCTAAGTGTATGTAAAGAGAGAGAAAGAGTTGCAAATCTATCACTGTGTTATCGGCGTCCTCCGCCACGGCTGCCGGCTGTGCTGCCACGTCCTCCGCCACTTGTGCTGCTGCGGTCTGAACTGCTACTGCTTGTGCTGCGTACAGGGCTGCTGCTGACACTGCGTACAGGGGTGCTGCTGACACTGCGTCCGGCACTCGAGGTGCGGATTTCGCTTCCGCCCACTTGGCGTGTGCTCGACGGACGTTCGTTCATGTGTGGCGTGCTGCTGCCGACATTGCGGGTTGCTCCGCCGCCCATGTTGACATTGCTTGTACCACGGTTCACATTGCCGATGCTGCCGTCGCTGGTGATGTGACGGACTGCTCCGCCGCCTGTGTTGCCTGGGCTTCCGCCGTTGTAGCCTCCACCATAGTTGCTTCCGCCGTTGTAGCCACGGTTGTCGTCATGACGCGGGTTGTTGCCGTGCTGCGGACGGTTGGGTTGTCCGCCGATGTGGTAGCCAGGACCTCCGTGCGGTCCCATGTGCCCACCTGCAGGTGCCATGCCGCGGAAGAAGTGTCCGCCACGATAGTGGTCGTAACGGTGGGGTACACCATAGTAGAAGTGGGTGCGATAGGGGTCGTAGGCGTAGATGCTGAAACTCCATCTGCGATTGACAAACGAAATCGGGCGATAGAAGTAGTCCAGTGCGATGAGCCTGCTCCACTGGTAGGGAGTGAGCAGACGACGCAGGGCTGCGTCGCGTGCATAGAGCACTGCCATGTAATCGTCGTAGTGATAGCCGTAAGCCACATCGTCCAGATAGTCGTTCACACCACAGATATAATCGTAGTTGATCATGTAGAGGTCGTCGAGCAGACTGGTAGCGATGCCCAGTGTGTAGGCCATGCGGTCGGTCAGGAACCGTGCGTTTTCACGCATTGCATAGTAACTCATCGGCTGTGCCTGCATCGTCATCGTCGTGATGAACATTGCAACGGCTGCGAGGGTCATTTTCATCGTCTTCATTGTTTCGCTCCTTTCCTGATTATTTGGTTAAACATTAATAATTTGTCCTTTGTATTTGTTTTGACGCTGCAAAGTTACGACAGTTTAGCGGCGATGCAAGGGGATTAAGCCTAAACATCGTGACTTTTTTCCCTAAACCATGTAGGGGTTTCCCCTATGCCCCAGACAGAGTAGGATCGGAGAGGCTCATCGATGATGAGATGATAGCAATTTTAGGTATAACGCGCGCGTGAAGCGCATCACTTCTGTCGGTGTGGAAGTCTGACGTGTACCCTTCACCCCTCTTTCCGACCTCGTCAGAGCCCTATTCTGCCCTGTATGTCAAAAAACACTGCCGAATGTTTGGTAGTTCGCAGAAATAGCCGTACCTTTGCAGCCGCTTTGCGGTTTTATCTAAGGATTAACATGCCGTGACGACGGTCGCAGAGTGTAAACAGTTTTATTTTTTAATTCTTAATTTTAATTTATCATGTACTTAGATTCAGCGAAGAAGCAAGAAATCTTTAGCAAGTACGGAAAGTCCAACACGGATACTGGCAGTTGCGAAAGCCAGATCGCCCTGTTCTCCTACCGTATTAGCCGTTTGACCGAACACATGAAGGCCAATCACAAAGATTATAGCACGAACCGAGCACTTGTTCACCTCGTAGGTCAGCGTCGCCGACTGCTCACCTACCTGAAGAACAAGGACATCGAACGCTACCGCGCCATTGTCAAGGCTCTTGGTCTGCGTAAGTAAAATCTCACGCTTCGAACGAAAACTGCAACGTTCCATACGGAATGTTGCAGTTTTTTTGTGATTTCAACGGAATGTCGTAACTTTGCAGGGTATGAAGAAAGGATTTCTGTTATTGCTGCTGACGGTTGTTGTCGGCAACCCTCTGGTGGCTCGCGACTTTACCATCCGTCGCGGTATTGACATGACTATTCAGTGCGATACGACAGTCATGGAGCCAGTCGTGCGTAGTGCCCTTCAGATGCTTCGGGATGACCTGCATGAAGTGTTCGGCATAGAGTTGGTCTGTGTGAAGGAGGGCGACGGCGCCATCGTCGTGTGTCAGGCTCCTGTCCGCATTGACGGACAAGTTCGCAAGGAGGGCTTCTGCCTCAGAGTCGGCCGCGACGGAAGGCTTACGGTGACGGGTACCGACGGCCACGGCATCGCCTATGGACTGCTCGAACTGTCGCGGCTTGTTGGTGTGTCACCCTGGACATGGTGGGCCGACTGCACGCCTCAGCCGCGTGATAAGTTTACCTTGAAAAAAGGGTTCGAAAATCGTCAGGCACCCGCTGTCGAATTTCGTGGCATCTTCATCAACGACGAGGATTGGGGACTGACGCCCTGGGCCAACGACCATGGAATGGTTGGCCCGCGTGTCAACGAGCGCATTTTCCAACTGCTGCTGCGTCTGCGTGCCAACACCTACTGGCCGGCCATGCACACCTGCACTGTCCCGTTCTTCCTGACCCTAGGCAATCGGGAGATGGCCGAACGCTACGGTATCTACATCGGTACCAGCCACTGCGAACCGATGGCGTGCAATGTCAACGGTGAATGGAACGTGCGCGGAAAGGGTGAATACGACTACGTGAACAATAGCGCGAATGTGCAGCGTTTTTTTGAAGAACGTGTGCGCGACATTGCCCGTCAGCCCGTCATCTACACCCTCGGTATGCGTGGTGTACACGACGGTGCGATGAACGGTGCGAAGACGCTTGACGAACAGCGCGGCGTGCTCGACCGTGTGCTCAACGACCAACGTGCCTTGCTGCGGCAGTGTGTCGCCGACGATGTGACCACCGTGCCGCAGGTGTTCATTCCTTATAAGGAAGTGCTCGATGTGTATAACAGCGGACTCCGTGTGCCCGACGACGTGACGCTTATGTGGTGCGACGACAACTACGGCTACCTCACCCATCTTCCCACGGCCGAGGAACGTCGGCGCAGCGGAGGACATGGTGTCTATTACCATGTGAGTTATTGGGGCCGTCCGCACGATTACCTCTGGCTCGGCACATTCTCACCGGCCCTGCTCCTGCAACAGATGCAGACTGCTTATGTGAACGAGGTGCGCAAAATCTGGATTCTCAATGTCGGCGACATCAAGCCCGCAGAGTATCAGACCGAACTGTTCATGGATTTGGCGTGGGAAGCAAATGTTCAGAATTCCTTGCTTACTCAGAATAATCCAAAGAGTCAGAGTTCTTGTTACGAGAAGCACCTGAAGGCTTTTCTAGAAAGAGAATTTGGCGAAGAGATTGCTCGTCGTGTGCTGCCTGTGATGGTAGAATACTATCGCTTGGCTTTCGTCTGCAAACCTGAATTTCTGGGTGGTACCCGCACCGAAGAGGCCGACCGCAAGTATTGGAACACCGTGCGCGACTTGCCGTGGACGATGAAGCAAATTGACCAGCGTCTTGCTGCATACGAACGCTTGGAACAGGCCATCGAAGACATGTGGACACTTGTAAAACCGGAGCGGCAGGATGCGTTCTTCCAACTGGTGAAGTATCCCGTGCAGGCTTGCGCAGAGATGAACAAAAAGATGCTACTTGCGCAGAAAGCCCGTCACGGACTGGTTCCGTGGACTGAGAGTTGGCAGGCATACGACAGCATCGCAGCATTGACAGAACTGTACAACCATGGCATCCACAATCAAGGAAAGTGGCAGGGCATTATGGACTTTCAACCCCGACGGATGCCTGTCTTCGCCCGCATCGACTCGACCTCACAGGCTTTGCCACTTGTCTCGGAACGCGACACCCTCGCACGCTTCAATGCCTGCGAAGGAAAAGGAAACTACCTGCATCGTTGGGCAGGACTGGGCTACGAAGGCGGATGCGTGGAGATTCCTGAAGGAAAAAACCTGATATTTGAGTGGTACACTCCGCAGACCTCATCATCCTTATCGGGGAAAGAGGTGGAAATCGAACTCCATTTGCTACCGGCTCATCCCCAGCAAGGCAACCGTGTCGCCATCGAGGTTCTGCTCGACGGCGAGACTTCCGGCCCAATGGACTATGCTACACAGGGACGTTCGGAAACATGGAAGCAGAACATACTGCGCAGTCAGGCCCTGGTGCGTGTACAATTGCCTTATGCTGATGTTCAGGGAAAGCACCACCTCGAAGTGCGTGCCCTCACGCCAGGCATCATTCTCGATCAAGTATTTATCTTCTAAGCATACATCAATACCTCACATGGAAAACTTCACCTTTTGCAGCCCGACAGAATTTGTATTCGGGCGTGACACAGAAAAAGAAGTGGGACAGTTGTGCTGCAAGCACGGAGCCTCGCGAGTACTGATTATCTATGGTGGCGGCAGCGTCGTGCGCAGCGGTCTGCTCCAGCGCGTTGAGCAGTCGCTTACCACCGCCGGCCTTTCCTATGAAACGTTGGGCGGTGTAAAACCCAACCCCGAGGACGGTCTTGTGAGAGAGGGCATCAGGAAGATTCAGAACATGTCCGCCTCAGCCCCCGTCTTCCTCCTTGCCGTCGGCGGTGGCAGTGTCATTGACACAGCCAAAGCCATCGCCTGCGGAGCCTGCTACGACGGCGACTTCTGGGACTTCTACATCGGCAAGGCAAAGATTCAACGTGCTCTGCCTGTGGGGGTCGTGCTGACCATTCCTGCTGCTGGCAGCGAAGGTAGCGGCAATAGCGTCATCACGAATACCGCGACCGGTCAGAAGATTTCGCTCCGTTCGCCTGAGCATCTACGTCCTGTCTTCTCCATTATGAATCCAGAACTGACCTACACACTACCGCCTTATCAGACGGCCAGTGGCATTTGCGACATGATGGTACACATTTTCGAACGCTACTTCACGAATACACCTGAAACCAATATCACAGACCATTTGGCTGAAGGCGTGCTGCGTAGCATCATCGAACAGGCACCCCTTGTCATGCAGCATCCGCAGGATTACGGAGCACGTGCCAACATCATGTGGGCTGGAATGCTCGCCCACAACGGACTGTGTGGAACAGGACACGTGGAGGATTGGGCTTCCCACTTCATGGAACACGAATTGTCGGCACTCTATGGCGTGACGCACGGTGCTGGGCTGGCTGTAGTCTTCCCCGCATGGCTCACAGTCGTGTCACGTAGCAACCCGAAGAAGGCTGTACAACTTGCCGTACGTGTGTTCGACGTACCGTATGAAGGTCGGCACGAGCAAGAAATTATTGCTGAAGGCATTGCCCGTCTGCGACACTTCTGGACCTCGCTCGGACTGCCTTCGAACATGCGTGAACTCGGCATTACCGACCCCGACATCGACCTCCTTGTTCACAATCTGCACGAGACCAAGGGCGAACCTATCGGCAACTATGTCCGTCTGGACCGCATCCTCACACGTGAAATCTACGACCATACCCGCTAATCATTTTCCTGCATTTTGAGGAGAAAAATCACTTACTGAGCAAATTTTTTAATTTTTAATTTTTAATTATTAATAATTTGTTGTACCTTTGCACCCGCATTTGCGACATAGCGATGCAATCGGGATGTAGCGCAGTTGGTTAGCGTACACGTCTGGGGGGCGTGTGGTCGTCAGTTCGAGTCTGATCATCCCGACCATAGAATTCCAATTGAAAAGGTTGAGTAACAACGAGTTACTCAACCTTTTTCTAATTCTATTATCTCACTGATTATTCGTTTTACCGTCAAGGCCTTTCTTCTTACGTCGCTGCTCGCGGTTCTTTTCTTCGGACGCGAACAATTCGACGGCGGCATCGGTGAGGGCTTCACTCCATACGTGTTCGTCTGGGGCGATGTGGACCTCTGCCCAGGGGCAAAGTTTCTCGTAGTCGCTGTCGAAGACAATGGTGTAAGGTGGGCCGCACCTGTCGCAAACGGACATGTAGAGTTTGCGGCCCTGGTTAAGGAGGTCAATGGCTTCTGCGCCTTTCATGTCGGGGCTGAGGGCATCGTAGATGTCCTTTGTGATTTCCAGAAGCGTGCTGCCCATGCCGCTGATTTTGGCGGTGTAGAGGTTGCGCTCCTGGTCATAGCAGGCCTTCCAGCCGATTCCTTCTTTGAATTCCATGCTGTGCGGTTTGGGGTCGTGGAGGCGACTACTTCATCACGTCAAAAATGCCGTCGCTGTGGGTGGAGGTCGAGCCTTCTTTCTGCACCCATACGTGACCGTGCTCCAGGTCAACTTTCAGCACTTTGTAGTTCGGCTCATACTCGTCGATGGAGATGCAACTTACCGTGTCGCCCACCTTGAACTTCGGGTTGAGCGGCAGCAGCGTACACTCTTTTTTCGAGACGCATTCGAGGCGGTTGGCAAAGACGCTCAACAGCAGTTTGTCGTCGCTCACCTGCACAATTCGACCGAATTTCTTTTCACCATCTTTGGCGTAAACCACCTGTGCACCTGGCATGAAGGTTCCCTTCTTGAGCACGTTGAACGAACCGGCCTTCAGTTGCTCGCCTTTCTGCTTCTCAGCGATTTTGTCCGACTCGGGGTTGCTGGGCCAACTGTCGTTGTCGTCAATAAAGCACACCACGGGTTCTGTGGGAGTCGAGGCGTCGATGACGATGGCGCGCATCATGCTGTGATAACGGCTGTGAGTCAGCACGATGTCGCCTTTCTTGGCTTTTGCGCTTTTGTCGAGCGGAATAATCAGCGCATTGGGTACTTCGATGCGCGTTCCGTACTCGTCGATGAAGGTTTTTTCGGCACCAGGCTCGGCGATGGTCGTGTCGTACCAGATCATCGTTTGCTTCAACAGACCCTTGCCCTCCTTCACGAGGTCGAAATAGTGCATTTGGCAGGTCAGCGCCTTTTGGCCGGCCTCGGCCTTAATGCTAAGCCCCTGCGGGAAATCCCATGCCCACACTTTCGGGTCGGCATTGTTTTGTGCCATTGTCGTCGTTGAGATTGCACACATGGCAACCATTGCCATTGTCTTGATGTTTGTTTTCATAATGCGTTGGATTTTTTATGGTTGATAAAATAGTTGTATCGTATTTATAAGTTATTTTCACCGAGTCGTGACGAAAATGTCTTATGACAATTGATAGGGGAAAATCACTTATACTTTTGTACCAAAGTCCCCTCGCCGCAGTGGTACAACTGTTTCACTGCGGTGGTACCAAAATTTCACTGCGCCGATACAAAAGTTCCACCGCAGTGAAACAAAAATTCCACTGCGGTGGAACAAATACTCCACTGCGTCCTGTCTTTCAGCCTGCATAACACCGATTGTTAACACTGCTTGAAACACGGCTTCGACAGATTCGACGGATTTTTATTTTTGCCAGTAAACCGAATTCACGTTTCTTTACGGTTTATGCCAGAATTCTCTCAGCCATTCTGCGTCCTGCATCGAAAGCCATTTGCAAATCTTGTTCCCAATGCTCTTCACGATACTTCCGCTTGTCTTCTTCGGAGAATCCTGAGAGTTCGTAGTTGCTGTAGTTCTTCACCTGACAGGTGTTGTAGGCAATCAGGTGTTCAGGTTCACCAAGTGCGGCTGTGATACAATACTCCATCGAGCCATAGCCCTGGCTGTTGTTTCGGTCGGGCAGTCCGTTCATGGTTTCCACCAGCACCACAGGCATACGTTTCGGAGCCGTCAGGCTGTAGTCGTTGTAGGAGAGCCAGGGGAATGCCAGACGTTCCAGAAAAGTTCGCATCTGTCCTGTCACGTCGCCAAAGTAGATGGGTGAGCCGAGTATCAGCCCGTCTGCCTGTGCGACTTCTTCCAAGACAGGCGTCAGCGCATCCTTGAACTTGCAGACGTTCGAGGCTTTGCCTTTAATTTTGCAGGCCATACACGACATACAGCCTTTGTAGTCAAGGCCGTAAAGGCGTACAGTCTTTACTTCAATTTTACTACTTACAGAACTTGCACCTTCGGCTATTTTCTGTAACATCGAGGCCGTGTTGAAATTCTTTCGTGGTCCTCCGTCGATGATGATAATCTTTTTCATACGTTTCAACTTATCGTAAAGGTACAAAAAAATGAAGGAATGACGTGATATGAGAATGGGGGGGAGTGATGGCTCGCTTTTCTTACTTTTCCAGCGGTTTTTATTTCGCAGCCACTACTTCAATCTCGACCAAGGCGTTCTTGGGTAACGTCTTGACAGCAACGGCCGAACGGGCTGGATAAGGTTCGGAGAAGAATTCGGCATAGACGGCATTCATGTCGGCAAAGTCATTCATATCAGCCAGGAAGACTGTGGTTTTCAACACGTTGTCCATCGTCAGCCCGACCTCTTTGAGAATGGCCTGGACGTTGAGCAGCGACTGGCGCGTCTGTGCCTTGATGCCGCCTTCGACGAACGTCCCTGTGGCTGGGTCGATGGGAATCTGGCCAGAGGTATAGACGAGATTACCGACCTGAATGGCCTGGCTGTAAGGCCCGATGGCTGACGGGGCCTTAGTGGTTGCAATAACTTTCTTATCCATTATATTTGGTCTTGCGGGTCGAAACTAACCCATGTTTTCTTGGTTTTGACTCTCGGCATCACGGGCCAATAGTGTCAAGATATGCTTCTTGCACTTCTTGTGCATCAAGATGCAGAAAAAGACGAGGACACAGAAGCCTGCGGCTCCTATCCAAGGGTTGATCATGCCGCTCAGTGCAAGAGTGTCGAAGACGCCATGCGCAAAAACAGGCACTAACAACACCAGAATAGCAGCCTTGCGTGTGTGGTCGATGAAATGATAGACGGAATAATAGTAGCCCATCAGCACGGCAAAGGCATAGTGACCTGGTACCGATAACAACGCTCGGCTGAAGGCTACCGAGAGCCAGTCCTCATCGCCCATGACATAGAAAACGTTCTCAACACCCGCAAATCCGAGACTGATACAGACCGCATAGACGATGCCGTCAAAGTGTTCGTCGAAGTAGGGGTTCTTTCGCAGCAGCAGCCATAGCCCCAGCAACTTAAAGGATTCTTCGGGCAGAGCCGCGACAAAGAAGGACTGTCCGATGGTGTTGAAAACGCTCAGCGTCTCGCCTTCCTGTGCGAAAAACAACGACTCGATTCCCGTTTCCAGGAATGCCACGGGGATGCATATCCCCACACCCCACAGAACCGCCTTGATGAGCCATGAAGTCGGCTCGGGCCGTGGGTCTTTCTTGCAGATGTATAGCAACAAGAGAACTGCAGGGAGCAGTGCAACCAATAAACTTATAACTACTGTTATCATTCTAATAAGGGACTAAATGAACCTTTCATTCTTGTAGAAACTTTGGAGCAGCGAGTGTAAAAAAACAATAAAATTGTTTGTTTACCGAGTCGTGACAAAGTTGTCTTTAGACAAACACCGCTTCTTATCTTCTTTATCTACTTTTATCTCTTAACTGGTTACAAATATACAAAAATACTTGTGAAAAAAGAGATGCCGCTTTCTTTTTTCGTTGAAATTCAGCATTTTTTATGATAATTCCAGTGATTTATGGGTAAAAAACTATATATTTGCAAGTGTTAAATGCAGTTAGAAATGAAAGAGACTCAGCAATCCGGAAAGTTTGAGCGCCTGAGACATACTGTGGGCGCAGTGATGGGCCCCCTGTGCGCCTTGCTTCTTTGGTTTTTGCCCATTGGTGGAATGAGTGAGGGGGCTCACCATCTGCTGGCGGTGCTTTCGCTCGTCGCCATCTGGTGGATAACCGAGCCAGTCCCCATTCCCGTCACTTCGTTGCTGGGGCCGACGCTCTGCGTGTTACTGGGCATCGTGCCGATGAATGAGGCTTTCTCCGAGTTTGCCAACCCGATGATATTTCTCTTCCTGGGCGGTTTTCTGCTGGCAAAGGGGATGATGGTCAATGGTTTGGACAAGCGCATCGCTTACGGTCTGTTGTCGATGAAATGGGTGGGCGACTCGCCTCGGCGCATCTTTCTGGCCATCGGATTGGCATGTATGCTTTGCTCGGGGTGGATTAGCAACACCGCCACGGCAGCCATGATGTTTCCCATTGCCCTCGGGCTGCTGGAAGCCATACGCAGTATGTTGGCTGCCAACGGCAAGGAAATCAATCTTTCCAACTATAAGTATGCCACGGGCCTGATGCTGATGACCGCCTACGCCTGCTCCATCGGCGGCGTGTTCACACCCATCGGTACGCCGCCCAACATCATCATGCTCGGATTTCTCGACTCGATGGCACCCTCCGCTCCTCAAGTGTCGTTCTTCCACTGGATGATATGGGGCTTTGTTGCCATGGCTCTCTATTTTTTCATAGCCTACATCGTCTTGTGGCGTATGTTTCCCGCCGATGTCAAACACATCGTAGGGGCAGAGAAGTTCATCAAAGACAATGTGAATGCCCTGGGCAAATGGACTCGAGCACAGAAAAACACGCTTTTCGCTTTCTGTGTGGCAGTGGTGCTTTGGGTGACTCCCAGCGTGCTGAGCCTCCTCTACGGCTCTGACTCGAAGGAGATGACGTTCTTCGACGGTCATTTCCCCGAAGCCATCGCTGCGATGGTGGGTGGCCTGCTGCTGTTCTTCCTGCCCGTGAACCTGAAGGAAGGAAAGATGACGATGACGTGGAAGGAAGGTGTCGAGGGCATCGAATGGGGAACGCTGCTGCTCTTTGGCGGCGGTCTGGCCATGGGCGGCATGATGTACACCACAGGGTTGTCGGCCTGGGTGGGCAATGGGTTGAAGGAACTATTGGGCAGCCATCCCAACGAGTGGCTCTTTATCGCTCTGTTCAGTGTGACGGCGCTCATCCTGTCTGAGTTCACCTCGCACACAGCCTCCATCAACCTCATCGGTCCCATTGCCATCAGTGTGGCGGTGTCCGAAGGTTTCAGCCCCATCCCTGTTGCCGTTGCCGTTGCATTGGCTTCTTCGCTCGGTTTCATGATGCCAGTTTCCACACCGCCCAATGCCATCGTCTATGCGTCGGGTTATGTCCCAATCACCAAGATGATTAAGTCGGGAGCCATCATCGACCTCATCGGCATTTTCCTTGTGAGCGTTCCCGTCGTGATGTTACTTGTCAAGTTTGTCATGAGGCTCAGTTGACAATGGCATTGCTAAGATTTTCGCTTACTTAATCGTACCTTTGGCTTCGCCGTAGGTACTTGCGTTCGGGAATAAAAACAAAAAACTCGTTTTTCGTTTTGTTTTCCGCTCACTTAATCGTACCTTTGACTTCGCCGAAGGAACTCACGTTCGACAATTCTCAAATAAATTTTGGAATTGTGCTCGCTTAATCGTACCTTTGCAATCGTAAAACATTCACTAAATACATTTATACTATGGCAAAGAAAGCAATTTTGATGATTCTCGACGGATGGGGAATCGGCAACAAAGGCGCGGGCGACGTGATTTTCCGCACTCCGACGCCGTATCTTGACTATCTCAACGCTGTGAGCCCACACGCTCAACTCGACGCGAGCGGTGAGGACGTGGGACTGCCCGACGGACAGATGGGCAATTCGGAAGTGGGTCACCTGAACATCGGTGCCGGTCGTATTGTCTATCAGGACCTCGTGAAAATCAACCGTGCCTGCAAAGACGGCAGCATCCTTCAGAACCCTGAAATCCAGCGTGCCTACGGCTATGCTAAGGAGAAGGGCAAGAGCATCCATCTGATGGGACTGACCTCGACGGGTGGTGTGCATTCGTCGCTCGACCATCTTTTCAAACTCGTGGATATTGCAAAGGAATATGGTGTGGAGAACACCTACATCCACTGCTTCATGGACGGCCGTGACACCGACCCGAAGAGCGGAAAAGGATTCATCGCCGACTTGCAGAAACACTGCGACGAGGTGGGCGTAGGACATATCGCCAGCATCATTGGCCGTTTCTATGCCATGGACCGAGACAAACGTTGGGAACGTGTGAAAGTGGCTTACGACCAACTTGTCGAGGGTAAGGGCCGCAAGGTGAGCGACATGGTTCAGGGCGTGCAGTCGTGCTACGACACTGACTCTGAGGAACACAAGAATACGGACGAGTTCATGGAGCCGATTCTGAACGAGAAGGTCGATGGACGCATTAAGGAAGGCGACGTGGTCATCTTTTTCAACTACCGCAACGACCGCGCGAAGGAACTGACCATCGTGCTCACACAGCAGGACATGCCAGAGCAGGGCATGAAGACTATCCCAGGCTTGCAATACTTCTGCATGACGCCCTACGACGCATCATTCCAGGGCGTCCACATCCTCTTCCCCAAAGAAAATGTTGATAACACATTGGGCGAATACCTCAGTAGTCAGGGAAAGCGTCAGTTGCACACCGCCGAGACAGAGAAATATGCACACGTGACGTTCTTCTTCAACGGTGGCCGCGAGAAGCCGTTCGAAGGCGAGGACCGCATCCTCGTGGCATCGCCGAAGGTGGCTACTTACGACCTCAAGCCTGAGATGTCGGCCTACGAGGTTAAGGACAAACTCTGTGCTGCCATCCGCACGCAGCAGTACGATTTCATTGTCGTCAACTTTGCCAACGGCGACATGGTGGGCCACACAGGTGTCTATCATGCCATCGCCAAGGCTGTTCACGCCATCGACAACTGCGTCCACGATGTAGTCGAAACGGCAAAGGAGAACGACTACGAACTTATCATCATTGCCGACCACGGCAATGCCGACAATGCCATCAACCCCGACGGCACACCCAACACGGCACACTCGCTCAACCCTGTGCCCGTCATCTACGTCACCGACAACAACTCCGCTCGCATCCACAGCGGACGCCTGGCTGACGTCGCTCCTACCATCCTCCATATCATGGGACTGGAGCAGCCGAAGGATATGACAGGAACATGTCTCATTGAAAACTGAGCCCGTACCATGAAGAAAGTTGTTCTTTCCCTTGCGTTCGCGGCTTGTTCCCTGTTGGGGTTTGCACAAGAATACAATAAGTATCTCCCCTCCGAATACATTTCTCAAAAAAAGTACGACCAGGGACTAAAGTATCTGCAAGAATGGGCACCACGCGGTATTGCAGACGCTCAGTACTACTTGGGCATCTTTTATTACAATGGGTATGGTGTCGCAAAAAACTATGCTGAAGCCATCAATTGGTTCAAGAAAGCTGCTGACCAGGGTGAGACGTCGGCAATGATTCACTTGGGCCATTGCTACTATGACGGTCTTGGCGTTGCCAAAAACCAGAATACAGCCTTGCAATGGTACAAAAAGGCAGGTGGTTTGATAAAAGGCTTCTCCGTTGATTCCTTCGACAGCTCGTTTCTGGACAATGAAACAAGGGACGGCCAGTATGACGTAGGTCTGGCTTATATCAGAGTGTGGCTTTCAAAGGGTAAGGCTGATGCCCAGCATTTCATGGGTGTCTATGATTACTATGGTTATGGAGTAGAGCAGAACAATGCGGAGGCACTCAGTTGGTTCAAGAAAGCAGCCAGTCAAGGACACGTTGTTGCGACGAGGTTCGTTGGCCACTGTTATTATAATGGTCGTGGCGTGGCGGTCAACTACACCACCGCCCTGCAGTGGTACAGCAAGGCTGCCGCCAAGAACGATGCCAGTGCCTATAACGGAATAGCCTACTGCTATGTCAAGCAGAATAACCTGCCCAAGGCCATTGAAGCCATCGACAAAGCTATCGCCATCGCGCCCAACAACCCCAACTACTACGACAGCAAGGGTGAAATCCTCATGCTTCAGGGTAAGAAACAGGAAGCCCTGCAGATGTACAAGAAGATCCAGAGCCTTAGTGCCACTTTCTTCCTCAGACCCACCGACTTCTCTAAAATGCTGAAGAAAGAAGGGCTCATCAATTGAAGCCCCCTCATCACTTATGAAGAAAAGCCTTTTTTTATTTGTTTTGCTGAGTTTGCTGAGTCTGCCCATGCAGGCACAGGAGGCAGAGCCTGAAGCTGCGGTGGAAGAACAGTTGACCGACCCTCGCGACTCGGTCATCAATGCTCTGACGCGGCAGATTCAGGAGATGCGTCTGACCGAGATCTTGATGCAGGAACAACTGGAGCAGACGGCCATGACGGCACGCGAGGACTCCCTGCGCAAGATTCACCGCCAGCAGCGCATCGACTCGCTGCGTCAAGTCACGCCCGGTGTGCCCGTCATCGTCGATGAAGACACCCTTCTGTTGCTCTATGCATCACGTGGTGGCGCAACGCCTGAGCGACGTGCCAAGGAAGCCATCGACAAGATAGAGAAACTGGGCAAGAGCCTCACCTTCAATATCGATTCGATGTATGTCTTTGATAGCGAACTCTCGTCCGATATCATGTCGGGCGACGTCGTGCTGCTCAGTTTGAGCGACCTCGACGGCATGTGGCAGGGAAAGACACGCGGCGAATTGGCTGAAGACTATCTGGGTGTGATTCGGGCGAAAGTGGAAGAACTGCAAGAAGACTACGGGTTGCGTGCCAAACTGATGGGAGTGCTTTTTGCCGTCCTCATCATCATTGTCCAAATTATCCTGATCCGTCTCACACTTCTTTTGTTCCGTCGGCTATACAAGCGAATCGTCTGGGCGATGCGCACGTGGATACGTCCCTTTGTTTTCAAGGGTTACGAACTGCTGAACACACGCAACGCCGCACGCATCCTGCTGCTGCTGGCGCGCATCCTCTTCTGGATTGTGGTGCTCCTTCAACTCTTCATCAGCATACCGCTGCTCTTCAGCATCTTCCCAGAGACACAGGAACTGACGTACAAACTTCTCGGCTACGTGTGGAATCCGCTCAAGGACATAGGACTGGGCATTGTGGCCTATATTCCCAACCTCATTAAGATTGTCATCATCATCATCTGCTTCCGCTACTTGATTCGTGGCATCCGCTACGTCGCCAACGAGGTAGCAGAGGGGCACATCAAGTTAGACGGTTTCTATGCCGATTGGGCCATGCCCACATTCCAGATACTCCGTGCCCTCATCTGGTGTTTTGCCGTCGTGATGATATGGCCGCTGTTGCCGAGCAGCGATTCGGAGGTGTTCAAGGGCGTGAGTGTGTTCGTCGGACTTGTCTTCTCGCTCGGTTCGACAGCCATTGTGGGTAACATTGTCAGTGGCATCGTCATTACTTACATGCGGCCGTTCAAGATTGGCGACTTTGTGAAGATTAACGGTATCGAGGGCGAAGTGGTGGAGAAGACTGCCTTTGTCACCCGTCTGCGCACGATGAAGAACGAAATCGTGACAGTGCCTAATTCGGCCATCATGTCGAGCGAGGCGGTCAACTATTCCTCGGCTGCCGAACAGCGCAAGGGTGTCATCATCCATACGGAGGTGACGATTGGCTACGGAGTGCCGCGTGAGACGGTGGAGAACCTTCTCCTTGACGCTGCGCTGAGTTGTACGAAACTGCAGAAGAAGCCTGCGCCTTTCGTACGCATTCGTGCTCTGGAGGATTTCTACGTGCGCTACGAAATCAATGCCTACACGCTCAACTCCCTGCAACTCAGTGCCTGCTACAGCGAACTGCACAAAGCCATTCTCGACCATTTCTTCGAGGCGGGCGTGGAGATTATGTCGCCGCATTTCAAGGCTGAGCGCGACGGCAATCCTGTTGAGATTCCTGAGAGTTATCTTGACAAGGAAAAAGCGAAAGAAGAATAAGAAGAAATCGGGCGGTGTCAGTCGATGACACCGCCCGATTTGCTTTCATGAGGGATTTCTTAGTAATGGAACGAACTGCCGCCGAGAAACTCTCGCAGGAGCGACGTCGGTGGAAGTTCCTTGTCGCTGATAGGCTGGAAATAGCGGAGGAAACGAATGAGGAGTTGGGCGAGCAGATGGGACTCGCAGTTCTCGGGCACCGCTTCAAGGAGAGGGATGGCGTAGTTGCGCAGCACGGCCAGTTCGTAGATGAGGGCCGAGTTGAACATCACGTCGGCATTTTCCTGATAGGGAAAAATCCACCGTTCTTCGCCCAGGCGTACGCTGTGCCAGCGGTCGAGCGTCTGTTGTGCAGATGTGCCTCGGTATTTGTTGTCGCGGACGATGCGGCGCAGCAGTCGGTTTTGGGTTGTGGGGATGTAGTTGTGGTCGTCAATTTTAATGCTCGTCAAGGCCGACACATAGATGCGGAACTTGGTGTTGTCGGGGATGCCTTCCGTCAGTTGGGGATTGAGTGCGTGGATGCCTTCCATGACAAGGATGGTGTCGGAGTTGAGGCGGATGCGCTGTCCGCTCAGTTGCGACGTGCCAGTTGGGAAGTCGTAGCGTGGCAGTTCCACTTCCTCGCCATTGAGCAGCGCCGTGAGATGCTGCTGGAACAGTGGCAGATTGAGTGCGTGAAGATGCTCGAAGTCATAGTCGCCGCTTTCGTCGCGTGGTGTATTCTCCCGATTGACGAAGTAGTCGTCGAGCGAGATGAGGCGAGGCATCAGTCCGTTAGCCATGAGTTGGATGCACAGTCGTTTGCTGAACGTAGTCTTGCCCGACGATGACGGCCCTGAGATGAGGACGATGCGGACGTCGGGGCGTGCGGCAATCTGGTCGGCAATCCTTGCCACCTTTTTCTCTTGCAGGGCCTCTGCCACCTTGATAGCATAGCCGGCCTGTCCGCTTTGGGTGAGGCGGTTGAGGCGTCCGACGGTGGTCATGTTGATGCGTTCCTGAAGCAGGTGGTCTTCGGCAAAGGCGTTGAGCATCTTCTCCTGCTTCACGATTTCGGGGATGCGTCCGCCCTCACGAGGAATGCGCAGGAGCATTCCCTTATAGTATTTCACCAGGTCGAACTCGTCGAGATAGTCGGTCGATGGCACCAGTGGTCCGTAGTAATAGTCGTAGGTGTCGGCAAGGCGGTAGTAGTAACTGTAGAGGAGCCCCAGGCTCTCGATGAGCACGGCCTTGTCTTCCTGTCCGTGCTGTCGGAACAGGGCCGCAACCTCGTCGGCAGGACGTTCGAGTCGGTGGAAGCGATGGCCCTCGGCAATGATTTCCCTCATACGCTGGCGCAACCGTTGCACCACCTCGAGCGTGGCTTCCGTTCCGTTGAGCAGGAAATAGTAGCCCTTCGACACGGGAGCCTCGATGGTCAGTCGAGTGCCAGGGTACAGGTCTTCGATGGCTTTATAGAGTACGAAGGTGAGCGAGCGCATATAGACCTTACGTCCGTAGGCACTGGTACAGTCGAGAAACTCTACCTGTTTCGACCCGAACACGCGGAACGTGAGTCCCTGCAGTTGATGATTGACCGTCGCACAGAGCGGTTTTTTCACCAAATCGGGATGAAAATGCTCGTAAATTTGAAAAAGTGTCGTTCCAAATTCGAAGTTACCCGATTTTTTGTTATTTTTGCAAAAAATTTGTAACGTGTTCGTCACATCTCGCGGTTCTTTGAGTGGTGTCATGAAGTCGATCAATTAGGATTAGACAGCGCAAGTTACGAATTTTTGCAGAGAAAGAGACAAGAAAATGCGAAAAAGTTCAGTTTGGACTTCAAAATTGGTGGTACTCAGACCCATTTTGAATCATACTCCAAGTGCTTGCCGTCATCACGCCAAGTGCTTAGCGTTCGAACGCCAAGTGCTTAGCGTCATCACTTCAAGTGCTTAGCGTAAAAATTCCAAGCACTCAGAATGAGAGGCCGTCAGTAGTTTTTGATATTACATTTGACATTTTACATATAGAATGGACGTATTGACATTTTTAACCCTGCTCGGTTCGCTGGCATTGCTGATGTTCGGTATGAAGAAACTGAGCGAGGGCCTGCAGAAGATGGCTGGTACGCAGTTGCGAAACCTGTTGCAACAGCCGACGGCTAACCGCTTCGTGGGTGTCGTCAAGGGACTGCTGGTCACTGCCGGCATCCAGTCATCGACCGCTACGGCACTCATGATCGTCTCGTTCGTCAACGCAGGACTGCTCACGCTGGCACAAGCCATCGCCATCATCCTCGGTGCCCACATCGGTACGACCGCCACCGCCTGGATTATGTCGCTCGGCTTCGTGTTCGACATCAGCGTGTTTGCCTACGCTGCCGCACTGTTCGGAATCATTCTGTCCTACATGCAGCGATACAAGAACCTGGGCGAGACACTCTTCGGACTGGCATTCCTCTTTCTCGGCATCATCACGTTGGAGCGTACCGGCATCGCGATGGAACTCAATAAGGATGCTGCCGTGATGGAGTTTCTGCACACGTTCGACCCGTCAAGTCCGGTGTCCGTCCTCGTCTTCCTCGTCACTGGTATCCTGCTCACGCTGCTGGTGCAGTCGTCTGCCGCCATCATGGCCATCACGATGACGCTCTGCTGCACCGGACTGCTTCCCATCGAACTGGGCATCATTCTCGTGCTCGGCGAAAACATCGGTACGACCATCACGTCGAACATTGCAGCGCGAACCGCCAATGTCAACGCCCGACGCACAGCCTTCTCCCACCTCTTCATCAATGTCGTCGGCGTGCTATGGGTGCTCTGCGTGCTTCATCCCTTCTTCACACTCGTGTGCCGCATCATCGGCTGCGATGTCACTCTCATCAACAACGATGCGGAATATGCCAAGGAAAACGGGGCTGTGGTGCTCGCCGCCTTCCACACCGCCTTCAACGTTGCCAACACCCTCGTCATCATTGGGTTTGTGCCCCTGATTGAGAAAATCGTCTGCCGCGTCATTCAGCCGAAGCAGGAAGTCGTCGATGAAGAGTCGCGACTTGCGTTCATCACCATGGGGCTCATGCAGACGCCCGAACTCAGCATCCTCAACGCAAAGAAGGAGATCCAGGTGTTCGGCCAACGGTGCCAGAAAATGTACGGATTCGTTCAGAGCCTGCTCCTGACGGAAAGGAACGACGACTTCAACAAACTCTTCTCGCGCGTCGAAAAGTACGAGAACATCACCGACCAGATGGAAGCCGAGATAGCCAACTACCTCAACCAGGTGAGTGCAGGTCACCTTTCCCTCGAGTCGAAGACCGAGATACAGCACATGCTGCGTATGGTCAGCGAACTTGAGAGCATCGGCGATGCCTGCTACAATCTGGCACGCACCATGAGCCGGAAGCGTCAGAACACACAGGAAGACTTCACAGAGAGGCAACTCGAACACATCCACAACATGATGCAACTCTGCGAAGACGCCATCGGACAGATGAACGTCGTCATCCAGTACGGCGAACAGCGATACGTTGACCTCAACAAGTCGTACAACCTCGAGCACGAAATCAACAACTACCGCAACCAACTCAAGAACCAGAACATCCTCGACATCAACAACCGTCACTACGACTACCAGATGGGAGTCTATTATATGGACATCATCGCCGAATGCGAGAAACTCGGCGACTACGTCATCAACGTCATCGAGGCTACTGGAATCAAGGAAAAGAAAGCCAACGGATTCTAAAAGACAGGAAGAACGAACACAAAAAAGGCGGAAGGTACAGAACCTTCCGCCTTTTTATATGTTCTTGAGAACTTATCGCTGCGGATAGCAGACTTCTTCGGAGCGCAGTCCGAGTCCACCCATTTGATTGGCGCAGCGGATGGAGAACAAGGTGCCTTCACGTGTGCCAGACGGAACAGTGTAGTGAGGCTCTGTGGTGAAAGCGACAACCATGCGGTTGCGGCAAATGGCATAACAACCGGCCTCGGGAATGTCGGTCCAAGTGATTTCACGACCTTTGAGCGTAAGGACGGGTGGGGGAACCTGCTCGGTCTTTTTTTGTGGATTCCAGTCAGGGAAGACATGGTCGACGGTGTATTGTTCTGCTACCTCGGACGTCATCGTGGTCTGATAGCCGACGAGACGTTCTGTGCCCTGTTTGTCCTTGAAGAGCGTGCGGCGCTTCGACAGGTCAATGGGCTCGAACACGCGGTTCAGACTCTGGTATTCAGCAAAATAGGCAGGAAGTGTGCCGTGCATGTTGGTCCAGCCTTCTTCTTTAGGCTCGATGTTCATCTGACAGTTCAGGAAGGCGGCACGCGGACGGTTCTGCCACGGACGTCCCAGCCAGTAGTTGTGTTGCTGGTGGCGTGGTCCGTCGATATAGCAGTCGCTGAAGACGTAGCCATACTGTCGGCTGTCCTCAGTGGCTGGAGCGCAAATGATGTCGTGCTTGGTCGAGTCGCCGCGGTTGATCAGACGAATGTCGCAGTGGTTAAAATAGACCGTTCCGCCTCCACAGATGAAATCAACTGTGCCGGCGATGCGGCTGTCTTCGACGTAGGTAGTGCCTCCTGAGTTGGTGTAGTATGTGTCTTGTGTGCCGAGCAGACTGACCTGCATGAGCACGTTGCCACGGCAGTTTTTCTCGTTCAACGCAACGGAGCGGTTGGCAAAGAGTTTCACGTCGTTCTGGAAGTTGGACCAGAGTTCTACGTCTTGTATGTAGGTAGAGTCGGCGCGCTGGAGTATGAGCGTTCCTGTCTTGTCGAGTCCTTCGACCTGTGTGCAGGCTTCGATTTGTGTGTTCTGCCATTCCTCACCGACGATGCTGGTGTTGGGTGCGGTGAGTGTCACGGTGGTGTTGCCGATGCGGTAGTTGCTGGAATGGATGAAGATGCGGAAGCGCTTGCGCTTGTCTGCACGGTTGTTGGCGGCATGGATGGCTGCCTGATAGTTCCCGTCGCGCGGCACGACGAAGTCGTACTTCCACTTCTGTGCGTAGGCAGCAGATGTACAAAGCAGGAGATATAGGGTACAAAGGAGGGTGCGATGTGTCATAGTCATGTTAATAGTTAAAAAAATAGAAGTTAGAAGGTAAAATGTCAGTTTTACCGTTCGAGCAGGATGTGCAGGATGCGTTCGGCAGTGCGGCCATCCCAGCGATCGGGCAGGGTGGCTGTCTTCCAGTGGCCGTCGACCATCTTTGCGGTGTAGTCGGCGAGTTGCTGCGGGTCTTCGCCCACGAGGACGTTGGTGCCTTGGAGCACTGTCTCGATGTGCTCGGTGTAGTTGTTGAGGGTGATGCAGGGCACACTGTTGAAGGTGGCTTCCTCGGCCACATTGCCTGAGTCGCTGATGATGCCAAGGGCATGGGCTGTGAGCCAGCCGAACTGGAGGTAGGGCATGGGCTGGACGATGTGGAAGTGAGTCGTGTCGGCGGGCAAAAGGTCCTTCACGGCTTCGGCAGCCATGCCGCGCAACGGGGCAACGACCGGTGTGTCGCCAGCAGCCTTGCAGAGCGACGTGAGCATGTCTGCAAGGTTGTCGCGGCTGTGAATCAGTGCCTTGCGGTTGAGGGTGAAGACGAGGTACGAGCCGTCTGCGATGCCGAGGTCGTCCATCACCTGCGGACGCTGGAAACGGCTGTGGTTGGCACGCAGTGTGTCCAGAAGGATGTTGCCGACCATGTAGGTCTTCGAGATGTTGGCACCCTCTCGGTTGATGTTGCTGTCGCTGCCGGCTCCGGCGGTGAAGAGCAGGTCGCTCAGACCGTCGATGACGAGGCGGTTGATTTCCTTGGGCATGTTGATGTCGAACGATCGTGTTCCCGCCACGAGATGGGCGAGCCGCACACCGCGTTTTTTGGCAGTGATGGCTGCCGACATGGTCGATGCAAGGTCATCGACAACGATGACCACGTCGGTAGGGTGCTGGGCGAGATACTGGTCGAACTTGAACATGACGTTTCCGGCAAGGACGTTCAGACTGTCTGCTTCGGCGTCGAGACAGACGCTCGGACGCTCGATGCCAAGGTCGGTGAAGAGACTCTCCTCGAGCGACGGGTCGTCGGCATTACCTGCATAGACGAGGCTAAAGGCAACGTCTGCACCTTCCTGCTGTTCCCTTTCTATGGCTTTAACGAGTGGTGCCACCTTGATGAAGTTGGGGCGGGCACCGCAAACGATACAGATATTCATTCTATTTCTCAATGTTCATTTCTTCGTTGTCAATCAGGAGGGTGATGCTGTCGCCTTGGGCGGCTTTGTCCTGTGCGGCCTTACGGTCTGCTTGCATCCGGAAGGAAAAGTATAGCAGGCCGAAGACCAGTGCGATGACCAGGATGCCGAGAGCCAGCATCCCCAGTCCCATGTTGCGGTTGAATCGTTGCGCTTTGTTCATCGTGGTCAGGGCTGTAAGATGCGTTTGTATTCGTCGGGCTGTGACAGGATTTCGTGGGCTCTCTTGAGGTCGTCGTCGTGTTGTAGAGCCTGCTCGACGACACCGCGCTGATAATAGTAGCGCTTGACGATTTCCTGTTCCATCAGTTCGATGATGTCGTCGCGGCGGCGGTCAAAGTCGCGTTCCATGTTGTGGGTAAGTTTCTGCTCGAGAGCCTTGAATTCGTCAGTGGCGTCTTCGTAGTAGCCCTCGAACTCCATCATCTTCTTGAGGTCTTCCAGGCGTTTCTCTGAAAGACGGTCGTACTTGAAGTCTGCCTCACGTGCCATCTTCTTCAACTGTTCGAAATCCGCTTCGGTAATGGCGAAGGTGCCAATGGGCGGAATCGTGGGGTGCTTTTGGGTGTACAGCGTGCCCCAATCGGTAAGCACGTCGTCGGTGGAGAGATAATAGACGACATTCGCCATCGTGTCGTGACGCACCTCAATGTCAGGCTTGATGCCCCCTCCGTCGCGCACCTCGCGTCCGTTGCGTGTCTTGAACACGTTGGTCAGGCTGTCGGGTACACGGCCGTCCTTGCCCAGTTCGCGTCGGTCACGGTAGTTAATCGCCTGGATGCAGCGTCCGCTGGGGATGTAGTATTTCGACGAGGTGAGTTTCAACTGACCATTGTAGGGCAGTTCCTGCGGACTCTGTACGAGGCCCTTTCCGTAGGTGCGCGTTCCGATGACGACGGCACGGTCGAGGTCCTGCAGCGAACCAGCGACAATCTCGGCGGCCGATGCCGTGCTGCTGCTCACGAGGATGCACAGCGGCGTGATGGTGTCGAGGGGCTCTGCCGTCGTCGTGTAGGCACTGTTTGCCATCTGCACCTTGCCCTTCGTCTCGACGATGGTGAGGCCTTTTGGCACAAACAGGTTGACGATGCTCACCGCTTCGTTGAGCAGTCCGCCACCATTGCCACGCAGGTCGATGACCAGATTTGTGGCACCTCGTTCCTTCAGCGAAATCACTGCACGGCGCACGTCGGCAGAGCAGTTCTCGGTAAACTGCGTGAGGGCGATGTATCCGATGTTTCCATCAAGTCCGTAGTAGGGAATCGGCTCAACCTTGATGTTACGGCGAGTGATGCGGAAGTCGCGCGTCTTCTTCTCGCCAGGCCGCTGCACACGCAGCACGAAGGTCGTGCCAGGTTCGCCGCGCAACAAGTCGCTCACTTCGCTGACAGCCTTGCCTTTCAGGTCGGTGCCGTCAATCTTCTTCAGCACGTCGCCCACTTTTAGTCCCACCTCGGCGGCAGGCATCCCTTCGTAAGGCTCGGCGATGATGATGGTCGAGTCCTTACGCATACGGATGATGGACCCGATGCCGCCATACTTGCCCGTCGTCATCATCTTCAAGTCGCCGAGGTCCTCGTCGGCGTAGTACTCGGTGTAGGGGTCGAGCGACGACAGCATGGCGTCGATACCCGTCTGGATGAGTTTCTCAGCATCGAGGGTATCGACGTAGAAGAGGTCGAGTTTGCGGTAAAGGGTGTTGAAGATGTCAAGGTTCTTAGACACACTGAACGAGTGGTCCTCCTTCGGTTTGTCCTGCGCCAAGAGCGGCAATGCCGTCACGGCATACAAAAGCAGGAAGGTCAGGGTATGTTTCATTGTCCGTCGTGATATAGACTGCAAAGGTACGATTAAGCGAGCAAAAAACCAAGTTTACTTGAGTTTTTTCGGTTTTTCGGTTTTCGGTTTTCGGTTTTTTCGGTTTAACCGTACAACCGTACACAACGAGTCGGAGGGGATGGGGGGGCAAAAGTCCTCCCCCTCGGGGGAGTCAGAGGGGGCTTCCGAAGTTTTTCACTTATCCCTCCAAGTGCTTGGAAAAAATACGCCAAGTGCTTAGCGTGATTACTCCAAGTGCTTAGCGCTAAAATTCCAAGCACTTGGAAATGTCCTTCGTCTGTTATTTTTTTGACATTTGACATTTGGCATTTGCCATTTTTATCGTATCTTTGCAAGATATTATTGAAGTATGAAGGAATTTGTGATTAGCGAGGCGAAGGTGGAGACGGCGGTGCTCGTCGGTCTGATTACGCCTCATCAGGACGAACGAAAGACGAAAGAATATCTTGACGAACTGGAGTTTCTCGCCGAGACAGCCGGTGCGAAGGTGGTCAAGCGGTTCACGCAGCGTGTGAACGGACCGAGCAGCGTGACTTACATCGGCAGCGGTAAACTGCAGGAAATCAAGGACTATATCAAGGAATGTGAGGAAGCAGAGGAAGAAGTCGGCATGGTCATTTTTGACGATGAACTGACGGCCAAGCAGATTCGCAACATCGAAAAGGAACTGCAGGTGAAGATACTGGACCGCACGAGCCTCATCCTCGACATTTTCGCCATGCGCGCACAGACGGCTGCAGCCAAGACACAGGTCGAACTTGCTCAGTACAAATACATGCTGCCGCGACTGACGCGTCTGTGGACGCACCTCGAACGTCAGCGTGGCGGTTCGGTCGGACTGCGTGGTCCTGGCGAAACGCAGTTGGAGATGGACCAGCGTATCATCCGTAACCGCATGGCCCTGCTCAAACAGCGGCTCGCCGACATCGACACGCAGAAATCGACCCAGCGCAAAAACCGTGGACGGCTCATCCGTGTGGCTCTGGTCGGCTACACCAACGTGGGCAAATCGACGCTGATGAACCTGCTGTCGAAGAGCGAGGTGTTTGCCGAAAACAAACTCTTCGCCACGCTCGACACGACGGTGCGCAAGGTCATCATCGACAACCTGCCCTTCTTACTCTCGGACACCGTCGGGTTCATCCGCAAACTGCCGACCGACTTGGTCGATTCGTTCAAATCGACGCTTGACGAGGTGCGTGAGGCCGACCTGCTGGTCCACGTGGTCGATATCTCACATCCTGACTTCGAGGAGCAGATTCGTGTGGTCGAGAGGACGCTGGCCGACCTCGGATGTGCCGACAAGCCCGTGCTCGTGCTTTTCAATAAAATCGATGCTTACGCTTGGGTGGAGAAGGATGCCGACGACCTGACGCCGCCGACCCGTGAGAATGTCTCGCTCGACGAAATGATGCGGACGTGGATGGCACGGTTGGGCGACACCTGCTTCTTCATCTCGGCGCGCGACAAGACCAACGTGCCGGAGTTCAAACAGGTGCTCTACAAGAAGGTGCGCGAACTGCACGTTCAGAAATATCCCTACAACGACTTCCTGTTTGAAACGTATGACGATATTGTTTGACCATTGACCATTGAACATTGAACATTGGCCATTGACCTTATCAACACAAAACACTAAACATTCATAAACACTATGCGCAAATTAACTGAAAAAGAAATCGCAATCCTTGAGGAACAAGGCTGTTCTGCCGAGGATTGGATGGACGTGATGGTCGATGAATACGACTTTCGCGCCTCAGAAGTAAGAAATGTTTTCTTTTATGGAACCATCGAAATCGGCGGTATGAGCGGCACGCTCGAAGTGAGCGAAGGCTTCACTCGCCGCTGCGGCATCCGCAACGCCACCCTTCGCAACGTCAGCATCGGCAACGATTGCCTGATTGAGAATGTCGTGGGCTACATCGGTGGCTACGACATCGGCGACCGCACCTACATCTCGAACGTAGGCGTAATCTCCACTCAGGGCGAACCGACCTTCGGGCAGGGACAGGTCGTCAGCGTGCTGAACGAAGGCGGCGACGGCAACGTCGTCATCTACGACAAACTCACCGCACAGACCGCCTCGTTGATGCTTGAGCACAAGTGTGTACGCGACCTCGTCGAACACGAACTGGCTGCACGTCGCCCCATGGAACGCGGTGTAATCGGTCAGGGCGTCCGCATCGTCGGGCTGCGCGATATGCAGAACACCCTTGTCGGCGATGCCTGTGAAATCCAGAATGCCAGCCGCATCGTGGAAACGACGATTCTGAGCCGCGACGATGCCTCGACATTCATCGGAGCCGACGTCGTGCTCGACGAATGTGTCGTGGCAGAGGGCTCTACCGTCAGCGACGGTGCCAAGGCCTACCACTCCTACATCGGACAGAGCGTCCACATGGGGCGTGGCTACAGCAGCGAGAGCAGCCTTTTCTTCGCCAACAGCCATTTGGAGAACGGCGAAGCCTGTGCAGCCTTCTGCGGCCCGTTCACCTGTACCCACCACAAATCGACGCTGCTCATCGGCGGCCAGTTCTCGTTCTACAACGCAGGCAGCGGCACCAACCAGAGCAACCATGCCTACAAGATGG
>JAIKWU010000058.1 GCA_024684455.1 Bacteroidaceae bacterium | reverse complement strand
AAGAAGGCATCGATGCAGACAGCTTCGTGCTTCGATTCGTCGGGAAGCCCATGCCACAGCAAGTCCTTCTGCTCTTGGGTTAAGTCATAATACGGAGTGAAAATAGGAAAGCCATTACGTTCGGCACGGCGGATAAATTCCTTGCGCCACTGGCCCATGGTTTCGCCTCGCCAACAGACCACGGCTCCGTCATAGATACTCAGCGATTTGTCGGGAATGACAAGGTCTTCGTCGATGCCGATGACGCGTCCGAAACCTTCACATTCAGGACAGGCACCAGCAGGCGAATTGAACGAAAACAGTTGGTCGCAGGGTTCCTCGAAGGTGATGCCGTCTGCTTCGAACTTCATCGAAAAGAACGTGGCATCTCCATCGACAGCCTTTAACACACATTCGCCCGCACCTTCGTACAACGCCGTTCGTGTCGAATCCATGAGACGGTCGATGGTGCTCGGTTCGTTCTTGGCAACGATACGGTCAACAACGCGGTACTCAACGCCCTGCAGAGTCTCGAAACGAGTAAAACCTTCCTTTTCGTAGATCTCCTTTTGCTGTTCAAGTGTGCGGTCATCGTGCAGGTGAATGGGCGCCAAGAGCAACAGTCGTGTACCTTCGTCATAACTGAGCATCTTCTGGACAACGTCCTCGATACTATGCTTTTTGACTTCCTGTCCGCTGATGGGGGAAAAGGTGTGTCCTACACGTGCAAAGAGCATGCGCAGGTAGTCGTAGATTTCGGTCGAGGTGCCGACGGTCGAACGTGGATTTCGGGCAATCACCTTTTGTTCAATGGCAATGGCAGGTGGTATACCTTCGATGAAGTCGCAGTCGGGCTTGTTCATCCGCCCTAGAAACTGTCGGGCATAGGTCGAAAGGCTTTCCACATAACGCCGTTGTCCTTCGGCATAGAGCGTATCAAAAGCGAGCGACGACTTACCGCTGCCGCTCACACCCGTGATAACCACCAGTTTATCTCGTGGTATATCAACGTCTATGTTTTTCAGGTTGTTGACCCGAGCACCTCGAATCCTGATCACTTGGCAAATTTCTTCGAAACGTAAACCACGCGGCCGTTGTAGGTGCATTTCCAGAAGTCACCGCTCTCACCCGTCTTGGTCAGTTTGGTTCCCTTCGGCAGGTAGCATGGTGTTCCGTCGTCGTTCTTCAGAAAATCGTGACTGGTGCTCGGTCCCAGGCGCAGACGTACATTTGTTCCTGTCAGTTCGACGGTCGGTTTGTTGCTGGCTGGGGTTGTCTGGACAGGTTGAGCCTGTGCCGGTTGTTTCTCGGCAGGCTGTGCAACCTGCGTCTTGGCTGGTTTACCCTGGCTCTGCAGATAACTGAACTGCTTAGCCACGTAGAGTGTCTGGCCATTGTAGGTTACCTCATAGAAGTCGCCGATTTCGCCTGTATATGCCAGTTTCGAGCCTTTCTTCAGATAAGTCGGAACACCCTTTTCGTCCTTCAACCATCCACATTGCAGATTTGGTTCGAGACGCAGACGCACGTTCGTTCCGTTCAATACTACATAATCCTGCACAGGAGCCTGTGCCCAAGCTGTTGTTGCCATCATGGCCACTACAGCCAACAAACAGATGAATCGTTTCATTTTTACTTTAATTTTGAAGGATTAAAAATCTTTTCTATTTGATGTGCGAAGTTACAACAAATAATTGAAAAAAGAAAAATGAAAATTGAAAAAATAACGGATGCGTATAAAAACACTCATTCGCTCCTTCGACATTTCTACTCGAAGGAAGGCCTTAAAAGGGTACTTGGCTGTCGATGTGCATAGGTCTTCCGATAGTAGGATGAATGAAGTCGATGGCTGCGGCATGTAGCATCAGACGAGGCCATAACAACGACTGATAGTTGGACGGATTGACAAACAAATGGTTACGACCATATAATTTGTCTCCGATGATAGGACAATTTAGTCCGTCCTGATGGGCGGCATGCATACGGAGTTGGTGTGTTCGCCCTGTTTCGGGATAAAAGGCGACACGTGTAACTGTAGATGACCATTGACCGCTGTAGTGAGGAATGTTTTCTTCTACATTGAGGACTTCGTAGCGGGTTCGACTGGGTTTTCCATGCTCGTAATCAACCATTTGCCGAGGCGAGTCGATTGGGTCTTTGCGAAGGGGCAGGGTGATGACGCCGCTGTCTTGCAGAGGACGACCATCGAGCAAGGCAATGTAGGTCTTGTGGACGGTATGGCGATAGAATTGGCCTTGCATGTCGAGAAGGCAGTCGCGGTTCTTGGCAATGACAAGGATGCCACTGGTGTCTTGATCGATACGGTGAACAGGCGTCGGTACGAAGCCAGCCTCTGAAGTGGTTTTGTGCTCCTGAATCCAGTCGAGCACGCTGGCCTGTGTGTCACGACTCGGCACAGAAAGGAGACCGCTGGGCTTGTCGATGATGATAAGAGAGTTGTCTTCGTAAATCACTTTGACTTGCTGGAGCAGTTCACGGTTGTGGCGATCCAGAAAACTTTCCTCCACATCGAGTCCCTGCAGCATAAAATGGAGCAGAGGCTTACACTTCTTTGAGCAGGCTGGGTAGAACTGACCATGATGACGCACTTCATCCTTCGGCGAACGGCCCAGCCAAAACTCAGCCATACAAACGGGCTTAAGATGGTTGAGATAGGCGTATTGAAGGAGTTTGGGCGCGCAGCATTCACCAGTTCCGGAGGGAATGTGATGCTTTTGGAGGTTGGATTCGTAGTGCTCTGGATGGAGCATCTTTTCGCGGTAATAGTCCTTGAATATTTGTGTAATTGTTTTCTCTTCCTCGCGCGCGTTCCTTATTATATATTGGTCAAAAAGCCAGTCTTGAAGTGCTTCACTGCGCTGACGTCGCAAATGCTTCAACGCTGAAATCTCGACACGTT
>JAIKWU010000044.1 GCA_024684455.1 Bacteroidaceae bacterium | reverse complement strand
CGGAGCCGTGTCGCCGCCTCTGAAAATGCCAAACGCATCTGCGACACATTGGAAGAAATAAGGCGTGTGCCCCAGGCAGGGCATGAGTACACCCAGCACCAGACCTACGCCGACAGCCATGCCGCCCAGCCACACGGCGGCCTCGGAGAATGCTGTGCGCCATTTGTTACGGACGTAGCCGTGGAAGAAAAAGACAATGACCAGACTGAGCCATGATGCGTTCACCAGACGCGCGAAGAAGGCGATGCCCCAGACAGTGCCGGCAGCAAAGACCCACCAGCCCCACTTCTTGCTCTGCCAACCGCGCACCGAACACCAGATGGCGATGGCGCACAGCAGGAAGGACAGCGTGTTGTGGTGAAACGTAATGATAACGGGAGGAAAGAGAAACGAGAGCAGCACCGCAGCGATGGCCCAACGCTGGCTCAGCCACGGACGGGCTGCGAGCCAGAGGAAGAAGATGGCACCTGTCAGCATCAAGGCCTCGAACATGCGGAACACCAGCAGACCACCACCGCCGAGGCCTTGCTCAATCAGACTTCCCACAAAGCCGGTGAGGTAGTACAGGTGGTTGTAAATCAGTGCGTCGGGGTGGCTGAAGAAGTTCTGGTAATATGTGTGGCAGAAGCCCAGGTCGATGTGGTCGATGCCGTGGAGGCTCATCACGCAACGATAGGCGAAGCCTGCCACGAAGCACAGCAGGATGGCGAGGGTGCCGTTCTGTCGTAGTGTCTGTTTCATGTCTTTCTACTCATTAATCGGTACTACTTTTCCATTGACGACATGGAAACGCTCGTTGAACTCTTCACGAGTACGCTTCCAGCGGTTGTGTGTCCAAAGCCACAGTTCGGGCTGGCGGTGGATGGACTCCTCCAGCAATTTGTGGTAGATGTCGGTGGCTTCAAACTCTGCCAACTTCTCCGGCTCGCGGGTGATGAGACGGAACTCTGCCTCGTAGTAGCCACGGCGCAGGCGTCTCACATCAAGATAGAAGATGGCTTGGTGGTTCTTACGGGCAATGCGCTCCGTACCAGTCATGACAGGCGTATCGTGATGGAGAAAGTCGCACCAGTGGTGAATGTTGTTCCAGTGGGGCACTTGGTCGCCGATGTAGCCGATGACCGTGGGGGTGCCTGAACGCTTGTATTCGATGGTCTTGCGCAGAATGTCAACCAGTGCGATGCATTCGGCTCCCCAGCGTTGTCGCACGTTGAGCAACAGACGGTCGAACGTCGGGTTCTCCAACGCATGGTAAAGTTGTCCGCATTGTGCTTCTTTGGCCACCCAAAGCGGCAGCGAGGTGACCCATTCCCAGTTGAAGATGTGTCCGAGATAGACGGCGCACGACTGTCCTTCACGCACACATTTATCGACCACGTCCGTCCCCTTGAACACCATGCGGCGGCGCATCTCCGCCTCGCTCATAGTCATTGTCTTGACCGACTCTGCGAAATAGTCGCACAGGCAGTGGTAGAAGCGGCGTTCGATGGTGCGTAGTTCTGTCTCACTCTTTTCGGGAAAGGACGTGGAGAGGTTCTTGCGGACAATGTCCTTTCGATAGCCCAGCATCTTGTACAGAATCAAATAGATGAGGTCACTCAGTACATAATGGATGCACAGAGGCAAGAGTGACAGCAGATACCATACAGTGTAGAGAAGGCTATAGAGGAGTTTCATAAATCTTGCTGAGTTGGGCGTAGAAGTGTTCGTAGTTCATGTGGTCGTCGAAGTCGGCCTTGGCCTGCGCACCGAGTCGTTGAAGGAGGGGTGTGTCGGTGATGAGTCGGCGCAGGGCATCGGCGAGTTGGTCGGTATTGCCTGGTTCGACCAGCAGACCGTTCACACCGTCGGTGATATACTCGCGTTGACCACCATTGTTGGTGGCGACGACAGGGTGACCTTGCGACATATATTCCTGGGGTGACAGCGGGCAACCTTCGCGGACGATGCTGGCAAGGATGCCGAAGTCTGCTGCGGCGACGTAGGGCAGCACAGGATGGCGGAAACCCGCGAGGATGACTCGCTCTGCCAGTCCTTTCTCAGTTATCTTCTGCTGCAGATGTGCAGTGAATTCGTCGCTGCCACGTCCCACAAGTACAAGTCGGAAGTTGAGGTCGCGCAATTGTGCAGCAGCATCGATGAGTGTGTCCAGTCCTTTCTCCTGGTCGAGACGTCCGTGGTACATGGCCAGCACCGTGTCGTCGGCGATGCCGAATTCCTGACGCAGGTTGGCGGATGTGACGGCTTCGTCAGGCGTGACGATGCTGGTGTGGACGATGCAGAGTTTTCGTTCGTCAATCGTGGGGTGCGTGCTGAGGAACATGTCCTTCGACAATTGCGAGTCGAAGCACAGGCGGTCCAGTTGACCGTACAGCCAGCGGTAGAGCAGCGTGTTCTTGCCCGTGCGGGTCAGGTGGCGGCACATGACCACACGCACCTGTTTGTTTCGCGTCAGCCGACGGGCATAGCAGGCCGTGAAGGCGTCCTTGAAGTTGTGGGCATGGATGGCACAGGGTCCCGCCTTGCCGACCGTCTGCGCCATCTTCCAGGCGCTGCCTAGGTCGGCTGCACCGCCGAGCGGCAGGGGCTTCACCTCGATGCCTGCTTCCTCATACTTGTGGACGATGTCGGCAACGGGTTTGCAGAAGATGCACACGCGGATGCCGTCGGCACACTGACGCTGGCAGAGGTCATAGACATACTGTTCGCCTCCGCCCCATTCCTTGTTCGAAACGATATGAAATATCTGCATGAAGTGTCTGCTTTACCGATTTATTCTGCAAAAATACAATAAAATTTATGAATAACAAAAAAATAGCACTAACTTTGCATCACACAACGTCACTCATTTCCGCATATCACACATATTCTCAATGATCATATGGCTGCCTACGATATAGACGAACTGCACCAGCACATCCTGCAAATCCTGCTGAAGGTACACGACGTGTGCCGCGAGCATGGCTTGCGCTACTACTGCTGGGCGGGCACGATGCTCGGTGCGGTGCGCCACGGAGGTTTCATCCCGTGGGACGACGACATGGACATCTGTATGCCACGTCCCGACTACGACCGCTTCATGCAGCACGCCCATGAGTGGCTGCCCAGTCCGCTCGAAGCGACGTGCATCGACATCACGCCCGACTATCCGGGTGGATTCGGAAAAATCATCGACAGCAGCACGACGCTCATCGAAAGGGAACACAGCGACTATGTCGGCGGCATCTACATCGACGTCTTTCCCATCGACGGAGCCCCTCGCTCGCGTTTCCTGCAACGCCTTGCCGTGATGCGTTACCGTACCATCGACAAGTTGCTCTATTTCTTGCACCGTGACCCGTACAAGCATGGTCACGGCCCGTCGTCGTGGCCCATTCTGCTCATCCAGAAACTCTTCAGTCACGAGTGGGCACGCCGTCAGATGCGCCATGCCTATCTGGCCTACGACTACGAGACGTCGGACTATGTGCTCGACTACGACGATGGCATCCAGGGTGTCATTCCCAAGACCATGCTCGGCACCCCGCAGCCCATCCAGTTCGAAGGCCACGAGGTGATGGGTGTCGAACATGCCGACGACTACCTGCGGCAGAAGTACGGCGACTACATGACCGTTCCGCCGCACGACCACCAACGGCAGCACAATTTCTTCTTTCTCGATTACAACTTGCCCTTCCGCCAGTATCATGACCAGCGGAGTTTTGTCAAGTGAGAGGCTGACAGGCGGCTGTTGTACCAAAAAAGTTTCACCACAGTGAAACTTTTGTACCACTGTGCTGAAACTTTTGTTTCACTGCGGTGAAACTTTTGTTCCACTGCGTTGAAACTATTAGTCCTTTGCCTGCTCGCGTTCGCGGTAGTGCTGTTCGATGATTTTTGCGACGACAATAAACTGGTAGATGGCTGCCATCTGGGCACGGATGAAGCCGCGAAGCCCCATGCGGAAACTGCCGTCCATCCAGTATTTCTTGAAGAATCGCCAGGCGGGTCGCCACAGCAGCGCACCCAGGCCGTAGCCCTTGTTGCGCTTGCGCTCGGCCTCGAGGTCGGTGTACTGGTTCATCTTGGCGACATACTCGTGCATGGTCTCGTCCATCAGGTGGACGATATGCGCCTCGCCCTTGGCAGGAAGCCGTTCGACGCGGCCTGCGACGGTGGGGATGGAGTGGATGGTGGGCGGCCAGTCGCTGCCTTCGCGTCGGAAGAAACGGAGGATGTAGTCGGGGTGAAAGTCGCGCACGAACATACCCAGAAAGAGGTTCTTGCGCGGTATGAAAAAGCCAGCGGGGCAGTCGGGGCGCTGTATTTCGCGGTAGAGCAGGTCGTGCAGTTCGGGCGTGACCAGTTCGTCGGCATCGACCACCAGCACCCAGGGATGGGTGGCTGACTGGACCGCAAAGTTACGCGCAGGTTCGACGATGGTGTGCCCGTTCTTGGGGAACGTGACGATGCGGCATCCGTAGCGTGCCGCGATGTCGCGTGTGTTGTCGGTCGATTCCATGTCGCACACGACGATTTCGTCAAATCCCTGCACCGAGTCGAGCACGCGCTCCAAGTGCTGATGCGCGTTGTACGTGTTGATGACGACGGAGATTTTGTCCATAAATCAGAAGAGTTCCGCAGGGATGAGTTCCTGGGCGCGGTTGAAGTCCTCGACCGTGTCGAGTTCGATGGAGAAGAACGACGTGGTATCGACAGTGCGGAAGCGGTGGCCCTGCGGAATGAGACGCTCGAAGGCACGCTCGTAGAACACGTCGATGAGACCTTCGCGCTCGATCATCTGCTCCAGTTCGCGGAACAGGGCGGTGCTGTAGTCGGCCATCATCTTCTCGATGCCGACGCTCTCGCCGATGGCTGCCTCGATGCTGCAGGTCTTGCTGATTTCGGTCACAAAGCCGTCGGCGTCGGTGATGACCTTGATTTCCTCGTCACCCAGTTCGTGACGGTTGACGGCCAGCACCGTGCCTTCGTGTCCCAGCAAGTAGGGCAGCACGGCAGGGTCGAAGAGGATGTCGCTGTCCATGAGCAGGAAGTCGCGGCCGTCGGTGTAGGGGCGCGTCATCCAGAGCGAGAAGATGTTGTTGTTGTGCTCGTAGTCGGCGTTGTGGATGAAGTGGATGTCGAGCGAAGGATAATGCTTGGTAAGGAACGTGCGCAGCATCTCTGCACGATAACCTGTGACGACAACGAGTTCGTCGATGCCCGCAGCCATCATCGCATCGACGGTGCGCTGCAACAACGTGCGCTCACCGACCGTGAGCAGGCACTTAGGCCGTGTGTCGGTCAGCGGGCGCAAGCGTCGCGCCATGCCTGCGGCAAGAATCACTCCAATCATAACTGCTGGTAAACCTTGAGGATGGTGTCGCAGACGAATTGTGTCTGTTCCCTGCGGCCGAGTGTGATGCGCAGGCAAGACTCCAGACCTTTGTCGGTCATGTATTTAATCTTGTAATCCTCGAGCATCAGGGCTTTCTGCAGCGCCTCCTTCATCTCGATGGGATACTTGATGAGGATGAAGTTGGCAACCGACTTATAGACCTTGAAGCCAGGGAGAGAGCCGAGTTTCTCCTTGTAGAGTTGACGACCCCATTCCATGTCGTTCGCGACCTGACGGTAGTGCTCGTCGCTGTCGAGCGCAGCCAGCGCCACAGCCTCGGAGAAGCGGTTGTAGCCCAGATATTTGTTCACGTAACTGAGGAACTGGTCGTGCCCTTTGCCGATGAAGCCGAAGCCGACGCGTAGTCCTGGCAGTCCGTAGAACTTGGACAGCGTGCGCGAGATAATCAGGTTGCTGTAGCGGTCGATGAGCGGGGCGATGTGGCTCACGTCGGAGGAGACGAAACTGGCGTAGGCCTCGTCGATGAGCACCATGGTGTCGGCAGGGATGTGCTCCATGATGTAGCCCACTTCGTCGGGTGTCAGGCCGTTGCCTGTCGGGTTGTTGGGCGAGGCGAGCAGGAGCATACGCGGGTGCACGCGGTTGGTGTATTCGACCACTTCCTCGATGTCGTAGGCGAAGGTGTCCTCCAGTTCGTGCAGGGGGTACATCTGGAATGTGCCGCCGCATTCGCTGGCTACGCGGTTGTAGTACCACCACGAGAATTCTGGGATGAGGATGGTTTTGTTGTCGCCATTCGAGAGAAAGTAATGGATGGCATTCTTCAGCATATCCTCACCACCGTAGGTCAGCAACACCTGTTCCTCGGGCACGCCGTAGATTTCGCTGACACGAACGCTGATGACGCTTTTCTTCCCTTGGTCGTAGATGCGGGTATAGAAGCACAGTTCCTTCGGATCGAAGTTGCGGATGGCATCTATCACTTTCTGGCTGGGCTCAAAGTTAAACTCGTTTCTGTCAAGAAAGTTCATGATTATATTTATTGTTTTTAATGGTCTGGTAAGCATCGACGACGGCCTGGATGACCGCCTCGACGGCTTCGTCGCTGAGTTGCGGATAGCAGGGCAGCGTGATTTCGTGGGCGTAGTTGCGGTAGGACTGTGGAAAGTCCTTGATGTCGTAGCCGAGCGAGTGGAAGAAGGTGAGCATCGGCAGGGGCACGAAATGGACATTGACCGCAATGTCGCGTTTGGCAATCTCGGCGATGATGGCATCGCGCTCGTCTTCGGTCACGTCTTTGATGCGCAGGGCATAGACATGGTACGACGTTTCACGGCGTTCGTCGCGGACAGGGGGCGTGATAGCCCACGGCAGTAGGCTGAAAGCCTTGTCGTAGGCATCGAACACGCGCCGGCGTTCGGCAAGCAGACGGTCGTACTGACGGATTTGTGCCAGCCCGATGGCTGCGTTCACGTCGGCCATGTTGGCCTTCATGCCCATGCCGACGATGTCGTAGCGCCAGCTACCCGCCTTGTTCTTCGTGAAGGCATCCTTCGTCTGGCAGTTGAGCGACATGAGGCGCAGTTGGGTATAGAGTTCGCTGTTGTCAAACGGTGCAGGCATATTGAGACAAATAGCACCACCCTCGGCGGTTGTGACGTTTTTGACGGCATGGAGCGAGAAGATGGCAATGTCGGTCTGCGAGCCAGAGTGGTGTCCGCCGTAGCGGGAACCGATGGAGTGGGCCGAGTCGTTGATGACGGTGATGCGTCCCATGCGTTCCATGATGGGCGACGAGGGCTTGAACATCGCCTTGATGTCGGGTTCACTGACCATCGACATGATGGCATCATAGTCGCAGGGCCAGCCCGCAATATCGACGGGCAGGATGACCTTTGTGCGCGGAGTGATGGCGCGGCGGATGGCATCGACCGAGATGTTGAAGTCGTCGTTGCAATCGACCATCACTGGCTTGGCTCCAGCCCACAGCACGGCCAGTGCCGTCGCACAGTAGGTGTAGGCGGGGATGATGACCTCGTCGTCAGCCTTCACGCCGAGCCAGCGCAGGGTCATGATAGCACCTGTGGTCCACGAGTTGACGCAGAGCACTTCGCTGGCACCCGACAACTGACGGATTTCCTCCTCCAGAGCCTTCACCTTAGGGCCTGTCGTAATCCAGCCCGAACGGAGCGAGTCGGTCACTTCGGCAATTACACTGTCGTCGATGTAGGGTGGCGAAAATGGAATTTTCATGTCTGCTATCTGTGTAAAAAGTGCATATTCTCTGCAAAGTTACGATTAAGCGGGCACATTACAAAATGGGAAATGTTTTTTTCACATTTTTTATGCCCACACGGAGCCTTTTCCTCGCAGGCTGAGCAGTCCAATGAACACAGTCTGTAGTAATTGTCGAAAGGATAAAAAAACGGGAGGATAACCACAAAAGCCTGAAAGACAGTAAAATGCAGTATCAAAATATGAATACCACGTTGATACATTAGGTGCATTTACGGGAGGTATACGGTATGGAGACCGACTACAAGTAAGTGGAATGGAGTTGGCGTGCGAGCGTGGTTGGATCGAAGGTCATGCGGGCATGTCGTTCGCCGTCGCTGACGACGTGCTGGCGGAGGGCTGTGTCGGTGAGCAGGCGACGCAGGCAGTCGGCAATGGAGTCGGGCGAGGTCGGATCGGCCTTCAGCGTTGACGGGCCACCGGCTTCAGGCAACGACGAGACATCGGAGGTCACGACGGGGCAGCCGCTCAGCAAGGCTTCGACGACAGGGAGACCGAAGCCCTCGTAGAAGGAAGGATAGACGAACAGCGCAGCGCATTGGTACAAGGCCTGAAGGGCGCGGTTGTCGTTGACACTACCAGCCCAGATGAGGTGCTTCTCAAGATGATTCTTGACTACGTAGTCGAGCACACGCTGCTTATATTCACGGCCGTTGCCAACGACGACGAGAGGCAGTCGGATGTCGGCTGACAGCATCTGTATCGCCTGCACCACGCCGAGGAGATTCTTGCGGCTGTTGACTGAACCGACGTAGAGCATGTACTGCTGAGGCAGGCAGGCCACGGTCTGTTCGGCCAGGGGCCTCGGTGTCTCCTGCTTCGTGTAGAATAGGCGTTGAACAGGCTGATAGACGACGCTCACGCGCTCGGAAGGCACATCGTAGAATCGCAGAATGTCCTGCCGCGTCGATTCGCTGATGGCGACGATGTGGTCGGCATGTCGGCAGGCATAGCGCCACTTCTGGTCGTAAATGATGCGGTCGTGCCAGTGGTACATGTCGGGAAACGTCCTGAAAGCGACATCGTGAATCGTCACGACGCTGCGGATGCCGTGCTTCTTCAACCCGACTGGCAGTTCGTTGCTCAGGCCGTGGAACACCGTCGCCCCTTGCGCAGCGGCTACGGATGATTGCGAAAAGGTACGCCAAAGGCTGCCTGACCATTTGTGTTTTGGCACAAGTGTCTGACAGCCTTGACGGTGGAAATAAGGTTCGGTGACGGCACATTCGTTGACTTTCGGCGTCAGCAGCAGGTACTCATCCTCGGGAAACTGCTCCGTGAGGATGTCGAGAGTGGTGCGGCTATAGTTGCCCAGCCCTGTGAAGTTGTTAAACAGCCGCTTGGCGTCGAAGGCGATGCGCATTCCTCGTGAATCTTTGGACTGAAAGATGCTTTCAGTAAAAACGTCCGGTGGTTAGCAGACCATGCTGCCAGCCTTGACCTCATGCTCGACCGTGACTACGGCGAGGCTCTGGTCCCAGTTCTCTGCCGAGAGAATCATGCCCTCGCTGACAAGCCCGTTCTTGAATTCGCGCGGAGGCAGGTTGGCGATGAAGACAATCTGCTTGCCCTTCAGTTGCTCCGGCTCGTAATACTGAGCGATACCGCTGACGATGGTGCGACGTTCCAATCCGTCATCGATGAGGAACTTCAGCAGTTTTTTCATCTTGGGGACTCGCTCGCACTCCAGCACCGTACCGACGCGCAAGTCGAGACGCTGAAAGTCGTCGAAGGTAATTGCGGGCTTCACAGGCTCTGCCTTGGCGGCAGCGGCTGCATTGGCCTTTTTCGTGGCTTCGAGTTTATCGAGTTGGAACTGGATGACATCGTCCTCAATCTTCTCGAACAGCAGCGACGGCTTGGCGAGTTGCTTGCCGGCAGGCAGCAGTTCGGTGCTGCCGAGGTCGTTCCAACGGAACTCCGACATGGCAATCATGTCGCGCAACTTTGCCGACGAGAACGGCAGGAAGGGCTCGAAGGCGATGGCGAGGTTGGCCGTGAGTTGGAGCGAGATGTAGATGATGGTCTTCACGCGCTCAGGGTCGGTCTTGATGAGTTTCCAAGGTTCTTCGTCGGCGATGTACTTGTTGCCGATACGGGCAAGGTTCATGGCCTCTTTCTGTGCATCGCGGAACTTGAACTGATCGAGCAGACGTTCGAGCGATGCCTTGACGTCGGCAAATTCGGCTAGCGTCTGGCGGTCGGTGTCGGTGAGTTCGCCACACTCGGGCACAATGCCGTTGTAGTACTTCTGAGTCAGTTGCAGGGCACGGTTGACGAAGTTGCCATATACCGCTACAAGTTCGTTGTTGCAGCGTGCCTGAAAGTCGGCCCAGGTGAAGTCGTTGTCCTTCGTCTCAGGCGCATTGGCGGTGAGGACGTAGCGTAACTCGTCCTGACGATTGGGCATTTCGTCAAGGTATTCATTGAGCCAGACGGCATAGTTTCTCGACGTGGAAATCTTCTCGCCTTCGAGGTTGAGGAACTCGTTCGACGGCACGTTGTCGGGCAGGTTGTACTGGCCATGCGCCTTGAGCATGGAGGGGAAGACGATGCAGTGGAACACGATGTTGTCCTTGCCGATGAAGTGGATGAGGCGCGATTCGGGGTCCTGCCACCACTTCTGCCATGTGCCCCAGCGCTCGGGCTGGGCGTCACAGAGTTCCTTCGTGTTGGAGATGTAGCCGATGGGCGCATCGAACCATACGTAGAGCACCTTGCCCTTGACGCCTTCGATGGGCACGGGGATGCCCCACGAGAGGTCGCGGGTGACGGCGCGCGGTTTCGGTCCGCCGTCGAGCCACGACTTGCACTGGCCGTAGACGTTCGGACGCCATTCCTTGTGCTCCTGCAGAATCCACTGTTCCAGCCAGGACTGGTACTGGTCGAGCGGCAGGTACCAGTGCTTGGTGGTCTTCTTGACGAGCGGATTGCCTGTGTCGGCGTTGTAGGGGTTGATGAGTTCTTCGGGCGACAGTGTGGCACCGCACTTCTCGCACTGGTCGCCATAGGCTTCGGGGGCGTGGCAGCGCGGACATTCGCCGCGGATGTTGCGGTCGGTGAGGAACTGATGCTCCTCTTCGTCATAGTATTGCTCGCTCTCCATCGAGATGAACTTGCCGTCGTCGTAGAGTTTGCGGAAGAAGTCGGCGGCAAACTGGTGGTGGACCTTCGACGTGGTGCGGCTATAAACATCAAACGAGATGCCAAAATCGGCGAACGACTGCTTGATGATGCCGTGATAGCGATCGACGACATCCTGTGGCGTACAGCCTTCCTTCTTGGCACGGATGGTCACAGGCACGCCGTGTTCGTCGCTACCGCCTACGAACAGCACTTCCTCGCCCTTCAGTCTCAAATATCTTGCATAGATGTCGGCAGGCACATACACGCCAGCCAGGTGACCGATGTGTACGGGACCATTGGCGTATGGCAGAGCCGACGTAATCAGTGTACGTTTGAAATTCTTTTCCATTCTATGATGATTTGTCTTGCAGACAATTTTGTCACGGATTTCACGATTCTGCGAAATCTCTGGTGGTCAACTACTTATCCTGCTGTGTTTCCTGCTCGGCGGCTTTCTGCACCTGTTCTGTCCGCTCGGCTTTCTTTTCCTTGTGGTGGTCGTGGACACACTTGGCCAGGAAGCCGATGGCGATAACGGCCACTGTGAGCAGAACCTTTACGTAGCCGAAGTTGTCGCCCACCTTCTCGACCGCCGTAGGCTTGTACTGGCAGAAGGGACAAGTGTCAACATCCTTTGGATAAGACTTGCCGCAGTGGCTGCAAATCTGAAACTTTCGCTCTGCCGATTTCCTCTTTGTTTTCCTTTTCATAATGTGATTGATTGGTTCTGTTTGCAAAGTTACGATTAAGTGAGCACAATTCCAAACTTTGGAGCAGCGAGTGCCAAAAAAACAAAATAATTTGTTGTTTTTGCCGAGTCGCGACAAAGTTCTCTGAAAAGAAAAATTATTTGAGAATTGTCGAGCGTGAGTACCTTTACACGAAGCGAAAAGGCACGATTAAGTGAGAGAAAAAGCAAATATAACGAAAACCTGCCGGTGTATATTTGAGTTTTTTCCTTAAAAAGACAACTGAGACAACAAAGGACAACTTAATTTCTCGCCTCAGGCGACCCATAAAAATTTGAGAAAATTGGGAATAATTTGACTAATTTCCTGACGTAGTCGGCTTTAAATAAAAGACAACCGGCTACCATAGCCCTGTCTCCCATTCGTTGACAGGTTTTACGCTGGGGTCGATTTCACCTTCTTCATCGACGCCGCCATATCCAGGGCCGCTTCCACCTCCAGGTGTGTCACCAGTCACGGTGGGAGAACCGTCGCAGATGTTGCAGTTGCTGGATAAATGGTAATTCCGGAGAATGGGCTGTATATATTCTTTTCTCATATCGCTCATGTATTATTGGTTCTTGAACACCTTTTTGCCGTCGATGATGTAGAGACCGCGTGTCGGGATGCTGACACGACGTCCACTCACGTCATAAATTGTACTTTTTACTTCGTCCTTTGTACTTATCTCTATGCCTGTGGGTTCGCCTCGGTCATCGAGACGGATTTTTATACCATTGTCCACGTAGTCAGACAGTTTGTCTTCAAAATCGAAGTATCCACGGAAGGCCTTGATGTTGGTCTTTCCTGTGGAATAATAGAACTTGTCGTTGCCGATGAAGAGGCAGTCGGCAGGAACTTTTGTGCCTGCGCGTAGGGTACCGTAGAATGTGCCGTAGACGTGGCGGCGGCTTCCCGATCCTGTTGCATATTCCACGATGGCATTTGCTTCGTCGGGGGTAATGATTGCGTTTGTTTCAAATGCCGAAATAGGAGCCGTTACTTTAATGAGATAAGGGAAGTTGGCTTCGAATCCCCAGACAGCAAGGTCGGCCTCTTCGAAATGGACGGAGATGCCTGTGAAAGCATCGGTAACATCGTCAAAAAGGCATTCGTAGTCAACGAAACTGTATAGTTTGACGTCGTCGCCGAACACACGCTTTGTCTCAGCCTCCGTCATGGCAAAGGGCAGGCAGATGGTGCTCCATTCGTTGGCCTTGATGGTGCGCAGTACACGAATGTTGACCGTTTCGCCATTGCTGGACTCAGGCACAGTTGTCGAGTTCTCGTCGAGGATGGTGTATGTGGGGGCAGTAACGGTAATGCTGAAAGAGGCATTAGACAAGCCATGACTGGCGGCAGAAGTGTCTGATATACGTATGTCCGTCAGCGAGGCGTCCAACACATCACCTTCGGCAACTGTATTGTCTGCTTGCAGCAAGATGGTCAGCACCTGTCCTTCCGTACCAGGAAACGCAACGGGAAGGCCAGAGCCTTGATAGCCCATTACCTGATATTGGTGATTGCCTTTGTCGGACAAACCTGTCGTCAGTGCCAAGGTACTGACACGACTTCCCTTTTGGAGAATGTAGGCGTTGGTTGCATCTTTTGCAGGCGTAATACCTTGCGGAAGATTCAACAGAAACTGAAAGCCTGTACACTCCGCATCTGTGTTGGTCAGATAAACCTCCATCCATGCGGTTCCTCCGTGATCTATTGTCACATTGGCTACACTTATCTCTGCTGCAAAGGTATGAGAGGCAAAGCAGATGAGTGACAGGATTGCCAAAGTCGTTTTTTTAATTCTTTTCATTGTATTGTATAAAATGTTTATTGAGGATCTAATTGATTCTTTCGAGGTTTAGCGTTCTGGCTAAATATCATGTAAGAGATGGCCGTGATGTCGGCAACGTCAATATCTCCATCATTGTTTGCATCAGCTGCATCGTAATCGAAGTTGGTCGGAGTTGTTCCGAAAATATGATAGGCTAAGGCTGTTATGTCAGCGACATCCACCAAGCCGTCCATATTCACGTCGCCAGGGGTGAACGTCATTTCATAGTTGAGTATCACAGGGTTGCTCGGCGTACCGACAAGCCCTTGTGAGTCGAACAGGATTTCACGGTCGGCCGTCAAGTCAAATTCACGCCCGATGGCGTTGTCGTAGAGTTTGAAATACACCTCGTCGTTGTCGGTGCTGTCGTAATGGACACGGACCATACCCCATTCCGTCTGGTCGAACTCTGCCAGACCCATGCATTCAGTCCAAATGAACGCACCCACGGCAATGTTACTGTAATCGGTCACAGGTTCTCCGTTTTTATATACGCGCACATAGATGCTCATGTCGAACTCCAAGTCAGAAGAATCTATCTTCCACGGCCCATGAGTCACCTTGAGCGTTCCGCCAGTCTTAGTGTTCGTTCCCTTCACGTTGTAGCCCTTCGTCTCGGAACCCATGGCGGTGAGGACGATGTCGCCGCCGCTTTGTGTCATGTCGGCATCGACGCTGATGGCCATGCAGTTGCTGGTGCTGCCGTTTGCTTTCTGGTAGGAGTCGCCACTGACGTAGATGTTGATATAGCCTCCGTTGATGTCCAGATAACCGCCATTGAGTATGGTGGCGTTTTCGGTTTCCCTTTTGGCCTTGATGCCTTTCGAGCCGTCGGAAATGGCGATAATGTTGATGTTGCCATCGTTGAGGGTGATGCGGTTGGTGGCTTTTATTCCTTCGCTGTCTTCTCCATAGACATTGATGGTGATGTCGCCGCCATTGATGATAAGGTCTTTGTCTGCCTTGATGCCGTCGGAACTCTCAGCAGAGACATTGATGCTGAGTGCGCCGCCGTTGATGGTGATGCTTCCGTAGTCATCGGACTCTATGCCATCGCTGCCGACATGGGTAATGTTGACAGTGCCGCCGTCCATCTGGAAGTAGTTGTGATCAGGTGTGTCAATCTTTCCTTTACCGCAATGGATACCGTCTTTCACAGCGCCCAGTACGTTGATGGTGCCGAGGCTGCTCTTCAGTTCCATCTCCTCATTGGCACAGATGGCATGTTGTCGCTTACCAGTGACGTAGAGGATGCCGCCACCCTTGAAGTCGGCGTGCCCCTTGAAGTAGAGTGCACCCTTCTGTGTGCCGAACTCCGAGTCCATCAGCCTGTTGACAGTGCCTTCCACCAACACGAGGTCGGTACGCTTGCCGCATTCGACGTCGATGGCTGCTCCGCCGTTAGGTTTGGTCAAGTTGACGCCAGCCAGTTCGAGAGTCAACTTGTAGATTCCGTTGATGGTGAGTGAGCCGTTGCTGGACGTTCCAGACACGTGGTAGGTGTATTCGGTGGTCGTCGTGGTGGATATGATTTGCACGTCAGCATCATCGACGATATAGTTCACATCGGTAATATCTGCAGGGATGTTCACCGTAGCGGACGATCCGTCAAAAATAATTTCGATGGGGTCGGCGATGATTTCCTGCGCCTGTATGGTTATACAAAATCCGAAGATGAGTAAGAAAAGACTTGTTTTCATTGTCATGTAGGGGTCTGGATGTTATGGGATGAGTTGTTTTTCGCAGGTGCCGTTGGCGTATCTGACGAGATAGAGGCCTGGAGCCAAGGCTGCAGCACGAGTGCTCACAAGTACACCGTCGAGTGAGTAGTAACCGATGATGGTGCGTGTACGGTTGCCATCGGTCGTGCCACCGGCTATCAGTGAGTCGATACCCGTGGCATCTTCACCGTCAAGGGTCAGGGTAAGTAAGCGTGGAGCCTGTGTGCTGCCCACTATATCAGACGTGAAGATGTCGCTCTCTTCAATGTCGTACTGCTCACCGTCCACTTTGTCGATAGCGCAGTAGTTGAGGCGCTCGCCGCCTTTTCCGCACATCGTCAGGAAGAGTTGGTTGTCAATCGACTGGGCAAGTCCTCGGCACTCGTCACCAGCGTAAGCCAGGAGGGTGAAGCGTTCGGCATCGACGGGCATTCCGTCCTTGACCAACTGGGCTACCATACCCATCACGTTGGGATAGGCATATTTGTTGATGTTATACTGCTGATGCAGGGTGTTGTGAGCACGAGCGCGACGCTTACTGAAGATGATAGGAACATTGGGTGCATGGAAGCGCAGGGTCTTGGCACTCTTGCTCTTGAACATATAGCCTTTGCCTGTTTCCAACTGTGTGAGTGTGCCTGTCCAGTTACCATTATTGTAGGTGGCCCAACCGTCCTGTCCGACGATGTGGTCACCGTTCTCCAGAAGGTTGTTGGCCAGTGCGTCGGCAACGGACTGTGCGCCTGTCACGGTATAGCCAATCCAGTTCCAGCCCATCTTCAACTGGATGGGAGTGCCAATGTTGCACTTCAGCACAGATGAGCGTTCGAAGACGTCGTCCTGCGACATCTTCACCTTGTAGAGGTTGCCGGCGGTCAGCGAATGCAGCGAGCCTGTCATGCCAAAGACAGGGTCTTGGATGGCTTCTTGGCGTTCGCTGACAATGCGCTCTGCATAACTCGACAAGTCGTTGGTGGCGATGGCGGTTTGCAGGTTATGCGAAGTCCAGTTCCAGCCTTCAACAAGTTCGAGACGTAACTTGTTGGCATCGGGATCCATTAGGCAGACATCCTGACCTACGAGTTCGTCAGCCTGTGTGAGCGTGTTCGTCTGATCGATGGTCGGGCGGTTCATGCGGTAGAAGTCCCTGCCGCCGTCGGGATAGCGTCCCACGGTGTTGTCACCGCGATGTGTGACGTAGGTCAAGCCATCGACAAACGCCTGGAATTCGGCAGGATGGTTGTTGAAGAAGTCGCTGTTGTTGCTGACAAACTCGTCGCTGCTGGTGATGACAACGATGTGGTTGTCAAGGTTCTCCAGTTTGAAGTTCGCATGAAGTTGTGATACGGGTGCCAGTTCGTCAGCCCATACAACGAGGTGTCCCTGGGCGGGGATAATGGTGTTGACAGGCGAGTTGGAAGGAATTTGATACTTCAGCGGATTGTTGATATCGTTGCTGACGTACAGGCCTGCTACATCGATGGCTGCATCGGTTGGATTGTATAGTTCGAACCAGTCGTCACGCTTGAAGTACTCGTTGACATAGACGGTGTTGCCTGCACTCACCTCGTTCACCTTGACGGGGGTGGCGATGTCGGCGAAGAGTTCGTCTGTATCGTCAATACGCTCATAGACAGCCGTCAGTGTAAGGTCGCCCCAATCGGAGATGTCAAATTCCTCATCTGTGGAGACAACATCATTATTAGTGTTTTGCCATCCGCGGAAGGTATAGCCTTCAGGCGCACTTGCCTTAATCACTGCCGGCGAGAACATCGTGCCGTCGAACTTGGCGGTTGGAATGTCGAGACCGTTAAGTTGCAAGGTGGCCTGCTCGATGTTGCACGACAACTTCACTTCGTGGCGAGTTGCGCCCGACAGACCTGTATAGGTATTGCTCCAATTCTGAAGACCGGTCATCATCGTGTTGCGGCGTGTTTCTGTCATCAAATTGCGAACATAACCTGCTGTCGGTTCTGTCGATGCACCTTCAAGGGCAAGCGCAGGTTCCATTTCGGCTGCTATGCGGTCGATAATCTCAAGGCTGCGAGTGGGCTCGAACACACTGCCTGCCACAATGCAGTACGTATCGACGAACTGTTTGCGAAACTCAGCATTGCGCTGCAACATATTCAAGAAGATACGAATCAGCGGGTCGCTGCTATGGTTGGTGATGTGTGTGAAAGCATAAGCATTGAAGCGTAGGGCTTGGTCGATGTCGAACAGCATGATGTGGAACTTGCCGTCGTGACCCTTGAATGCCTTGCAGTTATTTTGTGGCCAGTCGTCACCTCCGAGGAACATCTGTGTAGCCATGTAGTTGATGAACTCGTCCACATCGACTATCGCTTTGATTTGTTCGTAGGTTGCCGCGTCACCAGCACTATAAGACAGGTCTTTCCATTGGTTGAAAGCATTGATGTCGCCGGCATTGACGGTGACGCCGCTGCCCAGTTCCATTTGATCTACCTCATCGGTGTCGATGCCATAGTTGGCAAGGGAGTAGTGCTTGTTACTTGGTTCGCGCAGGTTCAGCATTCCCTGATACTTGCCGTTGATGAAACTGTGGACAGGCATGTAGTCCTGACAATCGAGGTAGAAGCCGCTGGAGATAATGATGTTCTGCAGGGCAGCGTCCTTGATACGGCACTGGAGGTCGTTGCCGCCGTTGCGCATCATTACCACTTTCTGTTTCAGGTGTGGCTTGTTGTCGAAGAATGGATAATCGACATATTTATGGTTCTCATACAGAGAAGAGGCTTTCAACTTGAAGTTGAACGGATACCATGAGCGGCTCCAACCACCGAAGCGCTTCACATTCACTTCCTGGCTGTAGTTTTGGCTGCCATCCTGAGTGAAATAGTTGAACGCTGCAGGTCGCTCCCATTCCATGTTCCAGTTGCAGCGGAAGTCTATGCCACTGCCGGCGATGCCCTGTGTACCGGTCGTGAAGATACCCATTTCATCGCTGAAGAAGTCGGAAGGATTGCCCACCAGCGAAACGACGGGTAGCATGTAGTTTTTGTCGCGTTCGATAAAAGAGAGTGTCTTCACTGGACTTGGCAGCATACCAGACTTGAAGAGACGCAGGCGAAGGATGGTTGTCTCACTGATGTCGAAAATACCTCCATTGACGCTCAAGTTGCTTTCTTCGGTCGGCGTGGTTCCGTCTGTCGTATAATATAATGTAGCACCTTCGGGAATGGTGACGTTGAGCGTGAAACTGCTGTCGAACAGACGTGACTCGTCACTTGTCTCGGGCTCGGCAAGACGGTCGGCTGGGCTGCTGACAAATTCGTCACTCTCGCTGTTGCTACGTCCTGGTGTGGGATAGGCGGTGAAGGCCCATGTGCCTCCGCCGTCGGTGGTACGGGCATACGATGTGCGGCTCACAGCGGCAGGGTATGCCTGCTGAAGTTGGGTGCCTTGGATGGTGATGTACACCGTTCCCCCGTCCATGTCGAGGTGATCATCGACATTGTTGCTGTTGGAATCGTGATAGTCGAACCAAACAAGGCCGTAGCCATGAGGAGGAACGACACCGCTGTTGCTGACATAGAATTGCTGTGTGTTGCCAGGCGTGAGACCTACGTAGATATTGCTCAGGCTCACGCCTCGGTCGGTCGGGTTGTAGAGTTCGACATAGCCGCCGTAGTTGTTAGAGGGATCGACGAACATGTCGAGGTTTGCCACCTGAATTTCGTTGATGACGAGTTGTGAGGGATCACCGTCTGCTGCGTTGACTTGGACGGTGATTTGTGCCATGACAAGAGTGCTACCGTCACTACCGCTTGCTGTCGCAGTGATGGTGGTTGTGCCTGAGTTGGAAGTCGATGCCGTTACCAGTCCGTTCGCATCGACTGTTGCAACTGACGTATTATTCGATCTCCATGAAATATTCTTGTCCGATGTCTCTGCAGGCAGGATGGAGGCTGTGAGTTGGCGTGTCTCGCCGGCACACAGGGTGATGTCGCTGCCTTGGTCGATACTGATGCTTTCAGCATAGTGGAAGTCCTGCTTGCCTAAGTAAAAGAGTTGCCAGTTGTCCCACATGGTCCAGTCGCGCTTGTAGCCCAAGTCTTTCTTTACACCGATTTTCAATGTGCCATTAGTGACAGGCACCATCAGTTCGACGGTACACTTTCCTTCATTGAAGGCGTAGGAACCGCTGGTCATGTCGTTGGGAATCCATCCAATCATGTCGTCAGGAAGCATCGGTACGTATGCATCCGTCCTTACGAAGTTCCCATAATAAGGATTATTTTCGTACATACTGTCGAAAATGGAAGGCAGCGATGTTTCCACATCGTTTGCATACATCTTGGCGAGCAGTTTCTCCGTTCCTTCGCGGTGGGTAATGACGGCGTAGGGGATGGTATAGACGGCATAGATGTTATTGGCATCGTTCTCATTAGAGCCGCCACCGCCGTATCCGTTGTATTGTTCCACAAAGTAGTCGCCATAGCGGTAGAAACCTTGAGCCGTGAGTCGGTACCAACCGTTGGGAAGATTACTGATGGTTTGATAGACGTTGAACGTACAGTTCCACTTCTCAGCACAGGGGTTGCTGCCCATGCCGCCGATGGCTGGGCCTCCATTCCATCCGTTGGCGCTATTGGAGTAATTGGGGTTTGTGATTTTGCTGGTCAAGTCGATGGGATTCTCTGGAGAGGCATTGGTGTAGGGGTCTTCTGGCTCCTCGTTCGGATCCCAACCTGTGTTGTCGCCAAGCGAGAGCAGTGTCAGTTCAAAGTTCTTGAAGGTTGTCCAGTCAGCACCGAGGGTTGTTGTCTTCCTCACGCCGATGGTCAGCGTATGGTCGGTGACATCCACAGTCACGATGTTGTGCGTGCCGTCGTTGGCATAGTATCCTGCATTGAAAGCCAGTGCCGCCTGTGTGACACTATAAGGTAGATCTGCACCATTGCCAGAAGTTCTCATATTTGCAGGTAGGTTCGTTTCCGAAGCGATATTTCGGATGGATGCTTCTGCAGTACCCGCATACAACTTGGCATACAATTGCGATTCGCTCGCAGACGAAGAATACGTATTGTAATTGTAGCCGGTATTATTATATCGGTAAAATCCCTGGCAAGTCAGTTGATAGGTGCCGTTGGGAATGTTGGTCAGCGTTTGATAGACATTGAAGTTTGTGCGCCATGCTTCGATGATATGGCTACCATTACCCGTACTATCATCAAAGCCTCTCACAATGTTCACGTCGCCTTCCCATCCAGAATTAGCGTAGTTGGTGTTGATATTGGCATTGGAAATGAGGAAGGTGGCATCTGAAGAAGTACCTGACATCAGATTCGACATCATCTGTTCGCGGGTCAGCAGTTCCCATTGAGCCAATTCCTGAGAGGGGTTAGTAATGTTGCAGTTCACTGCTCCTTGTGTGATATCGCCCAGATAGTAGTCGCCATCAGGCCTTCGAATGGTGTAGTATCCTTCACCATTGGCCACGACATGGAAGGTGTAATTGTTCTGAGCCGCTTCCATGTAAGCGCGATTGGTGTTACTATCATAAAGCCACTGAGTTAAGTTATAGCCGTTGTCGGTGTTTAGAAAGCCTGAGTCAAGGTAGAAGTTGCCGTTGTTGTCGGCTTGAATGAAGTTTGTCGGCAGACCATGGGCTCCTGTCACGACAGTTGTTCCCCAAGGAGTTCCCGCCATGATGTAGCGGCCTGTGGCGCGGTTGCGGATGTAGTACGTCCCGGGTGCGGCAGGGTCGCCCTCTACAATGACAGGCGTGTCAGGTTCGTCGTATGCCTCCAGCAGGTAGAGTTTCACGTTTTTCCATGCCACCCAGTTCTGGTGGTCTTGCTGGTTGATGTCGAGGCCGAAATTGAGTGTACCCGATTCATCCACATCAAACTCCACGCTGGCGATGTTAATTCCCCATCTCTGACCTTTATAAGAGCCTTGGGTGTAAGACACATCAGAGTCGTCGGCGACAATCGGTGCTGTTTCGCCGTTGGCATATAGATATACGCTGAAGGCGGGGCTTGAGTAGCCGTCTTGCGCATAGCAACGTACCATCATCTCTATCCGATAGTGTCCACGTGGCAGATTGGAAATCTGCTGATGGCGGATGGACTGAGAGTCGAGAGTGCCTGGAGATTCGATAAATACCTCCATGAAAGGCACGGTCATATCGTTACCGTCTTTACCGCTACGGCTCGACCATGTGTCGTACTGGATTAGTCCATTGGCTGACGTGGAAGTCTTTGTCCAATATGAAGCCGTGGACTCGCTCTGATAGGCTCCAGGCACATAAGGGGTATAGTCTTCTTGTGCATACAGGATGGTCGCACTCAACAATATCAGTGCAAGTGCCATGAAGTGCCTTGCACACAGATAAGGTGAAAAAGTTCTACTCATAGGATATGAGGTGTTTTTAGTTGCAAATGAGTGGTTTATTTTACAAAGGTAGCGCTTTCATTGGAAACTGCCAAATGATTGTTCCTTTTTTCGCTGTTTTTACAGGATAATGTCATGAAAATCAACGAATAAGTTACATTGTGTCAGTGTTCAGGCTGCGAGGATTATGCATCGGGTGTCTGCTGTTTGTGATTGTTGCGTGCGTCGATGAGGCTGTTGACGAAGGCCACATCGCGACGGACCTTGTGGTAGGCTTGACGGGCGGCCTGCTGGTGGCTCTCTTTTTTGGAGAAGCCTTCGCCCTGTCCGCAATAGACGTCTTCGATGGTAACGCGCGAGACAAACTTCGGCGTGGTGTGGTCGCTGAGCAATTTCTGTGAAATGATTTCGAAGCGACATTCGAGTTGGTGTTTCTGACACCATTCGATGAGACGGCTCTTGTAGTTTTCCTCCTTCTTGGCAAGTTCTTCGATATTGACGAACTTGCGCAGGATGACGCGACGGACAAACTGCTGGCATGCTGCATAGCCGCGGTCGAGATAGAGTGCGCCCACGAAGGCTTCGAAGGCATTGCCGTTCATGTAACTGTTGTGTGCCGACGTGACAGGCCCTTCGTGCAGCACGAGTTTGTCCAGCCCAATCTGCACGGCAATCTGGTTCAGCATATCGCGGCGAACCAACTTGCTGCGCAACGTGGTCAGGAAGCCTTCTTGCTTGTTCGGATAGCGTTCGTAGAGGATGTCCGCTACGACGGCACCAAGCACAGCGTCGCCCAGGTATTCCAGTCGTTCGTTGTTCACTTGGCTCCGGCCGTCTTCGGTGCGCGATACCGACTTGTGGCGGAGTGCCGTGCGGTAGAGGCCGAGGTTGTTCGGCAGGAAGCCCGTGATGCGGCGTACGCGAAAATAAGGCTCCTTATCCTTGCGGAAAAGGAGCCTTACGTTCTGTTTGAGTCCTTGAAATACAGAAGTCATCGATTACTTGTATTTCTTGAAGATGGCACATGCATTATGCCCGCCAAATCCGAAAGTGTTGCTGAGGGCGGCACGTACTTCGCGCTGCTGGGCCTTGTTGAACGTGAAGTTGAGCGTGTAGTCAATTTCTTCGTCCTGGTCGTCGTCAGCATGGTTGATGGTCGGCGGCACGATGTCGTCCTTGACGGACAGCACGCTGATCATGGCTTCGATAGCGCCGGCTGCACCCAGCAGGTGACCCGTCATCGACTTGGTCGAACTGATGTTCAGTTTGTAGGCAGCGTCGCCGAAGAGTTCCTTGATGGCCTTCACTTCGCTGATGTCGCCCACGTGGGTCGATGTGCCGTGCGTGTTGATGTAGTCGATGTCTTCGGGCTTCATGCCAGCATCTTTCAGCGCACGCTCCATGACGAGTTTGGCACCGAGGCCCTCGGGGTGTGTGGCTGTGATGTGGTAGGCATCGGCCGACATGCCGCAACCTGCTACTTCGGCATAGATTTTCGCACCGCGTGCAAGGGCATGCTCCAGTTCTTCGAGAACGAGGATGACACTGCCTTCGCCCATCACGAATCCGTCGCGGCTGGCACTGAACGGACGGCTGGCTTTCTCTGGTTCGTCGTTGCGGGTCGAGAGGGCCTTCATGGCATTGAATCCGCCCACGCCTGCGGGGAAGATGGCAGCCTCGGCACCACCGGTCACGATGGCGTTAGCCTTGCCAAGACGGATGAGGTTGAAGGCATCTGCAAGGGCATTGGTCGATGAGGCACATGCCGACGTTGTGGCAAAGTTCGGACCGTGGAAACCGTATTCAATCGAGATGTGTCCCGATGCAATGTCGGCAATCATCTTCGGAATGAAGAAGGGACCGTACTTCGGACCGAGTGTGGCACCAGTGACGGCATAGTTACCGGCTTCTTCCTCAAACGTGTGGATGCCGCCGATGCCGACGCCGAGCACAACGCCGATTTCGTTCTTGTCAACCTTCTCCAGGTCCATACCCGAGTCGGTGATGGCCTGCTTCGCAGCCGACAGCGCATACTGGCAGTAAAGGTCCATCTTGCGGGCCTCCTTGCGGTCGATGTACTGGGTCACGTCGAAGTCCTTGACTTCGCAGGCAAACTGTGTCTTGAATTGGGATGCGTCGAAGTGCGTAATGGGTCCTGCTCCGCTCTTGCCGGCCTTGACATTCTTCCACGTCGTCTCAACGTCGTTGCCAAGCGGCGTGATGGCTCCAAGACCTGTTACAACAACTCTTTTCAGTTCCATAATTGATTGAATTGAAGCCCCCTCTAACTCTCCGAATGGGGGAGGACCCATCGTCAGCGAGTGAATAATACCGTGAGTTGGGAGTCCTCCCCCATTCGGGGGAGTTAGAGGGGGCTTGATTTAGTTTTCTTATTTAGCGTGCTCTTCGATGTAAGCGATGGCACCGCCAACGGTGGAAATCTTCTCAGCCTCATCGTCGGGGATGCTGATGCCGAAAGCCTTCTCAAACTCCATGATCAGTTCGACTGTGTCGAGAGAGTCTGCACCAAGGTCGTTGGTGAAACTTGCTTCGGGCTTTACTTCTGCTTCGTCAACACCGAGTTTGTCAACGATAATCGACTTAACTTTTGATTCAATTTCAGACATAATTCTAAAGTTTTTGTTAATGAATAAATGAATTTGTTCTGTCTCAGTTTTTTATGCATTCTCTTTCAGTGGGGAGTGCACAATCTCGCTTTCGGAGTGCAAAGGTAAAAAATTATTCTCAATCTCCCCAAAGTTTTTTCCATAAAATGCGTTTTTAATGCACATTTTTTATTTATTTGTGCAAAAACGATGCCAAAATCATCTCTTTTTTTGCATTTTGCCAAGTCGGTTTCGCAGTTTTCCCGTTTGAGGGGAAAAATAATGCAGACGGTTCCGTGGCATTTTTTTGCAACAGCGCATGATTCATTCTCAACTTGCACATTCTGTCCACGTGTCTGGACGCGAACGCACAATTGCATGGCAAAAAGAGGTCTTAATATATAATGTTCGCGCGCGTAAGAGATTATTCTTCGTTGCGGTTAGCGCGTTTGCGCTCCAGATGGTCGAGGATGATCTTGCGCATACGCATGGATTTCGGGGTGACTTCGACGTATTCGTCGGCCTTGATGTATTCGAGCATTTCCTCCAGCGAGAGTTGGACGGGCGGAATGATGCGTGCCTTTTCGTCGGTACCCGATGCGCGGACGTTGGTCAGTTGTTTCGTTTTGGTGACGTTGATGACGAGGTCGTTATCATGAACGTGTTCGCCGACCACCTGACCGGCATACACCTGCTCTTGGGGATTGATGAAGAACTTTCCGCGGTCCTGGAGGTGGTCGATGGCGTAGGCAACGGCGGTGCCCGAGTCCATCGAAATCATCGAACCGTTGGTACGGCGTTCCAGGTCGCCCTTGTAGGGCTGGTAGTTTTTGAAGCGGTGGGCCATAATGGCTTCGCCCTGGCTGGCGGTGAGCACGGTGGTGCGCAGGCCGATGATGCCGCGCGAGGGAATCTCGAACTCGATGTTCACGCGGTCGCCCTGGGCCTCCATCGAGAGCATTTCGCCCTTGCGGCGTGTAATCATGTCAATCATCTTCGACGAGAAGTCGGTTGGCACGTTGATGGTTAATTCCTCAATAGGTTCACAGCGCTTACCGCCAATCTCCTTGAAGATGACCTGAGGCTGACCCACCTGGAGTTCGTAGCCTTCGCGGCGCATGGTCTCGACGAGCACCGAGAGGTGGAGTACGCCTCGTCCGCTGACAATCCAGGCATCGGTGGTTCCCTCTTTCTGCTCGACGCGCAGGGCGAGGTTCTTTTCCAGTTCGCGCGCCAGTCGTTCGCCGATGTGACGGCTTGTGCAGAACTTGCCTTCCTTGCCGAAGAAGGGGGAGTTGTTGATGGTGAAGAGCATCGACATGGTTGGCTCATCGATAGAGATGGTGGGCAGTGCTTCGGGTTCTTCGGCATCGGTGATAGTGTCGCCGATTTCGAAGTTCGACAGTCCGATGACGGCGCAGATGTCGCCTGATGACACTTCCTGGGCAGAGCGGTGTCCCATGCCTTCGAACGTGTGTAGTTCCTTGATTTTCGTTTTCTCAGTTGTCCCGTCGCGGTGACAAATCGTGACGGCCATGCCGTTCTTCAGTGTGCCGCGGTGAACGCGACCGACGGCGATGCGGCCCGTATAGGTCGAATAGTCGAGCGAGGTGATGAGCATCTGTGGTGTGCCCTCCAACTGTGTGGGAGCGGGGATGACTTCGATGATTTTGTCGAGCAGGTAGGTGATGTCCTGCGTCGGCGTCTTCCAGTCTTCTCCCATCCAGCCCTGCTTGGCCGAGCCATAGACGACGGGGAAGTCTAGTTGGTCCTCCGTGGCGTTGAGGTTGTACATGAGGTCGAACACCATTTCATAGACCTCTTCGGGGCGGCAGTTGGGTTTATCGACTTTGTTGACGACGACGATGGGCTTCAGTCCGATTTCGAGCGCTTTTTGGAGCACGAAGCGTGTCTGTGGCATGGGGCCTTCGAAGGCGTCAACCAGCAGGATGCAGCCATCGGCCATGTTGAGTACGCGCTCCACCTCGCCGCCGAAGTCAGAGTGCCCTGGAGTGTCAATCACGTTGATTTTCACTCCTTTATAGTTGATGCTTACGTTCTTTGACAGAATAGTGATGCCGCGTTCACGCTCCAGTTCGTTGTTGTCGAGGATGAGGTCGCCTGTCTGCTGGTTTTCACGGAAAAGGTTGCCAGCCAGGAGCATTTTATCGACAAGCGTCGTCTTGCCGTGATCGACGTGAGCAATGATTGCAATGTTTCTGATGTCCTGCATTTGATACGTTATATTTGAAATCGTGTGCAAAGGTACGATTAAGTGAGTACAATTCCAAAGTTCTCTAAAAGAAAATTTATTTGAGAATTGTCGAACAAGAGTACCTTCGACGTTGTCAAAGGTACGATTAAGTGAGCGAAAAAACCAAACAAGTTAGGCTTTTTTCGGAGTGTAGGGGGCATGGCGAACGTTGTTCGGATGGACATGAGTGCATTCGGGCAGGCCCGAAACACGTTAATTGACGTTAAAAGACGGCCGAGTGTGGGCCGGAATCGTTTTTTTTGCGTAACTTCGCACACTCATGTAGCGTTTTATCAGCATGAATACAACCACAAGACTACTGAATAGACTTTATTTTGCCCGTAGGCAGAAAGCCATTGCAAAATATGACACACGTGCAGAGGAACTTCAGATACGGGTGCTTAGCAGACTCGTTCAGCGTGCCAAAAACACGCTGTGGGGAAGGCAGCACGGCTATGACAACATCCACTCTTATGAGGACTTCCGGCGGATGGTTCCCGTCAATTCATACGAGGAACTGAAGGACTACATCCAGCGGATGCGCGAAGGAGAGAGCGACGTGCTCTGGCCAGGACAAGTCAGATGGTTTGCCAAGTCGTCGGGTACGACGAACGACAAGAGCAAGTTCATTCCCGTGAGCCAGGAAGGCTTGAAGGGGATTCACTATCAAGGTGGTGCGGACTGTGTGTCGGCCTATTTGGCGTTGAATCCGAAGAGCCGTCTGTTTTCGGGCAAGAGCCTGATTCTCGGCGGCAGCCATGCCCCGAACCTGAACACACCGAACAGCCTGGTGGGCGACCTGAGTGCCATCCTGATCGAGAACGTCCCGAAGGCAGTGAACCTGACGCGCATTCCGCCGAAACACGTGGCGCTGCTTGAAGATTTCGAGGAAAAGCGCGACCGCATTGCACGCATGGCCATGCTGCAGAATGTGACGAACATCAGCGGCGTACCCTCTTGGATGCTCAGCGTGCTGAACCGTATTCTCGAACTCACAGGCGAACAGACCCTCGACCGCATCTGGCCGAATCTCGAAGTGTTCTGGCACGGTGGTGTAGCCTTCACGCCCTATCGCGAGCAGTATCAGCACATTATCCGCCGTCCTGAGATGCACTATATGGAGACTTACAACGCCTCGGAAGGCTTCTTCGGCATACAGACCGACCTCAGCGACGCCGCGATGATGCTGATGATTGACTACGGCGTGTTCTACGAATTCATACCGCTGGAACAGTTCGGCAGGGACGATGCAGAGGCTGTGCCGTTGTGGGGAGTCGAGCCTGGTGTGAACTATGCGATGGTCATCTCGACCAGTTGCGGCCTGTGGCGTTATCTCATCGGCGACACCGTCCGCTTCACACAGCGCAACCCATACAAGTTTGTCATCACGGGCCGCACGAAGCACTTCATCAATGCCTTCGGCGAGGAACTCATCGTTGACAATGCCGAAAAGGGCTTGGCGCAGGCTTGTATTGCCACTGGCGCACAGGTGAAGGACTACACGGCCGCACCGATCTTCATGGACGAACACGCCAAGTGCCGCCACCAGTGGATCATCGAATTTGCCAAGAAACCCGACTCCATTGATGAGTTTGCCTCCATCCTCGACCGTTCGCTGCAAGCCATTAACTCCGACTACGAAGCCAAGCGTCACAAGGACATCACGCTCCAGCCGCTGCAAATCGTCGAGGCACGCCCAGGACTCTTCGACGACTGGCTCAAGTCGAAGGGCAAACTCGGCGGGCAGCACAAGATTCCACGCCTGAGCAACTCGCGCGACTATGTGGAAGAGTTGCTGAAGATGAACTAAGGACTCTCCCCCTGCCCCTCCCTGAATGGAGGGGTGTTGTCACTTTCATATCTATATGTTACATAGAATCTTATCCAGAATAAAACAACTAACCACTCCCCTCCATTCAGGGAGGGGCAGGGGGGAGGGTCTTCTTTCTGTTGTGATATTTCTTTTGGTTATTTCCTGTGCCAACCTCGGCACGCCCGACGGCGGTCCGTTCGACGAGACGCCGCCCCATGTCGTACACACTACGCCGAAGTTCGGCGAAAGGGGCGCCATGCCGAAAAAGATTACCCTGCAGTTCGACGAGAACATCAAGATACAGGGTGCGATGGAGAAAGTCGTCGTGTCGCCACCCCAGATAAACATGCCCGAGATTGAGGCCAACGGCAAGAAGATTACCATCCAACTCGAGGACACCCTGCTGCCCGACATGACCTACACCATCGACTTTGCCGATGCCATCGAGGACAACAACGAAGGCAATCCCCTCGGCGACTATGCCTTCACCTTCTCGACAGGCTCCACGCTCGACACGATGCAGGTGTCCGGCTATGTGCTCAATGCAGAGAACCTTGAGCCTATCAAGGGGATGCTTGTCGGACTTTACACCGTGACCAACGACACGACCGACGCACCTGTCACCGCCCTGCCCGACAGTGTGTTCCGCACCATGAGTTTCGAGCGCATCTCCCGTACCGACAGTCGCGGCCATTTCGTCATCAAGGGAATCAAACACGGCCGTTTCCGCGTCTTTGCCTTGCAAGACCAGGACCAGGACTTCCGCTTCAGTCAGAAGAGCGAGATGCTCGCCTTCAGCAACCGTGTCATCGTCCCGTCCTCGCGTCCCGACATCCGTCCCGACACCGTGTGGCACGACAGCATCTACTACGACTCCATTGTCTATACCCCCTATACTCATTTCCTGCCCGACGACATCCTGCTCCAAGCCTTCAAGGAGTCGGGACAGAACCGCGCTTTTCTCAAGAGCGAGCGCAAGGAGATGGAGAAGTTTACCCTCTACTTTACGGCACCCGACACCCAACTGCCCCGCAT
>JAIKWU010000031.1 GCA_024684455.1 Bacteroidaceae bacterium | reverse complement strand
AACCCGAAGAAGACCGTCTATAGCATCAAGCGCTTCATGGGTGAGACGTGGCAGCAGACGGAGAAAGAAATCTCGCGCGTGCCGTTTACGGTAGTCAACGAGGGTGGCTACCCACGTGTCGACATCGACGGCCGCAAGTACACACCGCAGGAAATAAGTGCCATGGTGCTGCAGAAGATGAAGAAGACCGCTGAGGACTATCTGGGCCAGGAGGTCACCGAGGCTGTCATCACCGTGCCTGCCTACTTCAGCGACTCGCAGCGTCAGGCCACGAAGGAGGCCGGACAGATTGCTGGACTGAACGTCCGTCGTATCGTCAACGAGCCTACGGCTGCTGCTCTGGCTTACGGTATCGACAAGACGAACAAGGACATGAAGATTGCCGTCTTCGACCTTGGCGGCGGCACCTTCGATATCTCCATCCTCGACTTCGGCGGTGGCGTGTTTGAGGTGCTCAGCACCAATGGCGACACCCATCTGGGTGGCGACGACTTCGACCAGGTCATCATCGACTGGCTGGTGCAGGAGTTCCGCAACGACGAGGGTGCCGACCTGAAGAGCGACCCCATGGCTATGCAGCGACTGAAGGAGGCTGCCGAGAAGGCTAAGATTGAGCTGTCGTCGACCACTTCGACGGAGATCAACCTCCCCTATATCATGCCCGTGGGCGGCGTGCCCAAGCACCTGGTGAAGACCCTCACCCGTGCTAAGTTCGAGCAGCTGGCACACAACCTCATCCAGGCTTGTCTGGTGCCCTGCCAGAATGCTGTTCGCGATGCTGGCATCTCCACTTCCGACATCGACGAGGTCATCCTCGTGGGCGGTTCCAGCCGTATCCCTGCCGTGCAGACCCTTGTGAAGAACTACTTCGGAAAGGAGCCTTCGAAGGGCGTCAACCCCGACGAGGTGGTGGCCGTTGGCGCAGCTATCCAAGGCGCTATCCTCAACCAGGAGACGGGTCAGGACATCGTGCTGCTCGACGTAACCCCGCTTACCCTCGGCATTGAGACCCTCGGTGGCGTGATGACGAAGCTGATTGATGCCAACACCACCATCCCCTGCAAGCAGAGCCAGGTGTTCTCAACGGCTGCCGACAACCAGACGGAGGTGACCATCCATGTGTTGCAGGGCGAGCGCCCAATGGCCAGCCAGAACAAGAGCCTCGGACAGTTCAACCTCCCCGGCATCGCTCCCGCACGTCGTGGCATTCCTCAGATTGAGGTCACCTTCGACATCGACGCCAACGGCATCGTGAAGGTCAGCGCCAAGGACAAGGCCACCGGCAAGGAGCAGGCCATCCGCATCGAGGCATCGTCGGGCCTCTCGCAGGACGAGATCAACCGCATGAAAGCCGAGGCCGAGCAGTTTGCCGAGGCCGACAAGAAGGAGCGCGAGCGCATCGACAAGATGAACCAGGCCGACTCGATGATCTTCCAGACTGAGACCTTCCTGCAGGAGAACGGCGACAAGCTCGGTGCCGACAAGGCCAACGTTGAGCAGGCTGTGCAGCAGCTGAAGGACGCCCACAAGAGTGGCGATGTCGCTGCCATCGACGCTGCCATCAACAACCTCAACCAGGTGATGCAGGCCGCCAGTGCCAAGATGTACCAGCAGGCCGGTGGTGCTCAGCCCGGTGGCGCCGGCTTCGGCGGTCAGCAGGCTGGCAGCGGTTTCCAGGGTGGTCAGCAGGCTCACTCTAACCCCAACGACGACGTTCAGGATGCCGACTTTGAGGAGGTCCATTGAGAGAATAGAATTGTAATCATCAATAAAAATTCCGTAGTGGTGTTTGCCGTTACGGGATTTTTTTCGTATTTTTGCATCCACGAACTAAAACGCGGCTGATTGATATGGCAACACGGTCTGTTATACGGATTGTTCCGAAAGAATTGAAAGGACAGGACAGCAACACGGAGCCTGCTCCTAAGTACATCTATTTGTATCACCACTGGGATGGCTCGCCTTCTGGTGTGGGAAGAGAAATGGAACGCTTTTTGAGAGGGCGCGACGATGGCGACGGCACCCACGGAGAACCCACGTGGGACGGGGCGCGCATAGCAGAGGAATTGTTGAGCAGTGCATCAGGCTACCAGAAAAGCGACGGACTGCACGGCGATGTGGAGTACGGCTATGTGATAGACTGCAACCGTCGCACCCTGACATGCTATGACCTGGACTATGGACGACGCAGCATTGACAATGCCAATGTGATAAAGATGTAGCTTGCATCAACGGGCTGGGCACCTTCTTGTTGGTTAATTCCAGTAGCAATATTCTACCTCATTCAATATATCCTTCTTGGTCGTAGCCACGATGATATTTGTTGATGAGGTCTATTAGTAACTGTATTCTATTGCCATCATAACGAAGTTCATGATATTTCTCGTATTGCTCGTTGTAGCGGGTTGGTGAGCCTTTTGCCAGTCGCAGTTCAATATCCGACGGAATGAGATAGGATGAACGATTGCCAAGATATCGATAGAATTCCGTCAGGAATATATTGATGCCTGCCAAATCGAAATCGCCAAAATGAACATAGCGATTGGTTATCCCCTGTAGCCAGGAGCGGAGGTCGGTGGATTGTGGATAGCGGGAAACGAACAGACACTGATGGACACCCAATTCAGACTCAAACAGTTTGCGCTGCTGACGAATCTTTCGGAAGTTTTCCATATTCTCGATTCCTACCACAACGATGTCCTCGGGTATTGTGAATGTATTCCAGTCGGTTACAAACATAAAACAACCTTCTTGAGGGTTTACCACAAATGGGTCACCGTTTAACCGACACTCGATAGGTTCATAGCTGTTTATTGGAAATCCCGGGCATGAGCGAACAGTCGCCAGTTTAGAGTTGCCGGTTTCTATTGCCAATTGAGCACGTGAATCCGAAGCATTGACTTCCAGCAAACGATAGCGTTCATCTATATCGATGAGATGCTGCTTCAGAGCCTCAATGCTGCGCGCCCGGTATGATTTCCTTGAGCCACGGGTTACCACTGATAGCAACCCTTCAGCCATCAGCTCGTCAATCATCTGGCTGCTCAGTCTTGAGCCAGCCACTTGCTCGCCTGCCAGCAATGCTTGTATAGATGTGCTTATTGCCATGGATGATGCTTATGTTGTTCGTTTGAGCAATTTCTCCACTCTCGTCTTCACGCCATGTTTGCTGAGCAGATAGGTATAGCGGTAGTCGTAAGGGTTGTACGACGTAGGTGAGCTGTTGATGAGATAGATGTTGCGCGAGTTGGCAAACTGCAGGATGCCCTTGATGTTGTTTGGGTGCAGACGGCCAATCTCGTCCATCATGCAATGCACGATGAATTCGCCGCTCTTTCTTGCGGCTTTCTTTTTGAACACGTTGATGAGCATAATGTTCACCATGGCCTTCACCAGGATGTCGGTTCCGTCGGAGCCTACATTGTTGATGCGTTCCACCCAGTTGGTGTCGTTGTCGTTCTCCTTCACACGGAACTGCAAGCGGAAAGCGTCGCCAAGCGAGACGCTCGGTCGGGATTGTTCGTCGTGCAACTGATGGGAGAGGTTCTTCAGATAGTCCACCACCTTGCGATTCACTTCGTCTCGGTTGTCGCTGGAGAAGAGATTGAGTTCACCAATGGAGAGGGCGTTCTCTGTGGTGTAGTTGTGGATGGACATGAGCAGTTGCATCAGTCTGTCTGACGACTCATTGGCCCGTAGCTCAATGCTCTTGATGACACCGGCAAAGTTCTTCTCCACGAAGTCGCGGTTGATGTCAACTATCACGCCGTCCACGTCAGAGCGACGTTTCATCAGGGCACCGATTTCTGTGGAGATGCGCCCCAAGATGTCCTTATAATGCTCGCTGGTGCGCTGTCGGAACTCCTCTATCTTGTTGTTGTCCATGAAATCCTGCAGGTCTACGGCTATCTGTAGATAGTCGTTGTCTGTCACGGGCATCGTGTTGAAGTGGAAAGCATTCTGTGGTTTGAAGTTGCGGTTGAAGTTGACGACGATGTCTTTCAACTTGTCCATCGTCTCTCGTTTTTGGTTCACCGTGCCTCGCAGCTGGCTCAGCAGCTGCTGACAGTCGTGTGACGTCTCTTTGGTCTTGTTGTCGGACAGGAACGTGTC
>JAIKWU010000061.1 GCA_024684455.1 Bacteroidaceae bacterium | reverse complement strand
TTCATTTGTCTTTTTGCCAAAGATATACTGCATAGTTGATTGCTGCATGGCGATGCAGCAATTGCTTTGTCGCCATGCAGCAATTGCTGAGTCGCGATGCAGCAACGAATTACCTAGTAGAAATCGGGCAACAGAGCGAATAAAAAAGGCAGTGATATCATTGCTGTCGGGGAAAAGCACCGAACCAAAGGTCGACGATAGTCAAGGTGCGAAAGACCACAGGCGGAGAACACCCCCGTCTGTGGTCTGTCGTCTCTTCGAGACTTTTGGTAAGCCTCCATGAGCTGCTATTCGTCAGAAACACCGACGGGAAAGGACCTAAATGGAAGAGGGGGTAATTATCCCCGGACACTAATATTTTTTTTATAGAGTGCCCAACTTTTCTCCTTCATCTCTTGCAGGTGAGGGAGTTTTTTTGTAATTTTGTCCCACAGAATGCACGGAAAGTACTGAAACCTCTTGCCGGGTGTCCAACGAACATTCACTTCCTTGATGTTGCTCGCGAGGAAGTCCTCAGTGGTGACTGCGGGCTCGCAAGCCAGTTCGACGTGGAAAGTGCCCAAGTCTCCGAGACTGACACTATTGCCTGCGAGAAGCTGTTCGCGGATGCACTCCACCGCGTCCGTCAGCACGCCCTTGGTGGTGCCTTTGGAGAACGGCGAATTGTGGTCTGCAATGTGCTGGCAGAAATCGTCGAAATCGAGCTTGTCGTGGATTTGTGCCGTGCCGAGCGCTACAGTTGCATAGCCTTGTTCGGTCTTCTTGGTTCCAGGCTTCTTGGAACCAATGTAGATTGCATAATTAATCATAGCTTTTTGGTTTTAATTTTTTAGGTGTAAATTGTAAGTTTTTTGTTATCCCTGTGTAGTTGTTCAACGACACACGTGTAGTTGGCCATTCATACACGTGTTGTTTCCCATTTACACTGCAATCGTAAAGCTTTTAATTGCATTACAAAGGTACGAATTTTTCTTGAATTATGCAAACATTATGTTAATTATTTTGCATATAATTGAGGTATTTTGGGGGACATATTGTTAGCTGTCTAACAACGGCCCGTGGGAGAGGGGAGATGGGGAAAACTTTGAAAATTCAAAAATTATAAAATGGATAATGGACAATACCCCGAAGGGGCATAAGACCTCAGACGGGGGTATCACCCCCGGTAGAACGGGAACCCCAGCAAAAGCCCTACAGGGGCGAAAGATGATTCTGTCACCCTTTGACTTTCCCTTTGGCCGTCGACCTTCGGTTCAGGGTTCCTTTCTTCTGCTGCCCATATTACGGGGGTCTTACCCCCGCCTGAGTTCTTTCAGGCTTCCAGCCTTTTTAAACTCTTAACTCTTAACCCTTAACTCTTAACTAAAAAAATGCCATGAATAAAACACGTATCATCGAGCTTGTCGTGAAGGTTTTAGTAGCGGCACTCACAGCTTTCCTGACCGCGATTACGACTACGAGTTGTTTAGGCGAATTGGGTCTTATAGAGTAGTGACTGAATGTCACTACGGCCCAACAGAGGGGAGAGAGTTCCCACTCTCGACGGAGGCAAAGGGCCATTTTGAAATTATAAGATAATAAGAGATTAAGAAATTAAGCTCCGCTCGGTCAAGTGCGGAAGTCTGTGTTACCATTTGCAAGTTTTTTTTTAGAAAAATTTATCAAAATGTTTGGAAGTTTCAGATTTTATTTATAAATTCGCAGCGGAATATGTGCGATTCCGTGCAATTCCTTAACGAATTGAGCAATATAATTACCATTATGCTGCTTAAATACGACATACCGATTGCCTTTTGGCATCAGGAGTTTCCTGACGGCTGGATGTGCGCGGACTTAAGACGCGGGAAGCCCGTTTGTGCCCTATAGCTGGTGCAAGCGGGCTTTTTGCATAATAATGCGGTGGGCTGACATAGTATTTTACATTATAAACTAACAGAGTATTAACCAATAATTTTTGGACAATGGAAAGATTGACAATCAGACTCAAACAAGTCCTCGGCTTGTTGCTGCTGATAGTAGCAATCATGACGGGGCAGTCGGCATTCGCGGCCATCAATTTCGAAGACAGCTGTATGATTATTTACCATCCGTCAGCTACGAATCCCTTCATCGAAATTAGAATGGCCTATTACGATGAGAAAGGCAATAACAGCTTCTTTACCCATGACGTCGGACATTGGTCGGCTAATTCCTCGGGTGGGTATGATGGCCATAAAGGTCCTGCCATCTATGTTGATGGTTATTACATCGGCTCTCCTGACGAGGAGTTGGCTTGGCCTGGCTCTGGCTCTGGTAATAGCTCCGGTGCTGAAAACTTCTGCAACAACAATAGTTGGGCGGGAAAAACATACTCGCAGACCATAAACGGAGTAGAGTACAAAGTTAGGTTCTATGACCCAAAACGTTTTACGTCTAATACCTTAGGCATCTATATGTATGTCTATCTCAGTAGGTTTGAGGTTGACAAAACTCATAAGGTCAGGATTCATGGCTTTTGGAAAACCAACAACAGTGGGACACGTGAAGTCAACTACGAGATGACCACCTATCCCGTGCCTGCTCCGTGGGGCGACAACAACACGCCTTCAGGAACGATGACGAGCTATAATCAAGTCAAGATTTCGGGTGGGCTCAATAGTTCATACGAGACAGTTGTTGGTCTTTACTCGAACTCACCCTGCACGAAACCGAATTCATATGTAGCCGAGGGCAGTCTGAAAAATGCCTCGCGTTTTAATGGCGTTTCGAGCTACAATTTGACAGCTACGCACTCGCGCGGAGATGCAGAGCAGGACGCAGGTTCCACGACGGCTGTGGAATATCTTGCGTCGAGAACGGCAAATGGATTAGGCACGACAATCTTCTGGAAGTGGTATGATGTCAATGTGCCTGGTTATGTGAAGCCCGTAAACGTAGAGGCTAAACCTAATCAATGGACTAAGACGATAGTCGTGAAATGGGAGAGGGAAACGTCGGACAACCGTAACCAGTCGGGAACATGGAGCGTCTATCGTGACGGAAGGCTGATAGCGAGTGATCTTCCTTATAACAAGAACCCGCTGCAATACGAGGACGCCGCAAGCAACTCCAACGGACCGGAGTGGGACGATATGAACACATCGGCTCCTCCCACCTCCAAGACCTATAAAGTTGCCTTTATTCCCTCTGGCGCGTCCAACGACCCTCCATACACTTCCTTGTCGGCGACGGCAGACGACCCTGTGCAGTTGGTTCGCGTCTGGCAGTTTTATCATCTCACTGGTGTGCTTGACGGCGACGACAAAGTCAAACTTACTTGGAGACATTCCCCTATAGAAGATGCTTCACCGTCGAAGAAATACACCATGACGCTGGAACGTACTGATGACGGAAACAATTGGGTGACGATAAAGGAGATAAGCATCAGCAGTCCCAACACAGAAGAAGGCGAACATACGGATACTGGACTGGAAGCCCAGCATGGATATAAGTACAGGCTGAAGGTTCGTGTGATGGAAAGGGACTACGATGTAACCTCCGACTATATCAATACCAACGGCTCCTCAATCCTCTCCTTTACGGCTACGCGAGGCACATATAGCAATGTGGTAAAACTGTCGTGGGAGGTTAAGCAGTCGGGTGTCAATGAGACGCATTTCCGCATTTGGCGCAGACCTCTCGGCACGACTGGCGACAATGGCTGGGTACAGATTCATGCCACCTCAGGTACAAGTACGCACTATAGTTACGACGACGAGACGGTGCTCCCGGGTGCTTACAACCAATATAAACTTTGCATCGTGGGTGCAGAAAATGACGATGTGCTCACCGACGGCTTCACTTATAGTACGGGCGTTATCAGCGGACGTGTGAAATATGGCACAGGAACTGCTGTAGAAGGCGTCAAAGTGACCTTGAAGCAACAGAATGCCGACGGTGACTTGAGTACAGCTGGCATGAGCTCGTTGGGATTCCTCGAGAAAGGTTCGGGCATGATATATGAAACAGAACCATCTGAAATTCAGCAACTTTTCGCGAGCGACTACTCTTTCCAGATGTGGCTCCGTCCAGACGGTTCGCTGATGCCAACCACTGGTTTGAATTATTTTGTCTATGATGTGTATTACGTTACCAGCCTTTATATGAGACGCTCTTCTGATGGTTTCCAGCTTGTTCCATATGTAAGTGCGAATTGGTATTCTAACGTTACGATTCCCGCAGACCAGTGGAGCCATGTCACTGTTAGCTATTCACACGAGACAGATTCCTTAAAGATAACGGCAATCCTGCCCGACGGAACAATAAAGAAAGATGTCAGAAAAGTTGCATTCGAGTGGACAGATAGAGCTAAGACTGCGAAAGCACTCCAGGTTGTTATACACCAAGAGGAAGAACGTGGTTATCGCGGTTATATGGACGAGTTCCGCTTTTTTACTAAAGCTTTGACGGAAAAGGAAATCCTGCGTAACTACAATCATCCGCTGGCAGGCAACGAGGACGGACTGGCTGTCTATTATCCCTTCGACGAGGGACTCCCATCTCAAAAGATAGCCTACGACTACTCGAAGACCAACGGCATTCCCAATGGCCGTCATGGCATAAGCAAGTCGGTGGCGGCATACAGTTCCAGTACGATAGTGCCGAACGAAAACCAATTTAGCATGATGGCCTATACCGACATAAATGGTAACTATACCATTCGCGGCGTACACTTCCAGGGCGAAGGCACAGGCTATAGTGTCATTCCCACGATGGCCATCCACGAATTCTCGCCACGGGAACAGTCGCGCTTTGTCAGTGCTTCATCACTCATTCATAACGGTGTCGATTTCGAGGACATTTCTTCGTTCCCCGTTAGCGGTATTGTCCGCTACAGTAACACCACCTATCCCGTGGAGGGCGTGAGCTTCTACGTCGATGGCGTTGCTTGCACCAAGAATAATGAGATGATAACCACCAACTCCGATGGCGAGTTCACCATCAGCGTGCCCATTGGTCAGCACTACATCGAGGCCAGGAAGGATGGGCATGTGTTTGTCAACAATGGCCGCTATCCCGCCGACCCGAACAATGCTGGTGAAAAGTATACTTTCGATCGTGAGATTAAGGGACTTGAGTTCCGCGACACCACCTTGGTGAACTTCGCAGGTCGTGTTGTGGGCGGCGATATTGAAGGCGAGAAGACGCTGGGCTTCGCTCTGAGTGAAAACAACATTGGCGTGACGCAACTGGTGCTTACTCCGTTGAGAACCGAACCACGCATGAATACGGTGAGAGTAGTAGAGGGCACTGTTGTCAGAGACTCCATCAACGAAGCACCGCTGCCTATCCTCTCGGCTACTCCAGTTATTCACAGCACCTCATGGCGCGGTGAAGGCATTGACAAATACAACATGTTATTCATTGAGACCGACCCCATAACGGGCGAGTTCTCAGCCTTAGTGCCACCGGTAGAATACAGTGTGAGCAGCATGAAGGTGCTCCACAACAGAGATATCGATTTCGGCGAGTTGCCCGTCATAGACCTCAGTAATCCATCACGCGAAGTATCTGATACGCTCACGCTCGACGATGGCAGCACCGAAGTTTACACCTGCCACGCCATATTGAAGCAGACGTATCATTCTGAGCCGACTTTCACTGTACGGCAGGAAGGTCGCAAGGACGGCTCATTCGGTATCAAGTCCTATAAGTTTAAGGATGAACTCCGCGAGGTAACCATTGATGACATCTATACGGTAGATGACAACAATAATGTCATCTACAACTACGGCGTCGATGGTCATCATGCTCCGTTGTTTATTCAGGAAAATCCCTATACCTTCCTCCTCGAAGGCTTCGAACAATATGAGAATTATGACGAGAATGAGACCAGTCCCGTCGTATCGAAAGTTCCGTTAAGGGACGTAGTTGTAACCATCAACAACGCACTTTCCGACAATCAGGTAATATGGATGGTTTCGGGCGAAGTCACTGTCGATGGTGAGACATACGATGCTCAGGAAGGACAGGTTATGGATTTGAAGAGCAACCAGTTGCCACTTGATGAATTTGGATGTGCCACCTATGTATGGAATGCAGGTCTGCCCAACGTGGCTGAACCCTTCACGCGTACCATATCTATGAATTACGAAATAAATGGCCGCCATTACCAATGGAGTGGTAGTGGCATGGAAGGCATTATCTTGGGTGATCTGCCTACAGGCAACAACTTCGTCACCAGTGGACCCGACAAGCTTGTTATGATCCTGCGTGACCCACCAGGCACAGGCTCTTCTGCAGAGTGGAGTACGGGTACGGCCACATCGACGGCAAGAATGAACAACGACACATGGTCGGATAGTGCCGAAACAGGCTGGACTTGGCATATTGGTCATAAAACAAATTATTTCCATGCCGAAGGAACGCAATCAATTGGTACAGTACAGTTTGTTGCGCAAGGGTTCGAAATTGAGGATAAGGATGACCTCACCATTCATGCCAGCATGGAGAACGAAGGTGAGCGCGGCCAGACCATCGAGACTTCTGTTTCCATCACCGAAGCAGTGGCGACTTCTGAAGAGCCTGACTTCGTAGGTGCCGACGGTGACGTGTTCGTCGGTCAGGCTACCAATATTATCTTCGGCAATGCCCGTCACTTGGGCTTCATGACCGATGGTAACGACTTTGAGATTGGTCTGCGTAATGTCATTTCAACTGGTCTGAGCTTTGGAACTGTCTTTAGCTACACACAAAGTTATATCGAGAATACATTGTTCCCCAACCTCGAGATGCTGCGTCAGAACCTGTTGAGGCCTGCCACTGAAGCAGAAATTGCGGCCTTCAATCCCGTGGACTCTGTGGGAACACATAATCAGGGTAAGGATAAAGGTAATTTCTATTACACCACGCTATCCCCGGAAGATGAGCACTACGGCGAAAAAGGCACTTACTATGTAATTGTTCCTGAACCACCTGCAAATGTTCCCACTAATATACACGATGGTGTTGATCTCCTTCAGTGGCATATCAGGGAAGGATATGCAAGTTGCGACAGTGTGCAATGGATTAATGATCAGCTTAAAAGCTGGAAGAATTATTTGGCTCTGAACGAAAAGGAGAAAGTACGTGCCTACGAACTTCGCGAAGACAGAGACAGCGTTGAATGTGTAAACTACTCGTTCGATGGTGGTGCCAGCCGCTCATATTCTTGGGAAAGTGATTCTACGCACACCTCATCTTGGGAATGGTCGGTATCAGCTGGTTTAGTTGTTGCCAATCGTTTAGGCTATGAAATCTCTGAAAAAGGACGTGATTGGGAGCTTGAATTAACATCCAATGGCGGACGCCACGAGTCCAAGGACTCTACCAATGTCACTACCACCTCGTTCAGCTACACTCTGGCAGAGGAAGGTGAAGATGCTTTGTCCGTCGATGTCTATAGATATGGTGGCTTCAGTCCTATCTTCCGAACGCGTGGCGGTCAGACAAGCAATCCATACGAAGGAAAGGTTGTGACTAACTATTATGAGCCTGGCACAACCATCATGGAAGCTACGATGCAGATAGAAGTGCCGCAAATCTTAGCGGAAGTTGAAGAGATAACCGACGTTCCCAGTGGTTCGCCTGCCAACTTCGTCCTATATCTAAGCAATGCCTCAGAGATAGGTGCAGATGTGGCCTACAAACTTTACATGATTGACGAGACCAATCCCAATGGTGCACAAATCAGTATCGACGGTAAGGTGCTGACTGAAGACGGACGTATGATAAAGGTGCCTGGCGGTCAGACCCTGACCAAAGCACTGCAATTGCGTCAGACCAATGTCGGCATCCTTGACTATGAGAACATCGGCATCGCCTTTGCTTCTGAGTCACAGCCAGATGATATCGTTTCCGTCGTTTACCTCACAGCTCGCTTCACTCCGTCTTCATCGCCAGTAACGTTGGCTCTGTCCAATCCGACAATGAATACACAGACGGGTACCGACCTCACGCTCACGTTCAAGGATTATGACCGTCATTACTTCAACCAGAAAGCTTTCCGTCTGCAATGCAAGTTGCCTGGAGATGCGAACTGGACACAGTTGAAGGAATATGTGATTAACGAGGACGACAAGACGGATAACAATGAAATGCTGCCAGATGGTGCCTATATCAGCTACACGCTGCCTATGGGTGCTTGGTCCGACGGCAATTACCTGTTCCGCGTTGTATCTGCAGCCACATACGGCACCAGCGAAGTGGTTCGCTACAGTGACGAATTGCCATTGGTTAAGGACATGATGCGTCCGCGTCCGCTTGGAACACCTGAGCCTACAGACGGTGTGCTCGACATTGGCGATGACCTGAGCGTCACCTTCAACGAGACCATTGTGAAAGGTGAGTTAACTAAGCTCAATAACTTCCTTGTAACAGGCGTGCTGAATGGTGCCGAAGTGGCACACGAGACGGCACTCGCAATGACGAACACCTCTGCCGCTGCTCAGACAGAAGCTTCCATCAATCTCTCTGGAAAAGACTTCAGCATCGACTCATGGGTTAACATTGGTGGCGCAGGTACACTGCTGAGCCACGGACAAGGCCAACAGAAGCTGACTGTCGGTATCGATGATACTGGCAAGCTTGAAGTGAACATTGCCGGTAACACCTATACTTCTCTCGATGCAGTTCCTACAGATAAGTGGGCATTCCTGACGATGAACGTAACCGCAGCCGGTAAGCTGACTGCTACCATTGCCTCCGCAGATGAAGTCGTCGAACTCTTTAAGGGCACGGATATTGTTGCATATCAAGGCAATGGTCCGCTCGCAGTAGGTAAGGGAATGACGGGTGCCATCCACGAGTTGCTGCTCTGGGATGAAGCTCACGACATAACCACAGCCCTATTGAACCGCTCGAAAACAAAAGCTCCTTCTACCCGTCACCTCATCGGCTACTGGAAGATGGATGAGGGCGAAGGCAAGGAAATCCGCGACTATAGCCGCAATCGTCACATGATAATGCCCGACGAGACTTGGTACATCAACAATGAGAACAAGGCTGTAACTTTGGACGGTCAGCACTATATCGGTATCAACGCATCAATCCTGCCTACCACCACAGCCGATGACTACGCACTGGAATTCTGGATGCGTGGCGGCGAACAGACAGGCGAGGCTCAACTCATGCAAATGGGTGACATTGCTCTCTGGCTGGATGCAGACGGAAAGTTGCAGCTCACAGGCAAGAGTGCTTATAATCCTGCTGAAGCAACAACCCTCTCCACATCCAGTGGCAGCCTGAACGACAATGCTTGGCACCATATCGCACTGAACGTATTGCGTCAGGGAGCAGCCGCCGTCTATGTTGATGGCAAGCGTTGCCTGACCACAAATGCTTCGAACGTAGGCAACATCGTTACCAATAAGATGATTGTGGGCGCGCGTCGTACTACAGTATCTGCAGCTGATGCATCGTACAGCTTCGACCGTGCGTTTGCAGGTGAAGTCGATGAAATCCGCGTATGGAATGCTTCGATGAATGGTGACTATCTGTCCAAGAACCGTAAGATACGCTTCACTGGCAGCGAAGTAGGACTTGTTGCTTACTATCCGTTTGAAATCAAGACACTTGATGCCTATAATCAGGTTGTTACGCTTGGTTACGACAAAGACCTTACTGGCAGCGGTTTCTCCGCACAACTTAATTCTCTCAACTCTGAACTCTCAACACTGAACTATGTGGACGAAGCTCCTGCTTTGCGTACGAAACCTACGGAGACCAACGTCACCTTCACCTTCACGGCAAGCGACGAGAAGATTGTCATTGACATCGATGAAGATCCAGCCACCATCGAAGGATGTACACTGAACTTCACAGTCAAGGAAGCTCGTGACGTGAACGGTAACTACTGCGACCCAGTTATCTGGAGTGCTTTCGTCAACCGCAACGAGTTGACTTGGCAGGAAGATGTGGTGAGCGTAGAGCAAGAAGTGACGGACGAAAGCAGCTTCACCGCCACTATCGTGAACAAGGGCGGCAAGCAGCAGTCGTGGACCCTCACCGGTATGCCCTCATGGTTGACCGCAAGTGCAGACTACGGTACAACTAACCCGAGGAGCGAAACCAGTATCACCTTCAACGTCAGTCCTGCAACGCCCATCGGCAAGTACGAAGAGACGGTCTATCTTGAAGGCTCCAACGGCATAGCAACACCGCTTACCGTCAACGTGAAGGTAACAGGTCCTGTTCCCAACTGGGCAGTTAATCCCGGCGACTTCGAGAACTCGATGAACGTCATTAGTCGCGTAGAGATAGAAGGTCTTCCAATGGATGATGAGGACGACATCGTAGCCGCCTTCATCGGTGAGGAATGCCGCGGCGTGGCACATCCAGTCTATAAGGAGCGCTACGACGGCAGCTACATCACAATAGACATCTACGGCAATAACGAAGTCAATCAGGACGTAACGTTCCGTGCATACGATGCTTCGACAGGTGCTCTCTATCCGGTAGTCACACCTGACCGCGACATTAAGTTCACGCCGTTGGCTTTGATTGGCAGGTATGATGAACCCGTAGTGTTCACTGTTGCCGACCTGATAGAGCAGCAGACCGAACTGAAGGCCGGCTGGAACTGGCTGTCTCTCTATGTGACACCAAAAGACATGACAGTTCCTGGTGTCTTCGAGAAGATAGCTGACGACGTTTTGAATGTCAAGAGCCAGCACGACGGCTACCTGACATACGAGAACAACACTTGGGGCGGTAACTTGACAGACAGTTTGGACAATACCCAGATGTATGCCGTACAATTGAAGTCAGACCGCACCCTCCGCGTTGTTGGTCGACGCATCAATCCCGATAGTACGTTAGTTACCGTAGAAGAAGGTTGGAACTGGATAGGCTACTATGGCCGTCAGGTATCATCCCTCGACAATGCCCTTGCCGGATTGCAGCCAGAGACTGGCGACATTCTGAAGGGTCAGAGCGGTGTAGCTTACTTCGACACATACGAATGGGCCGGCTCACTGTCTATGATGCAGCCAGGCATCGGTTACATGCTGAAGAGTAATACGTCGTACGACCGCCAGTTCAGCTATCCGTTGTCCACCGTTTCTACTCCTTACGGATTGCGCAGAGCCAGGAATAATGCCTCCTACGATGCAACAGAAGAGGAAGTTCCATCAGCCTTCACGCCCATTAACTTCCGCACCTATTCCAACAATGCCATTATGGCAGTTCAGGTGATGGCTGGCGGAAGGATATTTGCCGATACAGAATTGGGTGTGTTTGCCGGTGATGAGTGCCGCGCAGCAGCCCGCACCAATGAAGACGGCATTGCCTTCATCACTATCCCTGGTGACGAAGCAACGATGTTGACCTTCAAGGTTGTTATCAACGAAGAGCTCATAGATGCTCCTCAGACCGTTGACTATGAGGTGGACGGTGTATATGGCTCACCCATGTATCCTTTGGTAATTGACTTGAGTGGTGCTACCGGCATCTGGCGTCTGGCAGGCGATGGCAATGATGCTGTCTATGACCTGCAGGGACGCAAGATTGTAAATGGTGAATCGTCCAAGCGTATTTTGCAGAGAGGTGTTTACATTATAAATGGACAAAAGAAAGCAGTGAAATGAGATTAAGTAATTGTAAATATGGCCTGCTGGCACTTCTCCTCATGGGGAGTGCCAGCCTCATGGCTCAGACTCAGGTGACCGACCCGTTTCCCGATGTCCTTTTCCGCAGCTATTATGGCAATATGCAGCTGACGGCAAAGGCTGTGATGAACGGGGAGGTTCTCACCGGGGATGTTGTCATTGCAATTTACTGTGATGACAAGATACGCG
>JAIKWU010000038.1 GCA_024684455.1 Bacteroidaceae bacterium | reverse complement strand
ACCATCGTTCAAGATACATTCAAACTTCGCCATACATATAATCTATTTGTTCCAGTTCCTCCCCAAACCAGAAGTGAATAAATAAGAGGATGATGTATATACACAAAAAAAGCGTGGGAGTTCTACTGTTGCTCGTCCCACACTCTGAGGCTCTGGCGTTGCCTGACAGTCAAGAAACGAGACAACGCCGAAGCCCACGCCGATATGTATATATGCGACAAATGACAGAAGCCTATAATGGCTGACTGCTCAAGTGTACGGATATTACATATCCAATGGACGTTCATTGTTGCTTTGTTGTTGACTGTCATTTGAAATCGCCAGAAATCAGAGTGTCAAGCACAAAGCGTCAAGTAACGCCTTTCTTATATATAAGGTTCTCATCCCTTACCCTCCCAAAAGCGGGCTTCGGCATGATGAACGTTGCAAATTTACGGAAATTATATTTAACAAGCAATAATTGCCCACAAAAAAAATGCGAAATGGACAATTACCTTGATTGATAAGAACACGTCAATCTTTTAAAAATCAGATTGATGTTCAGATTTTCGAAGATTGACGTGAAGAAAAAAAACGGTGGACGTCATTGTCCACCGTGATAGAGATATTGCCCCTTGTTCTTTGTCATTTTGCCCCAATGGAGGGCGTGTTCGGGACAGGAGTGGTAACAACGGAGGCAGAGGACACAGTCGCTACCCCACTCTGGTTTTTTGTCTTTCATCAGGATGTTGTGGTAGGGACAGACCTGGGCGCATTTGCCACAACCGATGCAGGCATCCGTCGCCTTGAAATAGCGGGGGGTGATGAGGTAGCGGTTGAAGAAGGGACGGACGATGTGGCTCTTTGCCCATTTCAGAGGACCTGGGATGGTGTCAATGATGCCGACCTGACGGGTCTTCAATGCCTCGACGATGTCAACCACACGCTGACGGGCATTCTGACATTTCCGCGCTTCCTTCGTAGGGGTATCGACATCGAAACCTGGCAGACAGATATAGGACTCGGGCATCTGAACAGTCCATGCCGAGGCGCAGGTCCAGCCACGTCGTTGCACGTCTTTGCAGAATATCTCGTAGGTCATGCCTGTGTCGTCGCCGCAGGTGGTCACCATGTACAAATAGCCGACATTCTCGATGCGCAGCCGTGCAATGAATTGCTCCACAAACGTCGGGACGCCCCATCCGTAAGTGGGAAAGATGAAACCGAGGCGTTCGTCGGGTTGCAAAGTGTAGGATTTCTCTTCCAGTATCGCATCGGGGATGAAGACGAGTGGTTCGTCCAAGGCTTCCGCAATCTGTTCGGCCACCCATCGCGAGTTGCCTACCCCGCTAAAATAAAATATCATAGCCAACTTTTTAACCACGAATTACACGAAGATATATTTATAAACAGGATTTTAGGATTTATAGGATTATTACTCACAAGGAAAAAATCTCTTTAATCCCCATAATCTTGTTTTAATATAATAATCGTGTAATTCGTGGTGGATTTATTTGATTCCTCGCTTGTTCAATTCGTTGATATAGCGACGGGCATTCTGGAGATGCTCGCTGTAGGTGGTGGCAAAGTTATGAGAGCCTGAGAAATCCTCCTTGGCACACATGTAGAGGTAGTCGTTCTGCTCGGCATTGAGGACAGCATCGAGACCTGCAACAGAGGCGATGCGGATGGGACCTGGAGGCAGGCCTTTCACACGATAGGTATTGAAAGGCGACTCGGTGCGCAGGTGTTCGTTGAGCACGCGACGGATGGTAAAATCGCCGACGGCAAAGATGACGGTTGGGTCGCTCTGCAGGAGCATACCCTTGCGCAAGCGGTTAAGGTAAAGGCCTGCTATACGCGGTTTCTCTGGGTCGTAGGCACTCTCGCTATCGACGATGCTGGCCAGCGTAGAGACTTCGAGTTGCGACAATCCTTGCTTCTTCGCCTTTTCCTTGCGTTCGTCGGTCCAGAAACGGTTGTATTCGGTCTGCATGCGATCGACAAACTTCTCGGCCGACATGTCCCAATAGACCTCGTAGGTGTTGGGAATAATCTCAACGGGCAGAGCCTTCCGACCTGCCGCCTCGACGCAGGGAAGCGTAGCCACGGCCTTAGAGAGTTCAGCAGAATCAACCATGAGTTGCGCTGCCACTTTCCCTACCCAGTCCTGCAGTTCACGGCGTGCAGGAACGACAAGGTTGATCGGCACTTCGTTGTGGTTGCGCAGGTCGCGGAAGAGTTCGGTCATCGACATGCCAGGCTCTACACGATAACGGCCTGTGCGGATGTGTTCATCGTAGTTTTTCAACGAAGCCAGCACCTTGAAACTGAATAAAGAAGCGGGGTGCACGACATCCTCTACTTTCGTCAGCACGGAGTCGTAAGTGTCGTCACGGTCAATGTAGATGTATGCATCCTCTTCGTTGCGGGCCACGACGCTAAACACAAAATAGGCCGCAATGGCAACGAGTGCCAATGCAGCCAATGCAATATAAATCCACTTTTTCATAAGCGTGTTATTGGGCTTCGATCACCACCTTGTCCTTGGCATCGTTCAGGCGGGCAACGATCGTACCACCCTGCTCCACGTTACCTTCGACGATGAGTTCCGAAATGCCGTCTTCAAGATGCGACTGGATGGCACGACGCAGCGGACGTGCACCGAACTGCTTGTCATAGCCTTTCTCGGCAATGAAGCGCTTGGTCTCGTCGTCGATGTCGAGATGATAGCCGAGGGTTTCGATGCGCTGGGCAAGCGGTGCGAGTTCCTGATCGATAATCTGAACGATGGCATCGAGGTCGAGTTGGTCAAACGTGATAATCTCGTCGATACGGTTCAGGAACTCCGGTGCAAAGAGTTTTTCAAGGGCTTTGCGCACCACGCTACGCGACATCTCCTTGTCGTTCACACCTTGCATGGCTGCGAAGCCAATGCCACGTCCGAACTCTTTGAGTTGTCGCGTACCAGCGTTCGACGTCATGATAATCACCGTGTTACGGAAGTCAATCGTGCGTCCGTTCGAGTCGGTCAGACGGCCGTCATCCATCACTTGCAGCAGGATGTTGAACACATCGGGGTGTGCCTTCTCAATCTCGTCAAGCAGCACGATGCTGTATGGCTTGCGGCGAACACGTTCGGTGAGCATACCTCCTTCCTCATAGCCGACGTAGCCCGGAGGCGCACCTACCAGACGGCTGACGGTGAATTTCTCCATATATTCCGACATGTCGATGCGAATCAGCGCATCGGTCGTTCCGAACATGTGCTCGGCCAGTTTCTTGGCAAGATAAGTCTTACCCACGCCTGTAGGACCGAGGAACATGAAAGTACCGATGGGGCGTGCAGGGTCGTTCAGTCCGACGCGGCTACGCTGGATGGCAGCCACGAGTTTGTCGATAGCCTGGTCCTGTCCGATGACCTTCGACTTGAGGTCGTCGCGCATTCCTTTCATGCGGATGCCCTCGGCGGCAGCCATACGCTGTACGGGGATGCCCGTCATCATGCTGACGGTCTCGGCCACCTTCTCCTTATCCACCGTTTCACGGTTATCGACCAGCGAGTCTTCCCATGCCTTCTTCATGTCGGCCAATTCTGCTTCCAGTTGCTTGACGCGGTCACGATAGTTGGCTGCGAGTTCGAAATTCTGGCTCTTCACGGCTTGGTCTCGATACTGACAGGTTTCATCAATCTCTTTTTCCTTGTCTTCAATCTCTGTCGGAACGCTGATATTATTGATATGTACACGCGAACCAGCCTCGTCAAGCACGTCTATCGCCTTGTCTGGAAAACTGCGGTCAGTAATGTAGCGTTCTGTCAGTTTCACACACGCCTCCAGCGCTTCCTCGGTATAGGTCACGTTGTGATGCTCTTCATAGCGATCTTTGATGTTATGCAGAATGGTTAGTGTCTCCTCGACAGAAGTTGGCTCGACAATAATCTTCTGGAAACGACGCTCTAGCGCACCGTCCTTTTCAATCGACTTGCGATATTCGTCGAGGGTAGTAGCACCGATACACTGCAACTCACCACGCGACAACGCAGGCTTCATCATATTGGCAGCGTCCATCTGTCCAGCCTGATTACCAGCTCCGACCAGCGTATGGATTTCATCGATAAAGACGATGATGTCGGGATTTGCTTTGAGTTCGGCAATAATGCTCTTCATGCGTTCCTCAAACTGGCCACGATACTTCGTACCAGCCACCACACTGGTCATGTCGAGCGTCACGAGGCGTTTGTTGAAAAGAGTTCGTGACACTTTCCTTTCGTTGATGCGCTGAGCAAGTCCCTCCACAATAGCACTCTTACCCACCCCAGGTTCGCCGATGAGCACAGGGTTATTCTTCTTTCTGCGGCTCAGAATCTGAGCCACACGCTCAATCTCTTTCTCACGTCCGACCACTGGGTCGAGTAGGCCGTCATGAGCAGCCTTGGTCAAGTCGAAACCAAACGCATCGATGGCAGGTGTGTCAGACCCTTTGTTCATCTTCTTTTCCATGCGGGTCGTCGTCTTCTTGCCTTCAGGCTTACTCTGTGGCGGCAGATCGGCTTCCTCCTCATCATCTTCCTCAAAACCGACGTCGGCCTTAGGTGTTTTAGCTGGGATGGAGAAATAGTTGTACAACTGACTGTACTGAACACCGTAGTCCTCCAGCATTCGGGCTGGCAGGTTGTCGCGTTGTTTCATAATGGCAAGTAACAGATGCTCCACATCTGCCGTCTTGCGGCGCATCAGTCTGGACTCCAAAATGCAGAGCCGCAACACACTTGATGACTTGTCGTTGAGTGTCACGTCATGCCCATTGTAGAGCATCACGCCGTTGCCGTCGCCACGGAGCCGTGATTCGATTTGTTCACGGAACATGGGAATATCGACATGACAGCGGTCGCGCAGCATATTCAAAGCTGCATTGTCGCCGTCACGGATGATGCCCAGCATGATGTGCTCTGGTCCGATATAGTCGTTGTTCAGTCGTATAGCCTCTTCTTTGCTATACTGTATGATCTGGTTGATTTTTTCTGAATAGTTGCTAATCATTCTTTTCTCACTTAAAATATACAGCAGCGCCCTGCAAACTTCATGCCAGACCCAAATAAGAAGTCAGCGTGTTCAACTTGAAAGGAAGTTATGGAGGATTTATGGAGGAATTATAGAGAATTTATAGGGACAAATGATTGAGGCGCTCAAAGTATCGTCACTATAACTACCCTATAAAAACTCTATAAGTTCCCTATAAATTCCAACAATTCTAACATGCGATTCATTTCAGCCATTCTGTCAGTCGTGACATGATGTCTGCCTTCATCTCATCTGGCATGTTGGAAATGCGGGCATGATGGCTACCACGTGGCTGCACATAGACACACATTTGCTTTTTCTTCGAGCAGTCGAGCCAGCCTGCCACACCGCTCGCCGACCACGCATCAATCTCGCCATAGATGAAGATGTGCTTCGGGTCGTTCTCCTTCAGATACTTGCACGTGCGCTTATAGAGCGTATTGTCAAATTTGATACTCCGCAGTTGCTCGGGCAGGAACAGTCTGGGCAGATAGCCCTCGGCAGTCTTGATGCTCTGCCATTTCTTCAGACCCTTGCAACTGTAACCGTAAAAACCAATTTCGCGCATAGCCTGCACATAGAAAGGTGTAAATTCGCTCGGACACGTCAGATAGTTCGGTTCCGAAATGTCGGTGAGACACTGAAACCACGCATCGTCCGAGGCATCACTTGCAGGAAAGACCGACACAGGCGTACCCCATTGCCACAATGCAAACGGCAGTTCCAACACACAGAAGTCATAGATTTCCTCCATGGGCGCATTGAAATGATAGTCCTTGCTCGAGCAGAACTTCTCAAACCGTGGCATCAGGGCAGTTTTGCGGCGCATCAGTTCCTGCTGGGCAGCCTTGACAGCAGCACGCTCCTCCCTCGTACCCACCTGTTTGGCAAGAAACTTCTCATGTCGCCCATCCTCGACAGACCTGTTCAGCGGAGCCACGTATGACACACTCACATCCATGTCATTGGGATATGTCGCACGATAGAACATGGTAGTCTGGCCGCCCTTGCTAATGCCCGTGGCAATCCATTTGCCATGAAAAACCGTACCCAGCGACTGACGGACACGGTGCAGGTCGGCCAGCGAGTTATCGACCGTCATCCAGCGCCAATACTCCATATCACGTTTCACCGTCTCCAGTGGCGAAAGCCCCTCTGGTGCACTCTCGCCGAAGTAGCGGTACTCACACACGATGACGTTGGCATCGAACAAGCGGCTCAGTTCATCCTCGTAGTTAGGATTGAGGGCGTAGTGAGCAAAATAACCCTCAGTCACCATCACTGTCGGACGGTCCAGCCCCTTTAGTCCCACAATGAGCCGTTGCGTAAACGTGCCGTTTTGGCTGTTTGTGCCGTTTACGTTCTGCTCAATCTTCACGATGTATTTCTCGGGATAGACCGAATTATCTATCGCCTCGACACTCACCACATGCGGAGAGGTCCGCAGCAATCGTTCACACTCTGTCTGCGCCGCTACGGCAAGCACCAGCAGCAGTCCTACAAAACTCAAAAATGTACGTTTCATCGTATCTTATTTGTAAATAGACCGCAAAGTTACGGAAAATAGTTGAAAAAGGCAAATATGATTTGACACTACAACACATCGTCAAGTACTTGAAGTGATAATGCCAAATGTTTGGAGGGGTGTTTTAGCGACTGTTGAGGGTGAGAGTGGCAGGGCGCAGTCCAGAAGCATTTACCTGTACGCGGATGTCGCCTGGCTGCTCTGTCGTAATGAGTCCTACGGAGAGCATTCCGTGAAAGGCTTTCATCGTGGGGCGAGTGAACGGTTCAAGGCTGGTGGCATCACCGTTGCAGATGCCCTTGAAACGGCCTGCTCCTGTGACTTTGACAGTCACTTGAGTGTCGGCATCGGGACAGAAATTGCCGTCTTTATCGACGATGCGAACGGTGAGAAAGGCCATGTCTGATCCGTCGGCGTGTAACTGGCTTCGGTCGGCAGAGATTTCGATATGATGAGGGGCACCTGCTGTTCGTACCACTTCTTCACCCACTTGATTACCTTTGTCGTCATAGACGACGACACGAAGTTCACCTGGCTCATAGACAACGTCGTTCCAGCGCAGACGATAACGGTCGAGGACGATTGTATTGTCTGCACTCACGGGTTCGTATTTCGTGTCTTGCAAATTATACGTTGTATTTTTCGTAATTCGTCCCTGACTCTTGCCGTTGACGAAGAGTTCGGCTGTGGGATGGTTGGTGTAACAATAGACGGGGGTGACTTGACCCTCGCGTCCTGGCCATGTCCAGTGGGGCAAGAGGTGGATGGTGGTCTGTTTCGGGTTCCATCGTGAACGGTAGAGGTAATAGCGGTCTTTGGGCAAGCCAGCGAGGTCGAAGATGCCGAAGTAACTGCTGCGCGAGGGCCAGTATTCGTCGTAGGGCGTAGGTTCGCCGAGGTAGTCGAATCCTGTCCAGACAAATTCACCGATGACCCACGGCAGGTCGTCCTGCATGGCCCAGTCTTCGTCGGGCAAGTTGCTCCAGGGGCAGGCCTCGACGTCGTAGCCGCTGCACTGTCCGTCGTCATAAACGGCATGGCGGCTGGGGACGACGGGGAACTTATAGACACCACGACTGCTAACAGTGGAGGCTGTTTCGCTGCCGAGGAGAAAGCCGTGGCGAAGATGCTGGTAGGCATTCTCGTAACGTGGCAGACGATAGTTGATGCCAGGGATGTCGACGACCTGTGCAAAGCCGCTGCTGAGTGCATTGTCGATGCGGTCCATGCCAGTGGTGACAGGACGTGTGGGGTCATGACGGTGAACGTGGTTCTGCATGTCGCGTATCATGCGAGTGCCGTCGATCGAGCCTTGCTCGGGTATTTCGTTGCCGATGCTCCACATGACTATGGAAGGATGAAGGCGGTTAGCCTTGATCAGGTTAGTGAGATCGCGTCGCCACCATTCGTCGTAAAAGCGTCCGTAGCCATTCTTGACCTTCGGCCATTTCCACATGTCGAACGACTCAGCCATGACCATCATGCCGAGCGAGTCGCAGAGGTCCATCTGCCATTGTGAGGGCATATTATGGGCGGTACGGATGGCATCGCAGCCCATCTCTTTGAGCAGCACCAATTGATGGGCCAGTGCGGCTCGGTTGACGGCTGCGCCGAGCATCCCGAGGTCGTGATGCAGGCAGACTCCTTTGAATTTGCGTGGACGACCATTGAGGACAAAACCGCGTTCGTCGTAACTGAGGGTGCGTATGCCGTATTTCACGGTCTTCTGGTCAACGATGCGTCCATTTCCGTCTTCAAGGCTGACGGTCAAGTCGTAGCATTGAGGATGTTCGGGCGACCAACATTGCACATTGCTTAATGTGACAAGACCGCTTGCAGTGATGTCTCCCAGACAATCAGCGTAAGAAATGGGCAGGACGGCCTCTTGTCCATGAGTGGAAACACGGACTCGGTACTTTGACGAGAAACAGCCAAGGGCGGAGACTGTTACTTCGATGGTGGCGGTACGTTCTGCGAAGTTGACTTGTCGGGTCTCCACGTTGATGCCCCATTCTTTGATGGCACTGGCTGCAGTCGTGATGAGTGTGACGGGACGATAGAGTCCTGCTCCTGGATACCAGCGGCTGATTTCAGGGAGATTCTGAAGACGTACGGCAAGTGTGTTGGGTCGTCCATCTTTATATATATAAGGTGTGACGTCAATGTTGAAGGCTGAGTAGCCATACTTCCACTCGCCAGCCTTCTGCCCGTTGACATAGACTTCGGGCTCAGACATGGCACCGTCGAAGTTAAGGATGGCTCGCTCGGCTCCCCCGCATACTATAAATCGGGTGCGATACCACCCTACCCCAATCCACGGCAAACTGCCTGAACGGCCTGTTTTCTCAGAGGCTTGCTGCTCGCCGTTCTGCTCAATGCGGACGGTCTGCTTGTCTATCTCTTTGTTGAAGGGACCATCGATGGCCCAGTCGTGGGGAACGGTGACTGACTGCCAACGGCGGTCGTTGAATTGCTCGGAAGCGTTTTCGACTGCGTCATCGTGCGAAAAGCGCCACGACGTAAGCAGCACTTCTTGCCGCTGCGCAGTGGCTGTCATCGCCACAAACGCTGCAAGAAGCGTTATTGCAAGGTGTTTCATACGAAAAAGGTGTTTAGTGTTAATACGGTTGGCGGTCGTTCATCTGCTGACGCACTAATGGAGCGAGATGAGCATAATAGTCTTGGGGCTGCAATGTGTCTGGCAGAGAGTCGGAGAACAAGTGCTTCACCAGTTCGGGTGTTTCCTTACAGGCTTGTGCAAGGTTTTCCAGTGTTTCATCGAGATAACCTTGCTGATACTTTGCCAAAGCCATGTAGGCATACACCTGATTACGGTGCGGAAAGTCAAGACGTTCGTCATTCTTCGATATGATAATGGAGAAGAACGTATCGGCCAGCGTGAAATAGTTTTGTGATAAACAGCGTATGCCCGCCGACAACATCAGTGGAAGCGAATAGGCAGCGTTGTCGTGAAAGAGCGAAGAAAACTTTTCGATAGCCTTTTCAACTTGGTGCAAACCCAGTAGCACGCTGGCTTCATGCAAGCGGAAGTCAATGTTTTTCGGGTCTATCTTCAACGACTTCTGAATCAGCGACAGGGCTTCCTCATAGTCCTCACACATCATCATCCCGTCCGAAATCTCGTAGTAGCGCCATGCACGCTGCGCAACATCATCCATGTTTTTCTCCACATACTCAAGCGCTGTATGCCAGTATTCTTGGGCCAGTTTCGCTTCATGCAAATTCAGGTAACAGAACGCGATGTACTGGTCTTCGGAGTGGCTCTTTGCCAGACGCCGATACTTCATGAACAGAGGCAGAGCCTCCTCATAATTCTGCATAGCGTAGAAGCAGTGTGCCTTCGTGACAATGGCATTGACATCGTCAGGATTGATGGCAAGGGCAAACTCAAGCGAATTGAGCGCTTCTTCATACTTTTCGCTGGATTGCTGAGCAGCCGCCAGAATGGTCCATCCGTTCGGTGTGTAAGGGTCGTTGTCGAGCAGGCGCTCAAACACCGTCTCAACATAATCGACAAAGCCCTGTTCGCGACATATATCGGCTACGTTATAGTCGGGGTCATACATGCCCATCTGTGGAAAACGCTTCAGATAGGCGGCTATCCAACTGCGCAGGTATTCGGTGTGATCAACTTTGGAGAGTTCGATGTACGACACCATGATGTGCATATAGGCACTGCGCACTTCGTTTTCAGCCTCTTCTGGCGTAAATTCATCTTCTTCATCATCAGAGAAAGAAGCAGGTGTGCCGTCGGGACCGCATTGCCACTCATCCTCGACACATCCTATCCACTCGTGAAACAGTTTGTCTGCCGCTGGCAAATCGTTGTCAACGGCATACTTCAACTGTGCCTGTAGGTAGATGACGTCGTAGTTCTGGTCGGCATCCAGTTTTTCAACGATTTCCTGAGCCTCTGCAAAACGATGAAGATAGATGAGCACACCAGCGCGCACTGCCGGCAACAGGTCGTCATTGGGATGCAGGCTCAGCCCTTCGTCAATGACTTTAAGAGCCTCATTGGGCTTGTCGTGGTCGAGATAATAGTCCGAAAGGTCCACATAATCCTCCGAGTCAAGATAGCATGGAGCATCTTCTCGTCGCGATTGCTCGTAACGAGAAAGCAGTTCCTGAAACTCTGGAGAATTAAAATCAATCATGGACTTACGACTTTTTGGTCCAGTTGTCCTTCAATCCGACGGTACGGTTGAAGACCAGATGCTCAGGTGTCGAATCAGGATCTACGTTGTAGTAGCCGATACGCTGGAACTGCAAGTAATCCAAAGGCTTGCACGTCAGCAACCACTTCTCGACGTAGGCATGAGTGTTCACCTCGAGGCTGTCGGGATTGAGGAACGGGCGCATGGCTTCGATACCACGAACGCCGTCGTGCTCGTCGCTGTACTTCTTGATTTCGTCGCGCGGATTCTCCACCAGCCAGAGGCGGTCGTAGTTGCGTACCTCGGCAGGCACACAGTGGCGGCACGACAGCCAGTGGATGGTCTTACCCTTAATCTTCATGTTGCAGTTCGCTTGCCCCGTCTTTGTTTCGGGAATCACTTCGGCATGGATTTCGACGATGTTGCCGTCGTTGTCCTTCACGATGCACTCCTCAGGATTCTCCGAGCAGCGGATGATGTACGAGTTCTTCAGACGCACCTCCTTGCCTGGAGCCAGACGCATGAACTTCTTCTCAGCCACTTCCATGAAGTCGTCGCGCTCAATCCATAGTTCGCGGCTGAACTCGATGTCGTGCGTGCCGTCAGCCTCGTTTTCGGGATTATTCTGCACGGTATAGACCTCCAGCGTGTCCTCGGGCAGGTTGGTCAGCACGAGTTTCACTGGATTCAACACAGCACTGACACGCTGAGCACGTTTGTTCAGGTCGTCGCGCACCGACGATTCGAGCAGGGCCATCTCGTTGAGGGCATCGAAGGTCGTATAACCGATTTTGTCGATGAAGTTGAGTATCGACTGAGGGCTGTAGCCACGGCGACGCAGACCACAGATGGTCGGCATACGAGGGTCGTCCCATCCATTGACTACACCTTCCTGCGTCAGAATGAGCAGGTTGCGCTTCGACATGAGCGTGTGTGTCAGGTTCAGTTTGTTGAACTCCGTCTGACGCGGACGGTTATCGTCGAGCGGCAGTTCGCCCTTCGTCTCCTTCAACCAGTCGATGAAGAGGTCGTAGAGGGGACGGTGACTGACAAATTCGAGCGTACACCACGAGTGGGTCACACCCTCGAAATAGTCGCTCTGTCCGTGCGTGTAGTCATACATCGGGTAGGCATTCCACTTCGAACCCGTGCGGTCGTGCGGCATGTTAAGCACACGGTACATGATAGGGTCGCGGAAGTGCATGTTGGGGCTGGCCATGTCGATTTTGGCACGCAGCACCATCCTGCCACGTTCCACACGCCCCGAGTTCATTTCCTCGAACAGGCGCAGGTTCTCCTCAATGGGACGGTCGCGATAAGGACTGTTCTGACCAGGCTGTGTCGGCGTACCCTTCTGCGCAGCGATTTCCTCACTCGTCTGCTCATCGACATAGGCCTTGCCCTGCTTGATGAGTTCGACGGCCAGGTCCCAGAGTTGCTGGAAATAGTCGCTGGCATGGTAGAGGTGTGCCCACTTGAAGCCCAGCCACTCGATGTCGCGCTTAATAGCATCGACATACTCGCCGTCTTCCTTCTGAGGATTCGTGTCGTCGAGGCGCAGGTTGCACTCACCACCATACTTCTTAGCCAGTCCGAAGTCGATGGCAATGGCTTTGGCATGACCGATGTGCAGGTAGCCGTTCGGTTCGGGTGGGAAGCGTGTCTGCAACCGCCCACCGTTCTTACCCTCTGCCAGGTCTTTTCTCACTTGTTCTTCTACGAAACTCACCGATTCGAGTTTCACGTCTTCTTTTGGTTCCGTATTCATTTTTCGTCGTATGATTTCACTATTACAGTTATTTTTATCGTGCAAAGGTACGATTAAATGAGTTAATAACCAAACTTGTTAGAGTTTTTTCGACTAGATCCCATTCGGAAAAAGGTACGATAAAAATGATGTTCAAAGGATAGACCGCACCTACAACCAGAACTACCTTCGTGCGGAGTATAACTTCTGCCAGGCCTCGGCGGACATGGCTGCCAAGTGGGAGGGCTTCATGCAGGACGGCGACCGATACAATCTGCAGTACCGCACTCAGCGAGACAAGAAGGTGCGTCCGGAACACGCCGCGCTCGATCGTGTGACACTCCCGATGTCTGACCCGTTCTGGCAGGAGTATTACCCGCCAAACGGCTGGAACTGCCGCTGCACCGTCGCACAGGTGCGTAAGTCAAAGTACCCCGTGACACCACACGACGAGGCAATGGCACTCGGTGAGGAGGCGACGGGTAAGGACACCAAGGGCATCTTCCACTTCAATCCTGGCATAGAGCAGAAGACATTCCCTGACTATAATCCCTACACCATACGTCGATGCCGGGACTGCGATATTGCTAAAGGGAACGGTGCAGGCAGCCCATTAAGCCTATCACGCCCATTCATTCCAGAGAACGAGTTATGTCAAGCGTGCCGGTTGCTTCATCAGATACGACAAGAAGAACAACAACGTCCTCTCACTTCGCAGGAAAGAAGACAAACTGCAAGGTCTGCTGACGCATGGGCAAAGAAACATCTTGAGGAAGTTGTTCTTGAGGATGGCAATGTCTCAAAACGACTTTACATCACAAATAACGAAACTGGCGATCGTCTGATTCTCAACCGTGATTTCTTTAGCGAGACATTTGCGAAGAACAATAGACGGAGAAATTTCAGACTGGCAGAAACGATGCAATACGCAACACAAATTGAGGAGTGGATGCCAAACGCTACATTCATAGAAATGGAAAATGGCATAGACCATCCAGAACCATTCAAAGTCTATCACGCTACTCATAATGGCGTGAATTTAGAGTGTAAAGTCATCGTAAGGCAAACTGGATTATATCTTTACACTATGAGAATAAGAAAAGAGAACTGAACCTGTGCCGAACGGGAACTAAGCCCGATATGACCCGGAATTCAATTCTCTTATAAAAAAGCCGTCTCAGAATTTGCTGGCAAAGGTACAAAAAAATCCGTTACGTCCAACAAAAGTAGCGGATTTTTTCATTTTAAGGCTGTTTTTCTTACGTTATAGGCTTTTTATGGCCACGCACTGGTAGGTTTCTATGTTCTCAATGATCTCCTCGTGGTTGTGGTTTGTGCTGCTTCCCACAAGGTCAAACTCCAGAAACGTCTTGTCTTTCCTTCAAGCCGGTTTGGGGTGGGCAGTAAGAGAAGAGTAAACTTGTTTCTCGACCGAGTGATGTCAATTCTGCCCTCGATAACAAGATTGTTCAAAAGATACGCTAAGCACTTGGAAAAATAACGCTAAGCACTTGGCGTATGAACGCTAAGCACTTGGCGTATGAACGCTAAGCACTTGGACGTGGATGCAAAGTCCACGGCATTGGCACTCTCTTCACGATTCCTCTACACAGAAACTTCTTGTTTTGCGATTATATCTGTGAAGATTTTGTGCCCCCATCAATGATGCACGAAATATAATAAGAATCCCCATCCGCTGTGAGGCGCATGGGGATTGTGCTATGTTATCGCGTCACCTTCCTGACGGGTGCCGTCTTAGGAATGAGCAAGTCAGTGTGAACGGTCTTGAGGACGTAGTCGTGGTCTGTTTCCTCAAACACATCGGCGATGACGGTGCCACGCTGAATGTAGCAAAGCGGATTGCTGTACTGGTCAACGTCCTCGGGGTCGGCCATCGACTCGACATACACGGGGACAAGACCGTCGGCAACAAGAAGGGTCTGACCGCCACCTGTGTACCAAGTGTGGTTCTGCAAATAGTAGGAATTGGAATAGCCTTGTTTCTTGTAGCCTCCGACACGCACCCATTTTTCGGTGGGGGCGGCCAGCAGCACGGCGTTGCTCAGGCCTTCAAGAAAGAAGATTTCCATCACTTTTGCGGATTTGGCATTGGGCTGCTGGCGCACCATGACGCTGTTGTCGTCGGCAGCCATGCGGTCGAAGTAGGGGATGACCATGGTGAACGTGTGCGTAGCAGCTATCACGGTGCCGTCGGCTGCTTTCTGCTGGGCCACAAGCGCGGTGAATGAACATGCAAACACCAAAGACAGTGTTGCAAATCTTTTGAAACTGAATATCTTTTCCATAGCAAAAAGGGGTTAGTTCATCTGACCGCAAAGTTATTAAAAATGATTTGAATTATCAAATAAAACTAACATTTTGTTTTTTCGTATTTGAAAGACAAGGTGAACTACGGAAAAACATATATTAGTAAAATACCAAGAAGAATTCAACATGTTTTTATACACGTCAATCTTCGGTAATCATGTCATCAATCTTTAGGAACAATTATTTTATGAGATTGACGTGAAGATTTATGAAGATTGACGTGTAAAAGCCTTCGGAACCAGATGGATGGTCTGCATAATCTGCGGTTATAAAAACAGGATGATGAGGATTATGAGGACCGCGCGAAATCGTAGCGCGGTTTGCGACGACGGGAGATTCATCTCCCCAAAGGAGTATCCCTGGCTTACGCCAGCCCCTTATCAAGGGGCTTCAAACCTTTTAATCCTATGAATCCTGTTTATAACTCAACTTGCGATACTTTTAATGAAAGATTTTTCAATTTTCATTTGTCTTTTAGACAATTTTGTCACGACTCGGCAAATAAAATACATTTTTTTTGCACTCGCTGCCCCAAAATTTGGTATTCCTCTCACTTAATCGTACCTTTGCATTAAATTTACAATTGACATTTCAACTATGAAACTCATTCCTTCTTTCGCCTGGCACAAAGGCCTGCACAAGATGCAGAAGGACAGCAAGGCGTTTATGGAACAGCCGTGGGCATCGGGCGGAATCCTGATTGTATGTGTCATCATCGCCATGTTGTTGGCCAACCTGCCATGGACACGCGACCTGTACCAAAAGATTCTGGAAACATCGCTATCGATGTCGATTCAAAGCCCCACCGACCCTGTGACTGGCATGAGGTCCATCAACTGGATTTTCCCGCACGAAATGACAGTCGAACGCTTCATCAACGACATTCTGATGGTCGTGTTCTTCTTTACCGTCGGACTGGAAATCAAACGAGAAGTCGTGTGCGGCGAACTGTCGAGCACGAAGAAAGCCATGTTGCCCGTCATCGCTGCTGCAGGCGGTATGGCCGTGCCAGCCATCATCTTCACGATATTCAACCACGGCACTCACGGAGAAAGCGGATGGGGAATCCCCACCGCTACCGACATCGCCTTTGCCGTAGGCATCATGTCGATTCTTGGCAAGCGTGTGCCCGTTTCACTCAAAGTATTCCTCACGGCACTTGCCATTGCCGACGACCTTGGCGCCATCCTCGTCGTGGCCATCTTCTACGGAGGTCATGTCAACATGGGGCTCTTGTGCATCGCGCTGGTGCTTGTGGCAGGCGTGCTGATTATGAACAAAATGGGCGAGAAACGCATGGCGTACTATCTCTTACCAGCCATCGCTATTTGGTTTCTCTTCTACTACAGCGGTGTTCACTCCACGATGTCGGGCGTCGTCATGGCTTTCCTGATTCCGATGGACGCACGTTACACCCATGCCTACCTGAAACGTCGTACACGCCAGTATCATGAACGCATGGTGGAGTACGATGAGAAGGGCGACGAGATTGAGGGACTCCCCTTTCCCAATGCCGTTCAGCGCCATTGTCTGCGCCGCATCAGTCACATTTCGCTCGGCTCGATGGGCATGAGTTACCGTCTTGAGCATGCCCTCGCACCGTGGGTCAACTTCGTTATCATGCCCATATTTGCCCTGGCCAATGCCGGTGTTGAGATTCCAGACCTCAGTTACTTCAACATCTTCCAGTATTCGCCCGACTACGGCAGCGTGGGCATGGGTGTGTTCTTCGGCCTGCTGCTCGGCAAACCCATCGGCATCACTCTGGCCTCCTACCTCGCCATCAAGGGAAAGTTCGGCGAGATGCCCTCGAATGCCACTTGGAAGATGCTCTTTGCCGTGGCATGTCTCGGCGGTATTGGCTTCACGATGAGTATCTTTGTCGATACCCTCTCGTTTGGCGATGTGCCGCATGAAGTGACCGAACACCTCCGCGCCACAGGCAAGATTGCCGTGCTGCTCGGCTCACTCTCTGCCGGCATCCTCGGCTCCATTCTCATTACCACCTTCCACAAATTCGCAAAGAAATGAAACTCATCTATTTCCACGGCTTCGGCTCGTCGGGAGCCAGCGGCACCGTTCAATTGCTGCGCCAACTCTTGCCCGAAGCCGAAGTGATTGCTCCCGATATTCCCGTTGACCCCGTCGAAGCCCTGCCTTTCTTGAAGAAACTCTGTGAAGACGAGCAACCCGACATCATCGTCGGCACCTCGATGGGCGGCATGTATGCCCAGCAGATGCGCGGTTTTGTCCGCATCTGCATCAACCCTGCGCTCAATATGTCCACGATGAGCGGCGTACTTAAAACAGGGGAACACAAGTTCTTCAACGGCCGCAAAGACAACCAGAAAACCTTCCGCATCACCCGCGACATCATCCAGCACCACAACCAGATGGAGCGTCAGCAGTTCAAGGATATTACCGACTGGGACAAGGAGCATTGCTACGGCCTCTTCGGCATCAATGACCCCATGGTCAAGACCTACGACCTTTTCCACAAGCACTATCCTCACGCCATCCGTTTCGAAGGTGAACACCGCCTGAACGAAAAAGTGCTTAAGAAGTTCGTGCTGCCCCTCATCAAAGAACTGACAGAGCAAGTATGAGACATATTCTCTGCCTTTTGTTGGCCATTTTCATTTGCCTAAGTGCCCACGCACAAGTCACGGAAAACAGCATCCCTTTCATCCATCGTGGCCATATCTACGTGCCTGCCACCCTCAACGGGACGCTCTCGTGCCATGTGCTTTACGACACAGGAGGCAGCCAGTTGCTCTGTATCGACAGCGTTTATCTGGCACATTCCGACTGGCACCCCAAAAATCTGGTCAAGGCCAGCATGGGCGGTGGGGCTGGTCGCACACAGGTTCGCGTCATCACCGATGGTGCCGACCTCCAAATCGGCAGCCTCAACGACCACTACAATATTGTTCCTATCATGAAGTTGCGCGACATCGTCAATTGCCATGCCGACGGACTTTGGGGCATTAAGAACGTCAACGACTATCCGTTCGAAATCAACTTCCAGCACCATTACCTCCGTCAGCACAAACAGGACAAACCCAATGTCACCGACTACATCCAGTTGCCCATCCACTACGAAGACCACCGCATCCTGGTGCAAGCCACGTTACGCATCGGCGACAAGACGCTCACGGGATGGTATCTGATGGACACCGGAGGCAGTTCATCCGTCACTTTGACTGCAAAAACCGCCGCAGACTACCAACTGAACCAACTCCCCATTCCCCATCAGCAAGTTGACTACACACAATACGGCGTTGGAGACAAACAGCAAGAATGCGTCGTCGAAATCAAAGCCGATGCTCTCACGCTGGGCAACGACACGATGCACGACCTTACCGTCGAATACATTCCCAACGGCGATGGAGCCTTTGGTGACCGCCCCTATCTCGGTACCATCGGCAATCAGGTTTGGTCAGAGTTCAACCTCATCATCGACACGCAACAAAACATGCTCTATCTGCATCGTTTTGCACCCGAAGACCCAGCGGCCCGCCAATCCCTTTATGATTATGGTTTCCGCAACAGCACTGACATAGGACAAGGTTGGAAAGTCAGCCAACTCCATCGCGATGGCCATGCAGCGCAGGCAGGCCTTCACCTCGGCGACATCATTACCGCCGTCAATGGCCGCGCCGTCACCGACTACACATGGGAAGAAGAATACGACCTCTTCACCTTACCCTATCACGAACTCGACTTCACCGATTCATCTGGACAAGACCGCCACATCCGACTCGAAGCCAAAGAAACTTGATTATCAACACATTACAGCTAAATCGGGAAACATTTGGGAAACATTATGAGCATGAACAGCACATTCTGCACTTTTTTCTTGAAGAATGTGTTTGCTTTTTAACAATAATAAGCGAAGTGACATCTTATCCTGTCATTCTGTGACATTCTTGCATCAATTTCGTTCTCATAAGTATAATTATTGCAATAATTAACTTTCAAGAGTAGAAAAGGAGATAAGTTTTTGATATTCCAAAATAAAGTAGTATTTTTGCAATCAAAATATGAGTTGGTGAGACAGGCTATTATCTTTTTTATCTTGAGGAGATGGATGTTATCCACCATCCTGACACTATGCGGCGCCATGTTTATGGCTTCATGTACCAACGAGCAGTCTGCTGCTGACGAAGGAGAAAAAACATACTCGGGCATACCGCTCATCATTTACGATACCGACATAGGTTCCTCGACCGACGACCTTTTTGCCTTGGAGATGCTCTACCACTATGAGGAGGAAGGACGATGCAAACTGCTTGGTGTAGTGGTAGACCGAGAGGGCGACGAATGTGCAGCTGTGGCCGATGTGATGAACACGTATTTTGGCCACGCCGATTTACCCATCGGAATGATTCGCAAGGGAATCAGTAATCCGCCAATATGGATAGACTATAAGGCCTTGCCAACCTACACTACCCCAGACGGAAAGCCAATGTTTCATCGCACAATAAGCGACTGCTCGGCACTGCCCGATGGCTGGCAACTTTACCGACGACTGCTGGCCCAGCAACCCGACCACTCGGTTAGCATTTGCTCCGTTGGCTTCGTCACAGCATTAGCAGGTTTGCTCACGTCTGAGGGCGATGATATCTCGCCGTTGAATGGCGTGGAACTTGTCAGGCAAAAGGTGAAATGCCTCTATATTATGGGAGGCGTGTTCGGTGAATCTGTTGAGCCAGACTTCAACTTCGCCCAGGGCATCACCTTTGCCCAGACTTTTTTCCGTCTCTGGCCGCAAGAGATAGATATGGTTTTCTCGCCGATGGAGGTGGGCCAGGGAGTTGAATATAAGCCCGAGCAGGTCATTAGCGACATTGCGTGGACCGATGTGCACCCCATCAAGCAAATCTACCTGACGTGCAACTGCAACACAGGACAAAAGATGTGGGATCCAATGGCCGTCATTCATGCCGTTGAGGGCGACACGTCTTTCTCTCTTTCAGATCGCGGTAACATTATTCTCACTCCACAAGCCGAAACAATCTTCACGCCATCTGCGACAGGAAACTGCCGATACCAGTTGCCGGGAAACGAAGCGTGGAACGTCATGATATTAGAGAAAATTAGGAATTATAATAAAATGAAGATTTCCGGATTGTGAAATGCGCTTCAGGCTTCACGCAATAACATTCTGAAACACCAACCTGATGTATTGTCTGACACCCAGAGCCGAGGATGGAACAATGCGTGAGACTTTCCTTGCCTCCCAGTTGGCGGTTGCTCATCGGCTCATCATGCCCAGTCAAAGTGATTTGGTTGCGGATGGCAGATGGCTTTTCGAAGTCGGTGGAAAGAACAAGGGATTCACACAGATAAAGGGTATAGAAAACAACTATGTTGTCGCAGACTAGATATCTGCCATGGCAGCAAGACACCTCTTTGGCTTTTCGTTATGCTTTATTAGTAATTTTTCGATTCCCTATTGCTTGCAACCAGATACGAGCAGTATTTTCTCTTGTCTGAGCATGAAAAAAGGAACCTGCCTAAACGGACAGGTTCCTTGCATATTGCCAGAGTTTTCTGTTTATTCCTCAACTGCTGCCTGGGCGGCGGCGAGGCGGGCGATAGGTACGCGGAAAGGTGAGCAAGAAGCGTAGTTGAGGCCAATCTTGGCGCAGAACTTAACGCTGGTAGGTTCACCACCGTGTTCACCGCAGATACCGCAACGGAGCGTAGGACGAACGGCACGGCCCTTTTCAACGGCATACTTTACGAGTTTGCCGACACCGTTCTGGTCGAGCACCTGGAACGGGTCAACCTTCAGAATCTTCTTCTCGAGGTAAACGGGCAGGAACGATGCAATGTCGTCACGGCTGTAGCCGAAGGTCATCTGCGTAAGGTCGTTCGTACCGAAGGAGAAGTACTCGGCTTCAGTAGCGATGCGGTCGGCAGTGAGGGCTGCACGTGGAATTTCAATCATCGTACCGATTTCGAAATCAACTTCGATGCCATATTCTTCGAACACTTCGGCAGCGGTCTTCTGGATGATTTCCTTCTGCTGCTTGAGTTCGTAGAGGATACCAATGAGCGGAACCATGATTTCTGGCATCGGGTTCTTGCCTTCCTGCTTCAGTTCGCAAGCAGCGCTGAGGATGGCGCGTGTCTGCATGGCTGTGATTTCGGGGAAGGTGATACCGAGACGGCAACCACGGTGACCGAGCATCGGGTTGTTCTCGGCGAGAGAAGCAACACGGCGCTGGATGGTGGCGAGGTCAACGCCCATTTCCTTTGCCATCGTTTCCTGTCCTGCTTGATCGTGAGGAACGAACTCGTGGAGTGGCGGGTCAAGCAGACGGATGTTCACTGGCAGACCATCCATAGCCTCGAGGATGCCCTTGAAGTCGGCCTTCTGATAAGGCAGCAACTTGGCCAGAGCCTTCTCACGACCTTCTGAGTCGGTAGCGAGAATCATCTGACGCATGGCAATGATCTTCTGGTCTTCGAAGAACATGTGCTCGGTACGTGTCAGACCAATACCCTTAGCACCGAATGCACGTGCAACCTGTGCGTCGTGTGGAGTATCGGCGTTGGTGCGTACCTGCAATTTGGTGTACTTATCGCAGAGGTCCATGAGTTCCTTGAAGTCGCCGCTGAGTTCGGCAGCCTTCGTAGGCACTTCGCCTGCATATACCTGACCAGTCGTACCGTTAATGGAGATGTAGTCACCTTCATTGAAGACAGTGCCATCGATCTCGACTGTCTTTGCCTTGTAGTCAACGTTGAGGGCACCGACACCGCTGACGCAGCACTTACCCATGCCTCGCGCAACCACGGCTGCGTGCGAGGTCATACCTCCACGAGCGGTGAGGATGCCTTCGGCTGCAGACATACCAGCGAGGTCTTCGGGCGAGGTCTCAATGCGGACGAGTACCACCTTATGTCCATCGTTGTGCCAAGCCTGTGCATCGTCGGCATGGAACACAATCTGTCCACATCCGGCACCAGGACTTGCGGGCAGGCCCTGTGCAATAACCTTGGCGGTCGAGAGAGCCTTCTTGTCGAATACGGGGTGAAGCAGTTCGTCAAGTTTCTGAGGTTCACAACGCAAAATGGCTGTCTTCTCATCAATCATTCCTTCGTGCAGGAGGTCAATGGCTATCTTCACCATGGCTGCACCTGTGCGCTTACCGTTACGTGTCTGGAGGAACCAGAGTTTGCCTTCCTGAACGGTGAATTCCATGTCCTGCATATCGCGGTAGTGCTCTTCGAGTTTCTCTTGGATACCATTCAATTGAGCATAAATCTCAGGCATGGCTTCCTCCATCGAAGGATATTTCTTGACGCGTTCTTCTTCGCTGATGCCAGCACGTTCTGCCCAGCGCTGTGAGCCAAGTTTCGTAATCTGCTGCGGTGTACGGATACCAGCAACAACGTCCTCACCTTGTGCGTTGACAAGGTATTCGCCATTGAACACGTTTTCACCGTTCGCGGCATCGCGGCTGAAGCATACGCCCGTTGCAGAGGTGTCGCCCATGTTGCCGAATACCATAGCCATGACGCTGACAGCCGTTCCCCACTCGTCAGGAATTCCTTCCATCTTGCGATAAAGGATAGCGCGCTCATTCATCCACGAACGGAACACTGCGCAGATGGCCCCCCAGAGTTGTTCGATGGGATCGTCGGGGAAGTCCTTGCCTGTGCGTTCCTTAATGGCTTTCTTGAAACGCTTTACGAGTTCCTTCAACTCATCGACGCTCAGGTCCTTGTCGAGTTTCACGCCACGGATTTCCTTCACCTGTTCGATGATTTCCTCAAACGGGTCGATGTCGGTCTTGTTGACGGGCTTCATCTCAAGCACCACGTCACCATACATCTGTACGAAGCGGCGGTAGGAGTCGTAAACGAAGTGCGGGTTGTTGGTCTTGGCCACCATGCCTTCAGCCACTTCGTCGTTGAGGCCGAGGTTGAGGATGGTGTCCATCATGCCAGGCATCGAAGCGCGAGCACCGGAACGAACGCTGACAAGCAGTGGGTTCTCCTTGTCGCCGAACTTAGAGTTCATCAGGGTCTCGATGTGCTTCACGGCAGCCATTACATCGTCGTTCAGCAGTTCCATAATCTTCTGCTGACCCACTTCGTAATACTCGTTACAGCAGTCGGTCGTGATGGTGAAACCAGGAGGAACGGGAACACCAATCAGGTTCATTTCAGCCAGGTTAGCACCCTTGCCGCCGAGTTCCTCACGCATTTTCGCATTACCTTCGGCCTTACCGTTGCCGAAGGTGTACACTCTTTTCTGACTCATAAAATTGGAATTAAATGATTGAAAAATAAAAAAATTTTTTGGTTGCTTCTTTCTAATTTTGCAAAGTTAATCAATATAAACTGTATATCCAAACGAATGCCATTTTTTTTTCTTTGACCTTTGAAAAAAGTTCACTTCGGCATCCGCGGCAAATGCTTGGAGATGTTTTTCCAGATACTAAAAGAAGGGTTATCTTCAGAACCGTTGCAGTTCGGTGTAAAGCCGCTGGACGGGAAGGCCCATGACATTGAAATAGGAGCCTTCGAGTCGTGTCACACCGATGTAGCCTATCCACTCCTGAATGCCGTAGGCTCCAGCCTTGTCAAATGGCTTGTAGTTTTCAACATAATGCCTGATTTCCTCGTCTGTGAGGTCAGCGAACGTGACAAGACTGGTGACGGCAAACGTCGTCTGCTTCTGCCGTGTAGCGATGGTCACCCCAGTGATGACCTCGTGAGTACGGCCTGCGAGCATTCTTAACATGGCTTTGGCGTCAGCCACATCCTTGGGTTTGCCAAGCACCTGATGGTCGAGATAGACAATCGTGTCTGCCGTGATGAGCAGTTCGTCGTCGGCAAGCGTAGGCAGATAGGCTTCGGCTTTCGTGTGGGAGATATATTTAGGGATGTCCTCACCTTGAAGGCCATCCGGCCAACTTTCGTCGATGCCTTTTAATGTGCGCACTTTGAAGTCGATGCCAAGCCCAGCAAGAAGTTCCTTGCGACGGGGCGAATTGCTGGCAAGAACCACATGTTTACCATCCAAACGCTGTATCATCGTGCATCCATTTACCTTGAACTTTCAACACCTGCTCAATGACGTCACGACCGCAACCTTCCCCACCCTTCATCGGCGAGACATAACGTGAGATGTCCTTGATTTCCTGTGCCGCATCCGAGGGGCAACAGGGAAGCCCAGCACGTCTCATGATTTCGTAGTCGGGGATGTCGTCACCCATATAGAGTACCTCTTCGTCGCGCAATCCGTACTTAGCAAGCATGTCGTCATAGGCTTTCAACTTCACGGCAGCACCGAGCACGATGTCCTTCAGTCCCAGACCTTCATAGCGATGTCGCACAGACTCGGTCTTCGCACCTGAGATAATGGCCACGGTCATGCCGCACTTCACGGCATGTTGGAGGGCATAGCCGTCCTTGATGTTCACCGTGCGCATGGGTTCACCGTTAGGATGCAGGGAAATCGTCTGGCGGCTAAGCACACCATCGACGTCGAAGATAAGAGCGCGGATTTTACGTAAGTCGTAGTTAATCATGGCTTATACTATTACTGATGAGTTTGTAGATTTCTGCCAGTTCGGGGTCATCTTTCAATGCTTCCACATGGCTGCACAGCACACGTTCGTCACCACGCGCAGCAGGTCCCGTCTGAGCCTCATCAGGTGGCATCAGGTGAAGTTTGGCAATGGTTTCCTCCATCAGCGGGAGCATCACACGAAAGGGAATGCCGTGGCGTTCAAGCACCCGTGCCGAAAGCGTGGCCATGTGATTGGTGAAGTTGCAGCAAAACACCGCAGCAATGTGCAGCCATTTGCGATTGTCAGACGACAGTTCGTAAACACTGTCTGAAAGCAATGTAGCAAGGTTGAGCAGCGTCTGCAAATCCTTTACATTCACAGCCTCGATGAAAATGGGGATATGTGCAAACGAAACGATGTGCTGACGTGAGAATGTCTGCATCGGATAGAACACGCCTCTGCGTTCATTTTTCAGCACGTCCATGGGCATCGAGCCCGCGGTATGAACGATGAGTTTTTCTGGCAGGTGAGCCTGCAATTCCGACGTAAGCAACGCCAATGCGTCATCTTTTATAGAGACAATGTAAACATCTGATTCCGTGTTGATTTCACATATTTGTTCACAGAATGCATCAACACAAAGTTCAGTCGCCAGACGCTGTGCATGAGCAGCAGTCCTGCTATAAATCTGCAGAATCTCGACCTGTGCTTCCTTCAAAGCATGGCCGAGATTCGTTGCCAGATTTCCTGAACCAATCAGTGTGACTTTCATGACACGATGTGGACGTTTTCCCACTTCAGTTTCTCCTCGTCCTGTGGCTTTCGTTCGATGGCTGGATGACCGAAGGCGATGATGCAGACGCAGGTCTGTTCGTCAGGATAGCCGAGCATGTCGCGCAGGAGGTCGTCGGCAGGCGTTCCGTCTGCCTGCCCACGCAGACGTATCTGCGCCCAGCAACTGCCCAATCCGAGGTCGGCAGCCTGATACTGCATCGTGACAGCAGCAATGGAGGCGTCCTCTACCCACACGTCGGTAGCATCGGTGTCGATGCACACGGCCACAGCCAGCGGTGCGCCTTTTACGAACTCTGCCCCTGCGCTTTTGCACTGCGAGAGTTTTTCCAGCATGTCTTTGTCATCGACAACGTAGAAATGCCATGCGCGCGTGCTTTTGGAAGTTGGTGACATCAGTGCTGCACGCAGGATGATTTGCACCTCTTCTGGGGTGAGCGGTTCGTCGGTAAACTTTCGAATGCTACGTCGCTTTTGTACTAAATCCTTGAAATCCATTATCTGAGACGATCAAGTGAGCGTATGAGTGCTTCATCCTTGCGAATGCCATGAATAGCCATACAGTTGAGGATGATGCACACGACGGGATACAGCGCGGCAAATGCCAGTTCATAATGAGCCTCAACGCCTGCTGATGCCAGTTGCTGCAGGTACAGCCACACGATGAAGGCGTAGGCACCGAGGTAGCCGACCAGCAGGATGGTTGTAAACACCACCAGCCGCAACTGTCGCATCCGATGGTTAAAAAGGAAAATACTCATCACCGTCAGCAATAGGACAATGATGAGCAATACTGCAAACGGCCAGGGTCCGGTGATGTCGGCCTTCACGTCTGTGCTGAAGCAGAAGTTGGTGAACGATGCCACCACATCCGTCTCGTTGGCAAAACGTCCGATGGTCGAACAGAGCGACACACTGCACAGCACTGCCACGAGTGCCATATACACCGTTTGAATGCGCTGAATCATGGTTTACAGCAGTTTGTCCGTCGGGACGTCCTTCGAAGGATTGCGATAGTAGATTTTGTCCTCCAGGAACTCCTGCGTAGCGATGAGCGTAGGCTTTGGCAGACGTTCGTAGTAGCGCGAAATCTGAATCTGTTCGTCGTTTTCGAACACCTCTTCCAGGTTGTCGCTGGCGGTGCCAAACTCCTGCAACTTCTTGGTCAGTTCCTCTTTCATTTCGGCACCAATCTGATTGGCACGCTTACCCATGATAACGACACTTTCATAGACGTTCCCCGTGTCCTTGCTGAAGTCCATCAGGTTGCGGGTCACGGTGTCTGTAGGAGCATTTGTCTTCTTGAAATCCATATAAACTTTATAAAGTGAATGATTAGTTCTTTACTTTGGGAGCCGAATGGCGGTAAATGTTGTCGGCCTCCTTCATGTACTTGCTGTCGGGAAACTCGTTCTTAAAGCCGAAATATTCGTCAACCGTCTGCGAATAGCGGTCTGACATTTTGGACTCGACGCTGTTCTGTGCCAACTTGTAGCGTGAGCGCAGAATGAGCATGTACAGTTCTTCACGCATCACGGTGTATGGATATGCCTTCAGAGCGTTTTCGGCTGTGATAATGCAGGCTTCGTAGTTGCTGCCGCCATGGATGCTGTTACCGATGTAGGAGCCCAGGTTGTAGTACAGTTTTGCGGCTGCATACTCCTTCTGCACGAGACGGTTCTGCAACTGGTAAACCATGTCGTTCACCTCGTCGCGACGCTGGCTGTAAGGATAGTATTCGAGGAAATCCTGCAGCGCATTGATGGCTGAGTAGGTCGGTGTCTGGTCGAGACGAGGGTCGGGCGACTGCAGGAACAATGCACGTCCGTTGTAGTAGCGTGCCAACTCCGTATATTCACCCTTCGGATAGGTCTTGAAATAGCGTTCGAAGTAGAGGGCTGCCGTCTCATAGTCATTCATGTTGAAATGACACATACCAATCATAAAGAGCGACTCCTCAGCACGGTCGCTACCCTTCAAGATGCGCACCAGTTCGTCGAGCAGTTGATAGCACTGAACATACCTTCCTGCCGCATAGCACTGCTTGGCTGCCTCGTACTTGTAGTCATAGTCCTGCGTCTTGAACAGATTGTTGTAACTGTTGCTGCACGAAGCCAGGACCAAGGCCGAGAACAAAAGTGATAAGAATATCTTTTGCATGAATCTCCTAAAAAATCATGCAAAGATACAACAAATAATTAATAATTAAAAATTAAAAAATAAAAACGAGCCAATCTTTATAGTTTTTTCACGTTTTAAATCACAATACTGCTCGAAATAATCCACTACACTCATCGAATGTACATATATATGAAGGATGGGCGCATAATAGAACCTATGAGCCAGGACACCCGAAATATGATCCGAAGAATCCAAGCAAGCCCAAACATCCAGAAACAGACTATTTTCTTTACTACTCTAAGATAATAGGGGGCGAGAAGTATTGGGCGAACGTGAAGATGCATAACCACTATAAAGGTGAGGTGCTATATACTATTGAGCCCAAGGAACCAGAGGATATCATCAGGGAAATAAAAAAATAGCAGAATGCTGTACCCCGGGTCCAAGCCCATTGGGGCCGTGGTAAATTCCTCTGCTATTTTCTGCTGCAAAGATACGAATAATTTTCAAATAAAATAGCGAAAGAGGAACGGCTTGCCAGAACTCCAAATCTGGGGCGGTTCTTCTAACGCTATCTTTTCTGAGTGCAAAGATACTACTTTTATCTCAAACTCCAAAATAAATTGCTAAAAAAAATGAATATAGAACAATTTCAGCAACTACTCCTACAAAAACAACAGGAAATTGAGCAGGCACTGCGACGAACGCTACCCGTCAAGGTCGGACGCATCGCAAAAGACCACTTCCAGACTGGATTCCGGCAGGGAGGCTTTCAAGACAATGGAACGCAGGCATGGCAACGCAAGAAACGCCCTGACAAGTACGGACCACTCATGTCATCACGGCAGAACCTCTACGGCTCCATCTACTACCACCCAGACGACTACCGCGTCACCGTCGGAACATCAGTTCCCTACGCCGAGATACACAACGAGGGAGGCGACATCGTCGTCACGCCACGCATGAAACGATTCTTCTGGGCGAAGTACAGAGAAACCAACGGAGGGTCATGGAAACGGAACGCGAAGAACGAAGAGGCGGAGTTCTGGAAAACACTCGCACTCAAATAAGCACTGCAAACAAATGTTTTTTCAGCGCAGTGGTACTATAGTTTCAACGCAGTGAAACTTTCGTTTCAGCGCAGTGAAATTTGTGTTTCACTGCGCTGGTACTTTTGTACCACTGGGACACATCAAGAATGGTACAGCAATTTTACTGATTATAAACCACTTAGCACTCACTTACAAATTGCGGAGCAGACGAAAAAGAAAGGATGTTCCGACAAATCTTCCGCAAAAGTTCTGTTATTTTCCACTTTTTTGCGTAAATTTGCAAATTAAATGCACCATCTCCGAAACAGAGAAACGAAGTGGGGCATGAAGCCATTCACTCTCGTTCCATTTTTAACCCTTAACTTATTATATGGTATTCAACCTCACATCCCAATACGCGCCGACAGGCGACCAGCCTGAGGCAATCGCGCAACTGACACAAGGAGTCCGCGACGGACTTCCTGCGCAGGTGCTGCTGGGCGTGACGGGTAGCGGAAAGACGTTTACCATTGCCAACGTGATTCAGAACATCGGACGCCCTACCCTCATCCTCAGCCATAACAAGACGCTGGCCCACCAACTCTACACCGAAATGCAGGGGTTCTTTCCTGACAATGCCGTGGAATACTATGTCAGTTACTACGACTACTACCAGCCCGAGGCGTATATCCCTTCCACTGACACGTATATCGAGAAAGACCTTGCCATCAATGAGGAAGTCGATAGGTTACGCCTGCGCGCCACCTCTGCCCTACTCTCCGGGCGCAAGGACATCATCGTCGTCAGCAGCGTGTCGTGCATCTACGGCATGGGTGCTCCGATGGACTTCAACGAGAACATCATCCGCATCAAGGTGGGCACGGCGATGGACATCAACGTACTGCTACGCAAACTCGTGGACAGCCTCTATGTCAGGAACGACCTCGACCTGACACGCGGACATTTCCGTGTGAAAGGCGAAACGGTGGATGTGTATCTTGCCTACGACGAACGTATTGCACGCATCCACTTCGGATGGGACGAAATTGAACGCATCGAGGAACTGGACGCCGTGACGATGCAACCCTACGGCGACTTTGAAGAATACCAAATCTACCCAGCCAACCTCTTCATGACCTCAAAGGAGCGCACACAGCAAGCCATTCATCAAATCGAGGACGACCTGCACGAACGCCTCGCTTTCTACGAGGAAATCGGCGATTTAACCAAGAAGAACCTGCTGGAGACACGTGTCACCAACGACTTGGAAATGATTCGTGAACTCGGCCACTGCTCGGGCATCGAGAACTACTCACGCTACTTCGATGGACGTCAACCAGGCGAACGCCCCTACTGCCTGCTCGACTTCTTCCCCGAAGATTTCCTGCTCGTCGTCGATGAGAGCCATGAATCCATCCCGCAAATCCGTGCCATGTACGGAGGTGACCGTCGGCGCAAGACAACGCTTGTAGAATACGGCTACCGACTGCCCGCCGCCCTTGACAACCGCCCGTTGCAGTTCGACGAATTTGAGGCGATGACACCCCAGACCATCTATGTCAGCGCCACCCCTGCCGATTACGAGTTGCAGAAATCGGAAGGTGTGATTGTGGAGCAGGTGATTCGTCCTACAGGCCTGCTCGACCCTCAGATTGAGATTCGTCCGACGGAGAACCAGGTCGATGACCTCATGGAGGAAATCCAGAAACGCGTCGAACGCGACGAACGTGTGCTCGTCACCACCCTCACCAAGCGCATGGCCGAAGAACTGTCGGAATATCTCTTAAACAACGATGTGCGCACCTCGTACATCCATAGCGACATCGACACCTTTGAACGCGTTGATACGCTTGACAAACTGCGTCGTGGCGAGATTGACGTGCTCGTCGGCGTGAACCTGCTGCGCGAAGGACTGGACCTGCCAGAGGTGTCATTGGTGGCCATTCTCGATGCCGACAAGGAAGGATTCCTGCGCAGCCACCGCGCCCTCACACAAACCATCGGACGTGCTGCCCGCAACGTCAACGGCATGGCCATCTTCTATGCCGACCATATCACGGCTTCCATGCAACTGACCATCGACGAAACCAACCGCCGACGCACGAAGCAGATGCAATACAACACTGAGCACGGCATCACGCCCACCCAAATCAAGAAGACCATTAAGAACCTACACGAAGGCAAGCGCGTCGATTATCTGGAGAAAGCCTACATGGATGCCGAATACTCACATGCCGCCGAGCCGTCCGACCCCATCGTAGCAGCAATGAGCCACGACCAACTCGCTGCCAGCATCGAACATACACGCGACCTCATGCAGAAGGCAGCCAAGCGCCTCGACTTCGCATTGGCCGCGCAATACCGCGACGAAATGCTCAAGATGCAGGACATGCTGGACAACAGAGATAAGAAATCATAAGGATCATGAGTGCATTTACAGACTATTTTCTGAACGACGGAGGGAAGGTGAAGCAGATTCACACATGCCCCGAACTGATTGAGTTTGTCCAGCAAGTCGGATTCCTACCCCTGCTAGAAAGTGGCATCCGTGGTTACTCTGCCGAGGCTCTGATGGCCGAAGAATGCCGCTATACGGTGTTTCCTGACGGTTCGTGGGAATGGCCGTTGTGGCAGTGGAAAGGGCCTGTGGTACAAGAAGGACGCTGCGTCTATGGAAAGTTCTTTGCAGGAAAAGCGGGGTTTGTCAGTCTAGACTGGTGGCCACATCTCTGCAACTGGCGACGCAGCAAGAGTCCTAAGCCTGCCGAGGACAGCATCGAGGAAGCCATTCTCGAAACCTTGCAGGAGTGCGGCAGCATGATCACGCGTCAACTACGTGCTGCCTGTGGGTTTACAGGGCCCAAGATGCGGGGTAAGTTCGACGGCTACATCACCCGTCTGCAAATGGCATGCCGCATCGTCACCGAGGATTTTGTCTATCCTCGTGACAAGCATGGGCACGAATATGGTTTCGGATGGTCCCTACTGACAACTCCCGAACTGCTCCTCGGCAAGGAGGCCTGCCTTTGTGACTGCACACCCGAAGAGTCCCTGCAACGCATGACGGAGCATCTGCAGATAGTCCTGCCCCATGCCTCCGAACAGCAAATCATGAAGATGCTGAAATAGGAATCTGACTGATTTCTTTGACAACATGGATTTCACCTCACACTATCTTTCTCCGGTTGGAGGCATTGCCCTGGCATCAGACGGCGATGCACTTGTCGGCATCTGGTTTGACGGGCAAAAATACTTTGGGGAAGGACTGTCCAACGACTACAAAACATGCGACGACCTGCCCGTTTTCATTGAAACACGCCGATGGCTTGACACCTATTTCAGCGGCCGCGAACCGAACTTTATCCCCAAGTTAATAATGCGGGGAAGTGATTTCAGAAAACGTGTATGGGAAGTACTTCTCAACATCCCCTACGGCCAAACCATAACGTATGGTGAGATTGCCCGCACGTTGGGTGTTCGCAGCGCCCAAGCCATAGGTGGAGCCGTCGGACACAACCCCATTTCGCTCATCATTCCCTGTCACCGCGTCATCGGCGCAGAGGGAAAACTGACGGGATATGCCGGTGGAATAGACAAGAAAACGTGGCTGTTAAAAATGGAAGGAATACTTGCTACAAGTTAACACATTCGGTCCCTATAATCTTCGTACGTAAACTCACGATAGAGTTCAAACGTACCGTCAGAATGCAGCATCCCAATGGAGGGGTGCTGTATTCCGTTAAACATCGTGGTCTTCACCGTGGTGTAGTGAATCATATCCTCGAAGATGATAACCTCTCCGACCTGCAACTCATGGTCAAAATACCAGTCACCCATCACATCACCGGAGAGACAGGAATTTCCGCCTAAACGGTATCGAAACCCTTCGCCTTGTTGGGCTGCCCCTCTCACTTCTGGCTGATACGGCATTTCCAGACAATCGGGCATGTGGCAGGTGAAGGATACATTGAGGATGGCTGTGCGAATGGCATGGCTCTCCACAATGTCAACCACGCGGGCAACGAGAGGACCCGTCTGCCAAGCGAAAGCACTACCTGGCTCAAGAATCACATGTAGATGTGGCCAGCGATGATGGAAGTCATTCAGCGTTTGAATGAGTAAATCAACGTTATAGTCCTTCCGGGTCATCAAATGTCCACCACCAAAGTTAATCCATTTGAGTTGTGGAAACCATGAGGAAAATTTTTCCTCGACATGCTGCAACGAACGTGCAAAGGCTTCTGCGCTGCTCTCACAATGGTTGTGAACATGGAAACCGTCAACCATTCCTTGAATAGTCGGGGGGAGTTGCTGGGAGTCAACACCGAAACGGCTGCCTGGAGCACATGGATTGTAGAGTTCCGTCTCAATTTCCGAATAACCTGGATTGACACGCAGTCCGACCGACACACCTGCTGCACGTGCTTGCGAACCAAAGTGTTCCAACTGTGAGAGAGAGTTGAAGGTGACATGACTGCTGCAACGAAGAATCACATCAAATGTTTCATCCTCGTAGGCAGGAGAATAGGTGTGTGCCTTCGAACCGAACTCCTCAAAGGCAAGACGTGCCTCATACGGGCTGCTGGCAGTCGTGTGGTGGATATATTCGCGGAAGATAGGAAACGACTTCCACAGGGCAAAGGCCTTGAAGGCAAGGATAATCTCCACACCAGCACGCTGCGCCACACTCTGAATCAGTGAGAGATTGCGACGCAACAGGTCTTCTTCGATGACGTAACAAGGATTGGGAATGTCCTGCAAATGCTTTTCTAAAAGAGTCATGTTGGATTATTCAATGATGGTGAAGCGGGCAAACTTCAGCAAAAGTTGCTTAGTGCCGACGTTCTGGAATTCCACCGTTGCTTTCATATTGTCGCCTGTGCCCTCCACCTTCAAGACATCGCCTACACCGAAACGAGCGTGTAGAATGCGCATACCGACGCTGACCGTCTGAAGTGACGGGTCACGGTGATTTCTGATGTCGGCACAAGTGGCAGGTTTGAAACGAGACGGCACCGTCGGCAACGGCATTTGAACAACGACGGGTTCTTCACGGGGCGGCTGAGCAGCAAACTTTGTGCGACGTTGCCACGGCAGCTCGACATCGGCATGATGACTTCGATGCTGTACCGAGCGCATACTGGTGTGAAAGTCCAGATACTTCGAATCAATGTCGGAGATAAAACGGCTGGGATTGCCAAATTCCATTTTACCATAACGCAGGCGGCTCTTGGCGTAGGTAAGAAAACAATGGCGTTCGGCTCTGGTCACAGCAACATAGAACAACCGTCGCTCTTCCTCCATTTCGCGCATATTACCACCTGCCAGTTGACTCGGAAAGAGATTTTCCTCCAATCCTACGACAAACACGGTGTTGAACTCCAGTCCTTTGGCCGAGTGAATGGTCATCAGTGTGATGCGTTCCTCGTCGGCACCTTCGATGCTGTCAAGGTCGGTCAGCAGGGATATCTCTGACAGGTAATCCGTCAGATTGACCACTTGCCCCTCTTCTTCCTGACGGCTTTCCACAAATTCCTGTAAGCCATTCATCAGTTCTTCGAGATTCTCCTGACGAGCCTTACCTTCGGGAGATATGTCGGAGTAGATGTCCTGCGCTACCCCACTCGCTTTCATGATGTGCTGGCCGACGACTTCTGCAGAGTTCTCGTTTGCCATCTGCTGAAAACCCTCGATCATCGCACAGAAGTTCTGAATCTTCATCAGCGTTCCCTTGTTGACAGCCAAACCGTAGTGTTCTGGTTCACACACCACACTCCACAGACTCACATTATGCATCGTGGCACATTCCACAATTTTAGTCAGCGTGGTCTGTCCGATGCCACGAGCAGGATAGTTGAGAATGCGTTTGAATGCCTCTTCGTCGTTCGGATTAACCGTCAGACGGAAGTATGCAATGACATCCTTGATTTCCTTACGCTGGTAGAACGACATGCCGCCTACGATGCGATAAGGGCGGCCATCTTTGCGGAGGGCCTCCTCGAAGATACGGCTCTGGGCATGAGTACGATAGAGAATAGCAAAGCCAGAATAAGGGATGTCTTCGCGACGATGTAATTCAGCGATTTTACGTGTGACAATCTGCCCTTCCTCAATATCGCTGTAGGCTTCAGTCACACAGATGCGCTCACCGCTTTCCTTCTCTGAAAAAACATTTTTGAATATCTGGCTTTGATTCTTGTGAATCAGACTGTTGGCAGCATTCACAATCGTCTGTGTCGAGCGGTAATTCTGTTCGAGTTTGAAGAGTTTACTATCAGAGTAGATGCGGTTGAATGACAAGATATTGTCGATGTTGGCACCACGGAAGGAATAGATGCTCTGCGCATCGTCGCCTACGACACAGACATGTTGGTATATACTGCCAAGTTGCTGTACAATCTGGTGCTGTGCGAAGTTTGTATCCTGATACTCATCAACGAGGATATAACGGAAACGCCCTGCATACTTGTCCAACACCTCTGGATGCTCCTTAAATAATAAATAGGTATAGAGCAGAAGGTCGTCAAAATCCATCACGTTGGCCTGACGGCAGCGGTCACTGTACCGCTTGTAGATTTGTCCAATGGCCGGCATCTTCGACCGATGGTCAGCCAGATAATTCTCCTTGCTCGACACATATTCCTCAGCGGTCACCAGTTGGTTCTTTGCATTCGAGATATGCGTCTGAACGATACCTGACTTGTATATCTTGTCGTCCAAGTCCATCTCCTTGATGACGGACTTGAGCAGACTCTTGCTGTCCGTGGCATCATAGACGGTGAAATTTGAAGCAAAGCCCGTCTTCTCCCATTCATAGCGAAGGATACGCAGGAATATCGAATGGAACGTACCCATCCAAATCCTTTGAGCACGGTCGTCTCCCAGCAACCGTTCCACACGAGCCTTCATCTCGTCGGCAGCCTTGTTAGTAAACGTCAGTGCCAGAATAGACCACGGTTCGTAACCGAGTGTGAGCAGCCACGCAATCTTGTGTGTCAGCACTCGTGTCTTGCCCGAACCTGCACCTGCAATGACCAACGCGGGACCATCGCAGTATTCGACAGCCTCGCGTTGTGAAGGATTCAGATGCTCTATGATATGTTCCTGTTCAGCAGTCATCATGGTCGTAACAAAGGAGTCAGTTCAAACGTCTTTGGCAGTTTCACATACTTGCGGTCCTTTAATGCCTTCATATTGTTGTCCTTCACCAGACGTACAGTCACGACACGATCAGCAGGATTGCAAGTCAATTCCACCGTCTGCGCCTCATAACCGAGGTCGTTAACCAGCCGCACTGTCGCCGACTTTTCGTCAAGGCTTATCACCTTCATAATAGCCCACACACCATTCAGTCTGCCGCGCAGATAGCCATAGCACTTCTCGTCCTCGGCATCAGGAACAGCCATCGTCTTATCGTACAGGTTCAACTCTGCCTGGATGTCAAGTTCGGCATTACGATAGATGCCGTCAAACGGGCGCTGGGCGTGCAGTGTGATCATGGCAGCCAGCAGCGTGATGAGTAATAAAGCAATGCGTTTCATGTCGTCTTCGTTTCTGCCTTTCCTGTGAGAGAGGTGGTTCATAAAAAACGGAAGCAGTCGGTCTGTAAGCCGGGTTCTGTACCTGCACGAGCCGTCAGCAAAGCGGACGTCAAGTAATGAGCGCAGGCGTTTGTCATTTATCCAGACCGTATGTCACCACACGGCTCAAGCGTTCTACCCTCTGGCTTGGGCGGGCTACCCTCACTGACAGGCTTTCACCCCTGCCGGCGCCAGTTTACATGAACTTGCAGCCCCCAGGATGCACAGCCGGTGTATCACCACACCGCTGGTGGGCTCTTGCCCCACCTTCTCACCCTTACCCCTTGCGGGGCGGTTGTTTTCTTCTGCATTTCCCCAGCCGTCGCCGACTGCTTCTACATTAGGAAGTGGGATGCCCTGTGCTGCCCGGACTTTCCTCTCGCTTTCAGTATCGGTCGAAACTTCAACCTACTCACCAGCGACAAACCGTCCGACTGCTTCCATGCCTGCAAAGGTACGATTAAGTGAGAGCAATACAAAATAAATTAACATTATTTATTTTTATTACCGAACGTGAGTACCGTTAGTGCAGTCAATGATAGTCAACATACAAACAATTCTCTTATTCTATTTCATTTGTTGAGCAACCTTATCTGTGCCCGTCATCCATCAAAAACAAATAAGGTACGTGCGCACGCGAGAACGGTGTTTAATGACGACGCTAAGTGCTTAGCGTGATTACGCCAAGTGCTTGGCGTGAAATCTCCAAGTGCTTAGCGTAATTTCTTCAAGTACTTCATTTGACAATCAGACAACATCACCAACAGTCCGCGCAAACAGTTTCATCATTGTCTATGTTTAACGGGCTGAGGTGCCCAACGGCGTGTCGAGACCCATCCAATGGCTTGGGAAGATGTCGGGGACGTGCCACATGGGGTCGGCAAACCAACGGGAAGGATAGATGTTGATGCCCTGATGGGGCGAGAGCCATGCGCCCCAGAAACTAAAGGTGCTGTTCGCCATGATATGATGATGGCACAGGGACATGAGACGTAGGTCAATAGTGTCGCAGTCATCGGGATGAGGACGCACATAGACGGTACGGTCGAAGGTCAAGTGCTGTGCTGCCCAAGTGGCATCATCAGAGAAAACGAAGAACGTTGCATCGGGGTGCTTGCGCCGGATATGGCTGACAGCCTCCTGATAGTAATCAACAGTGCAGAGACCGAAATGTGGAAGGTTCGACGGATGCAGATAGTCGCCTCGGCGGACATGCACGGCCACGCTATCGGTGGCAGCAAGTATCTGTTGCTCGAGATCCTGAGCATAGGGGCTGAGGGGAAGTTTGCGGAAGGGCAAGAGACGGTGTGCATCGACGATGAAACGGCGGTCTTGGCTGTAGTCGTCAATGAGCAGGCAGTCGTCGCGGAGGTCGTCGTAAAGTCGGGAGAAAAGATGGAGTTCGCGCAACAATTTAATGCCGACGACAAGCATCTGAATCCAGAATGGTGTCGATGGAAGAGCGACATCGAAGCCTTCGGTCAGCAAGGCGCGACCGTGACTTTTGAGACGGCGAAGATCGTAGTAGAGGTAGGTGCGCCCACGATGCTGCTGCTGCAACTGACGATAACGGCAGTATTCAAACAACTGATTACCCAGTCCTCCTTTCAGACAAACGATTTTCATATTCTTTTCAGGAGTTTAGTGCTTTGAGCAGTTATTGATTACCCGCCTATCAACTCATTTATTCACAAACAATTACTGTACCATTCTAAACACACGGATACCCAGTTGGCTACGCTGGCCTTGGGAGTAGTCATAAAAGGTCTTTGTGTCAATCACGACTTTCTTGTAGAGGCTCGAAGCGTGCATAAGGTGGAGCCGACCATTTTGCCACACTGCAAAACCAAGATGACTGGTGTCAAGTCCGTCCTTCGACGTAATAATTGCCACGATGTCGCCCGTGTGGATGTAAGAAAGTCGCGAAGGAGATTCAGCCAGTCGGGACTTCGGCAAATAGCGAAAACGCTTGCCTTGCTCAGCCTGTTCCTGTCTGCGAATGACGGAGATGAAGTGCGGATTGCGTTTAAGATGTTTGTAGAAGTCGGGGTGCTGCGACATATAATGAATGTTCACCGTCTGTGTGGCAAGCCCACTGTCTTCCACGCCTTCAAGCACACTATGCACAAGGCCCATCTGTTCGTTGTCTGCTCCCCACTGCGTAAAATAATGAAGTCGTGAGGTGTAGTCTTCAATCAGCCCTTGACGATAGCGCAACTTCTGCAACCATCGGCAGAAGTCGACAAAAGTTCGTTGTCCGTGTAGGTCGCACAAAGACAATGCCGTGACGGTTTCCACAAACGTCGTGCAGTCCAGTCCGCGCGTGTTCACGATCAGATGCTCCTCGGTCCCGTTCTCCAAGGTATGCGCAACGTACGGACGACCGACGAACTGCTGCCCAAACCACAAAGTACGCGGTGTGTCTCCTCTCTCTGTCAGTGAACTCTCAAGAAGATGTTCTATGAGAATGGAGTCTTCGGGAAGATACTCAGGATCTGCTCCAACTCCTTCTGGATGAAGCCGCACAATCACTCCTCCCGTCAGGGGGAGAGTCACAAAGCAGAACACAAACAAGAAAGACAAGAGGATTTGTTTCATCGGATTTGAAGTTCCCTTTTGGGGGAGGGAATCAGGGGTCTTAGTATTGGATATCCTTCACATTGTGATTTCCGACAAAGCGGTTCAAATCGACACTGCCGCGGATGCCACGCATACTGCCCTGCCCTGTGTATTGCCAAATCACATAATCATCGTCGTCATACAGCATCGGCTCCTCAAACGAATAGGCGGCAATCCAGAACTTGTAACGGCTGTAACGCCCACCATACATGTGTTTGTTGTAGAAATTCTTGCCGGTGTAAATAATCGGACGTTTGCCAAATTCCTTTGTCACAAGTTCTAGCAAACGTTCCAGCCTGGCATGAAATGTGGCCATCGACACACCACGGCTCGTCACCTCGACATCAATCATCGGAATGAGATCGACGTGCTTCACGTTGACGATGCTCATCATGTTGCGGAACTGAACGTCGGCATCCACACCTGGACGAAAGAAGTGGTAAGGCCCCACCTTCAGGCCGTTGCGGCGAGCCTCACGCACATTGAATTCGTAGGTATCGTCAATGTAATTGGCACCTTCAGAAGCCTTCAGATAGACGAACTGCACCTCACGTGAACGTGCCACCTCGGCCCAGTTGATGTAGCCCTGATGATGGCTCACATCAATGCCTTGCGGGAACTGTCCATTGACACTGCTTCGCTGACGACGTGCCTGTGTACCTCCACCACCACCGCCTTTCAGACTGACATCCTGAACCACACGCGGACTGCTGTCGGGTTTCGACTTACGGTTGATGGGATCGGGTTCTATCAACGGCAGAGCACTGGCTTGCTCACGCTTCACATCATACTTAGTCGGCTTCTTGCGAGCATCGGCAGGCAGACAGACTAGCAGCATCAGGACAGACAGGAGAAATATGTAGAAACGATGGGACATGTTCAAATCCAAGAATTATGTGCAAAGATACGATTAAGTGAGAGTAATACAAAATAAATTAACATTATTTATTTTTATTGCCGGCACAATCCCCCCTATGACTTGGCGTATGATTTTCAAGTACTCAATGCGAGTCGGAAGATTTTTGAGCATTCCTTTGGCGGAATGGACACATAATCGTATATTTGCAGCATATATTACACCCACATACTTATTCACTCTAAACCATAAAAAATGAAAACTTTCATGTACATTGTGAAGAACTTAGTGTTCTCAATCGCTGGGCTGCTGGCAGTCCTGCCTCTCAATTCGTGTGACGCAGGCACACCTCGCTCCGACAAAGCAAGTACGATGACCACAGGCATACTCGGGACAGACGAGATGAATGCCGATGATCAAGCCGCCGAACCTGATTCACCCATGCAAAGTCCGTCGGCACGGTCCCTGCAAGTCAACATTGACGAGAGCGGACTGACTTACGAGGATCTGACCATTCGTCTGTCGAACGGAACCAACTATGTCTATAAGGACGCTCCGTTCGGCGTCGTAAAAGTTTCGATTGAAGACCTTCCTGCCAGCGTGGAGGAACTGAAAAACCTGAATCTGCCCAACGGCATGACCGACATTCACCAAAGCCCCTATCTGCAACCCATCCTGCTGGTGGCTGCATTAAACCAGATGAACTACGACAAGGAAACGGCAAAGGCGATGCTCGACTATGTGGGCAGGGTGACGAAGTCGGAAAACCGTGATGCACAGATGGTACACTTTCCCGACGCTTCGGCTCAGATGACCGACTACTACAAATCGGACTGGAGCCAAGCCAATCAGTACAAGAAGTTTGACAAGGTGCGTTCGTGGCTGGAAGGAGCCAAGTATGCCAACAACTACACACCCGCTGAGAAGCCCTACGTCATGACGATGGAGATGACAAACTATAGTTATACCTCCGACAAGGATTATGTGCAACTATGGATTCAGTCTTCACAGTTGAGTTCAAAACGCGAAATCGGCGTATGGAAATACGACTCAGACGGCGACGGGGACTTCGACACGTTCTGGTGCAGCACCTACCTCGGTATGCTGCACAGCCTTGGTGAGTATTGACCTATCGGATGAACAGGAGTTCACGATACTTCGGCAGAGGCCAAAGTTCGTCATCGACAATCATCTCGAGTTTATCGACATGATAGCGGATGGTTTCGAGCAACGGAGCCACATGGTCGTGATAGGCAATGGCTTTTTCGCGTTCGTCACCGATACGGTTGGCACGCTTCCGCTCATCAATCATCTTCTGCACATGCTCACTGATAAATGTTTCATGCTCTGAAATCTGCTCAATCAGACGCAGGTTATTGCTGGAAATCTTTTCTGCCTTGTCGGCGGAGAAGATTTCCTTCAGTTTATGCACATTGTCGATGAGAAGCGACTGGTAGTTGGTCACGACAGGAATGATATGATTCATGCAGAGGTCGCCAAACACGCGCGACTCGATCTGAATCTTTTTTGTGTAAGTTTCCCACTTGATTTCGTTGCGTGCAGCAAGTTCGACACGTGTCATCACATGCTGGCTCTCGAACATACGGACGGACGCATCATCGAGGTATCGGTCGTAAATCAAAGGACAGGAAGTCTCGCAATCCAAGCCACGCTGTGCAGCCTCCTGTTTCCACTCGTCGCTGTAACCGTTGCCGTCGAAACGTATCGGGCGCACATAGCGTATGTCGTCACGCAGTACACGCAGAATGGCACTCTCCTTCGCAAGTCCCTCGGCAATGAGCGCATCGACACGCTCCTTGAAATTCATAAGCGCCTCGGCTACAGCCGTGTTCAGCGTCAGCATGGCACTGGCGCAGTTGGCCTCCGAACCCACAGCACGGAATTCAAAACGGTTGCCCGTAAAGGCAAAGGGCGAGGTGCGGTTGCGGTCAGTATTGTCGATGAGAATCTCAGGAATCGAAGGTATATCCAGACGCATCTTCGTCTTGCCTGAAACAGTGAGGATTTCGTCCTCGCTCGATTCGGCAACATGGTCGAGCAGGTCACTTACCGTACGTCCGAGGAACGACGAAATGATGGCTGGAGGAGCCTCGTTCGCACCCAGACGATGAGCGTTGGTCGCTGTGATGATACTGGCTTTGAGAAGTCCATTATGGTCATATACAGCCTTCAGCGTCTCGACTATAAATGTAACGAAACGCAGATTGTCGAGCGGCGTCTTTCCTGGGGCATGAAGCAGCACACCATTATCCGCAGAAAGGCTCCAGTTGCAGTGTTTACCACTGCCATTGACACCCTTAAACGGTTTTTCGTGGAGCAGACAACGGAATCCATGCTTACGTGCCACACGTTTCATCATCGCCATCATCAGCATGTTGTGGTCAACGGCAAGGTTCGTTTCTTCAAATATGGGCGCCAGCTCAAACTGACCAGGTGCCACTTCATTGTGGCGCGTCTTGACAGGAATGCCGAGTTCAAGTGCATGTATCTCTATATCGCGCATGAAATTCTCCACTCGTTCAGGGATAGAACCGAAGTAGTGGTCGTCCATCTGCTGGTTCTTCGCCGAATCATGTCCCATCAGCGTGCGTCCGGTCATGACGAGGTCTGGACGTGCCGTATAGAGTGACTCGTCAACGAGAAAATACTCTTGTTCCCAGCCAAGATTGCTCACCACTTTCTTTACCTCCGGATAGAAGTACTGACAAACGGCCGTTGCGGCTTTATCGACAGCATAAAGCGCCTTTTTCAACGGTACCTTATAGTCGAGTGCCTCGCCCGTATAAGCAATAAATATAGTAGGAATCATCAGCGTGTCACCGATGATGAAGACTGGCGAAGTCGGATCCCAGGCACTGTAGCCACGCGCCTCGAACGTCGATCGGATGCCGCCGTTGGGGAACGACGAAGCGTCCGGTTCTTGCTGCACGAGGATTTTTCCTTCAAACTGTTCCACCATACCGCCTTTGCCGTCATGCTCTACAAATCCGTCGTGTTTCTCAGCCGTTCCCTCGGTCAGTGGCTGAAACCAGTGTGTGTAGTGCGTAACGCCGTTGTCGAGCGCCCAGCGCTTCATTCCCTCGGCCACCTCATCGGCAATAGTAATGTCGAACGGAGCACCGTGGTCGATGACGTCACACATCTTGTGATAGGCATTCGGAGACAGATACTGGTACATTTTCTGCTTATTAAAAACGTACTTACCAAAATACTCCGACGGACGCTCTTCACGTGCCGCCACTTCGACGGGACGTTTCTTAAACGCCTCGTCAACCACCTTAAATCTCAATTTCGATGCCATAATAACAATCTTTATGAACTAATCGCGTGCAAAGTTATAACATTTTGAGACAACTTTTGTGTATTTTATGAAAAAAATTTTAATTTAACACAAAATTCTTTCATTTTGTCAACACAAAAGCCAACTTTAACTTACTTTTTGTCACAAACGTCTGCACACAGAAGCATGTCATATGAAATTTTATACAAAGGTACGTCTTTTTTCGACAGAAACTCGCCACTTCAATAAAAAATTAACGCTTTTCGGTTAAAAAATGCGAAAATGTCATGCTGAAATAACAATGGAGACGTTTTTTTCGTTATCTTTGCACGTAACAACAACAAAACCACTCAACCTATGAAAGAAATCAAAATCACCGAAAAGGCACACAAGGAAATCAAAAAACTTTTTTCCGTCCGCAATAGTGTGAATACACTGAAGAGCGATCCCGAACTCACAGCCATCTTCGACAACTTCGCATTCGACGAGGCCCTGAAGGTGGCAGACGGCCCTGTCATCGAGAAAACACGCGTCATGTGCATTCTAGCATCCACACTGGGCTGCAACGCGCTGACCGAATTCCGCATGTACGTAGATGCCGCCCTTAACGTAGGTGTGAAGCCTCGCGAAATCCGCGAAATCGTTTACCAAGCCGTTCCCTTCCTGGGGTTCTCGCGCGTCATCGATTTCCTGCTCGTCATGAACGAAGTGTTTGAGAACAATGATATCCGTCTGCCACTCGACGACCAAGCGACGACGACCGACCAGAACTGCAGGCAGAAAGGTATCGAGATGATTGATGCGCTCTGGGGCGAAGGCAATGCCGAAAACATGCTTGAGACATCGCCCAAAGGACAGGAGCACATCGTCCGTTTCATGACCGACTACTGCTTTGGCAAGTTCTACACACGAAACGGCATCGACCTCCAGCACCGCGAACTCATCACGTTCTGTATGCTCGCCGCGATGGGTGGCTGCGACGACCGTCTGCGCACTCATGCCATAGGCTGCAGAAACATGAAAATAACGAAGAAAGAGATGGTGGCTGCTGTCACCGCAATGCTTCCGTGGATAGGATTCCCTCGTTCACTGGGTGCCATCAATGTCATCAACGATGCCTACAGCGAAAAACTGATTTAACCGTTTATAATTCAGAAATACACATAGGGGGGAAGCATTGCAATGATGCTTCCCCCTATGTGTAATGTGAAAGATTAAAAGAATATCACCGTACCTCCATCATCTGTATGAAGACGACGAATTCTGATGCCACACTCATGCCAATAGTATCTTTCCTCCTCTTCTTCATATTCGTATTCGCCGTAATACTTGGCTATAGAATCGACCCACTTCTTAATGCTTCGAGGGTCTTGCTGTGAAGAAGTGAAGGTCAAATTCTCAACACGAACACTATCTTCGATTTCTCGCCATCCCACATTCATTGCTGCAGGAATCCCACAGAATTCCACAATCAGAACACCATTGTCACTTCTCTGCTCAACGATTCTAAGTACCCCACTCTTTTGGACTGCCTGCTGAATGGCCTCATCAACACTTGATCCTTTAAGTGGCACTCCGAAGAAATCTATATATCCCGAAGGATGATAGGACATGAATAGTTTTTCATACTCATCCATATCACCATGTGTTTCTTCTCTGCTTTTAATAGAATCGATACATTCATCCTGTACTGTAGTATCTTCTACACTCTCCTTTTGTTGCTGTCCGCAGGAAAGCAGACAACTGGCAAGCAATACTATGACATATTTTTTCATCGGTAACTCTAATTTAGTTCATGTCTCACGTTATAATGCCTTGATCCTTATTAATACAACACCTTAATCTATATTCCAATATGCATCGGGGTCTCCATCAAAAATTGTATCTATTTCATCATCGCTATACCCCATTATATCCTGGGCATATGAACCAGAATAGCGTTCGTAAGTCGGATTTACCTCGGATTTATAGTTATCATCATAAGAAGAATCGTCATAATCAGGTTCGTAATCATCATCTTCTTCATATTCTTCAATATGCCCCCCAAAGTTCTGTGTTATGATAAACATAGGATACATCTCACGGATTTGCGAAATAGCATCTGGGCTTATTCGAAAGGAGGGAATAGCGTCAACACACCAATAAAGGTATGAAGGATTTTGCTCAATCACTCTTCGCAATGACCATCCTTTATATCTCCCAAATCTGAAAGGTGTACCTATGTCATCAAAATAATAAATGGAATTATACATATTCTTTTAAACTCAATGAAAAAGAGATATTCATTCTTCCTTTTCGGGTATCACTCTAAAAACATCGGTAGACGGTAGTAATATGTAACTTGGTCTGCCAGTAACCTTGTTCATATATACACATAAACAAAGCATGTCATCAGAGACACTTCTGTCTTTCCAACAATCACGATATAATTCTATGTCGTCTTTTTGACCTACATACTTCGTTTCATTTGTATCCTCATCCAACGCCAGATAATTGGTTTTCTGTTTCAATGACCTAAGTGCCCCTCCATTATTTAATTTATCAGCAGTAAAAGGATATGATTGATTGTTGTAAACATACTCTGACAGTTTATCGATAATGAGATATTCATCTAACGAATAACGTAAACCTTTTGCCTTGCGTGCTTTTGTATAATAAGGATATACTGGATTATCTCCAACCTTAATATAGTAAGGCGTAACTATTAGTTTAGCATTAAGATTGAAAGCCGTAGCAATCCGACTATTATGCCAAACCATATTATATGGCACAAAGCCAATAAGGGTCATTTCTTCCAATAATGACAAGGAACGCACTCGTCCTTCTGCACTCTCAGAACCATTTTTCATCAATTGGCTATAGAGACTTTGTTCTTGAATTTTCGTGTTCATAATTATTTTTTGATTAGTTCAGTTCATAAACAATATGCACATATTTCTGTTTTCCAAATACCAATCCTTTGATAGTATAGTAGGATGATTGATCTGGCATCCATGTTTCCATTGATAAAACCTTATTGACTAATGTATTATAAAGACTATAGTATTGGGGAAACACAAAATATTCTGTTGTATTATTTTCGACAATGTCAAAAAAATCACCACTACTCTCTGTCTTCACAGGATTACATCCAATGATAGCAACATTACCCCATGAACTCAAGTTGGCTGTCATTGCCCTTACAGGCAAATATTTAGCCTTGATATCATAAGGAATGATATTACCTAAATTAAAATTATAATCGCTCATAATCTGATTCTTGTCTTGTTAAACTATATAACTGTATAATTATATTGATCCTTAGTTTGAGTACAGACAAGAAAAGAAAAACGTGGACCTTTTAACTTCGCTTATGCTTACTGAGGTATTGGGGATGACCTGTGCAACCTAAACGAGTAAAAGCCCACGCCGGAAACGACGTGAGCGTTGAACTTCTACTCTTGGCTGCTTCTTCTAATTCCCCAATTATCAGTAAGCAAGAATGCAAGTTAACGCTTCTTTTCTATATGTCTTTTTGACGATTTATACCATAGGCATGATGTTTTTGTTTCTCGTTTGCAAAGATACAAAATTATAGTTAAACTACAAATATTCTGTGACAAATGTCGGTTATTTTGGGACTGACTGTGGTGAAGTGATTGTTCCACTGCGGTGAAACTCTTGTACCAGCGCAGTGGAACTTAGGTACCTCTGTTGTGAAACTTCTGTACCACCGCAGTGAAACTTTTGGCTTAAGGTTCAAATATACTCCTAAAAATACCCTAAACAGGCTATCATTTCTACTTAAGGCTCTTTTATGCTCCTGGAATCATTGATACGGCCTTTGTCTACAGGGATTGTATAGACGTAATAAGTTCGCAATAAGC